>JAITVZ010000008.1 GCA_031285505.1 Propionibacteriaceae bacterium
ATCCAGCAGCCAGTCGATCGGGCTGCGGCCCGAGACCGAAAAACCATAAGCCGCCAGGGGAATACCCTTGAGTGTCAGCCGCTGGTTGACGACGATGACGCTGCGGTCCTCGCCCTTGGGATTGTCGAAGGTCTTGGCGGCTTGCCCGAACTGGAGCTTGCTGATCTCACCCAGCTGACGGCTGCCCGGCGACCAGTCCTCGACGATGGTCGGCCAGGCCGGGAGTCGCTCGTAGCCACAGTGGAGGTCGGCCAAAGCCCGGCCGGTCGCGGCGAAGGCGGTGAAATCCGCCGCCAGCGGTAATCGCGGTAGCTCCTTGCGCAAGGTGGTGTCGAAGCGGCGCTGATACTCCGGGGCATTGAGCAGGCCGTAGGCATAATAGAAGATCGACTCCTTGGCGGTGGCGACATCGCCCTGGAGCAAGGGCTCATTTGGGTAGGCGGCGCTGAAGACAGCCAGGGCCTGGTCGGTTATCGCCAAGTGGCGGATGAAGCGGTGGCCATCGTCAGCGACAATCTCCACATCAACAGGGGCCAAGGCGCTGGAGGCACCAAAGTCGAGCTGGCCATCAGCCGTGTCGAGCCGCTCATAGTGATAGAGGGGGAAGCACTGGGCGCCCGCATTCATCGCATTAAGGTCAACCAGATCTTCACTGATGAAGAAAGAGGGCCCCTGATTCGATTTACCGGGGGTCATGATCACCCGATTGACCACACCGCCGCCCAGTCCATTGACACTGTCGGCGCGCAGCGACAGCCCCAGCCCCGAGCCGGTTGCCCCCTCACTGCCACTATTGACAGGCCTTGCAACCGGAGCCCCCGACCCTGCCCGTATCAACTCCAGAGGGAAGAGCAGCGCATTGCGATACATCCTCTCAATCAGGCGGGGGTCATAGTAGAGCCAGCGTTTGGTGAAGGGTCGGTAGCTGGCCTCTACCAAGAAGCCCCGGTCGAAGCGAATCGTCGTACCGCGGGTCAGCTGCTGGAAGAGTGAGTGATTCCATTTGATGTTGGCGCCATTGTTGGGCAGCACGAAATCCTCCGGCTTGTCTGGCTTGCCGGCCGCCTGCCAGCGAGCCAACTCAGAGTCATAGGTGGCGATCAGGCGACGCATCTGGCTGGACAGTTGGGCCGCCGAGAAGGAGTAGGAGTACTGGTCACGACCTGTTGCCAAACCACGTGAATACGTGGCGAAAACCCCCATCGGCTCCTTCAGCTTCTCCAAACCCAGCGGAGCGAAGCGATAGAAGGAATCGTCACGCTGATTGATCCAGTCACCGTGGGCATCTGGGATCAGCGTCTGCCAGCGGGGTAGATCAGCCGCGATATCAGCGGAGCCGAACAGTCCAGCCAGGTCGCCATCCTCGGCCCAATCCGACAGCCGGGCCAACTTGTCGCTGCGGCTGAGATAATCGCCGATGTCGAGGTAGTGGACTGTGCCAGGGCGGGTCGCCGTCGGGTCGCGCACCAGGAAGGTGATGGCGATCGGCGACTTCGAACCTGAACCGAAGATGTTGTCTCCTTGGCGAGACAACTCCTCCTTCGTCAAACGCCGAAACTCCTTGTTGCCCTTCAGATTGATCACATAAACATCAGTGAACTCCCCCACCAACGACTTGCGGAAACCGTTGAAGGCGGTGTTGTCGATCCAACCGCCGCCGGAGACAAAACCGATGATGCCCTTGCCATCGGGATTGTCCGCCAGGCGATTCGACGCCCAGCGGAAGGCCCGGATGTAAGAGTCATAGAGGGCATTCTTGTTGGTGGCTGAGGTGCCGGCGACATAACTCTGGGCGATCGTGCTGTCCAAATCACGATAGGCCAAGTTGGGATTATTGTCATTGCCCGACTTTTGGCCGGATGAATAAGGCGGATTGCCGACAATGACGGTGATGTCAGCATCGTTCTCGCGTTGAATGCGGGCATTGTTGGCCCCAAACACCAAGGCATCGGCCCAGGCTTTCCATTCACTGATCTGGAAAGTGTCGGTCAGGACACCGCCGGGGAACGGCAGGTAGCTCAGGTCCAGGGCCAGATCGGGGGACGCACCGTCGAGGAGTCGTCGCCGCTCCTGATAGGCCGACTCGATGTTGACCATGGCGATGTAATAGGCCAGCAGCATCAATTCATTGGCGAAGATCTCGTGGCGATACTTGTGCTCCAAGTCAGCGCCATGGATGTAGCCGCGAATCAACTCGACGATGAAGGTGCCGGTGCCGGTGAAGGGGTCGAGCACAGTCACCCCCGGGCTGGACAAGCGCTTGCCGAAATGCTCGGCCACCAGCACGTCGACACCACTGAGAATGAATTTGACCACTTCTTGGGGCGTGTAGACGATGCCCAGCCGCTCAGCGTCCTGCTTGAAGGCCTGCCGGAAGAAGGATTCATAGAGATTCTTGATCAACTGCTGGCGAGCGTCGGCGTCACGGCTGACCGCCTGGGCCGAGATGCGCACCTGCTGATAAAAGGATTCCAACTCTTTCTTGGCATCAAGCCGGGCGATCAGTGGACGCAACACCTGCGACAAAGGTTCGAGGGCCACCGACACCGGGTTGAGCTCGGCGAAGCTGCGGCCCTGCGGGTCACGCTGCTCAGCGAAAAGGGCATCGAAGATCGGCCCAGTCAACAGCTGTTGGGCGATCATTCCCCGGGCATCATCCGCGCTGACCGACGGGTTGAGCGTTTTAACCAGCTCAGCATGGAAATCATTGAACATGGCTTGGATCTGGGGCACCAACTCGGTCACAGCCTGATCACCGAGCAGGTCGGCCAGGCTCATTGTCGCCTGGGTGTCTCCAGCCAGCAAGGCATCGATAATGGCCCGGGTCTTGGTGGCGATGGCCGAGATTGAGCCGACCCAGTCGTCCCAATAGGCAGTGTCGCCACACTGCTTGACCAGCTTGGCCTGGAAAGAGGCCGAGACGGTCTCATTGAAACCCAATTGATCCTGGACATCATGAACACTGCGACCGCTGGATGACCCGGGGTCGAGCGGCTGGCCATCTGGCCCGGCTTGATCGCCGAAATCCTTGCGGCTGGGCTGGTTCTGCCGATGCTTCGCCTTCTTGGCCTTGGTTTGCAGCCTGAGGCTGAGGGTGTTGATCTGGGCGTCGAGCCGCTCGTCATGAGAGCGGATCGCCTTGATCGTGTCCCAGACGGTGGCGAAATCAGAACTGGCCAGAATCGATTCCTCGGTGGCCCCCCAAGGGACGATCACCGGCAAGATAATGTAGCCATACTGCTTGCCGACAGCCTTGCGCATCACCCGCCCGACCGCTTGGACGATATCGACCATCGACCTGCGCGGCTGAAAGAAGACCACCGCGTCCAAGGTTGGCAAATCAACGCCCTCGGTCAGGCACTTGGCGTTCGACAGCATCTTGGCTGTTCCTGGATCGACTGGACCGGCCAACCAACGCAACAAGCGGTTGCGGCTGTCCGCCGACATTGAGCCGTCAACATGATGGACCGTCACCGCCAGCTCGCCCTCGATCCGTTCGGGTCGCCCCAGGCTGTCCCGGACATAGCGTTCGACCACCTCGCCGAACCCCTCGGCCACCGCCTTGGAATCGGCGATTCGGCTGGTGAAGGCGATGGCTCGCTCGACCGGTGTCTGTGACCTGTCCGAGGAGCCTGGCGGCCCAGGCAACTCATGGTCAGCCAGCAAATGCACCTGGACCTTGTCGCCCAACCCGGTGTCGATATCGGCGCCATCGGCATGAACGCCCTTGGTCAGCAAACCGTTCCAAGTTCCGACGATTTTGCCGGCGAAGGATTCGGCCTGCCTGGCCAGCGCCTCCTGTTCGTTGCGGAAACGGGCCTCCTTCTGTGGGCTGCGCGACTTCTTGTAATCCCGCTCCAAAGTCTGGCGGCGCTCCTGAAGCTGAGGCGAGGCTTCAGCCAAGGCCGACCCCAGGTCAGAAATCTGCCCGGCGCCGACCGCCAGCACCAGCACCTTGTAATCGGTCAGGATGCCAGCGGCCACCGACTCGCCAAAACTCAAACGATGGAACTCCGGCCCGAAAATGGCCTCATCATCCATCGAATAGGCCAGCACATCGGCCTTCTTGGCATCCTCAGCAGCCTTGGAGGAGAAGATGCGAGGCGTGGCCGTCATATAAAGGCGCTTGTCAGCGAGGATCTTGTCCTGGTCATGGACCAGCTGGAAAGCCGACTCCTCGCCACGCTTTGACGACCCGGCGGTGCGGTGGGCCTCGTCGCAAATCACCAGATCGAAACGGTCGAGCCCCCGGCGCTGAGCCGCCGCGACGACCTCGATCGACTGGTACGTAGCAAAGATCACCGACAGTCCAGCCGTCTGACTGCTCTGGCCGGCCCGCCAGTTCCTGAGCAACTGATCGGGATTGGTGGTCGTCGGAAACGGCACATCCAAGCGGGTGGTGGTGAATGAATCGGCCTCGTCACCGCGCCGATTGGCCGTTTCATCGGAGCAGACAATGTAACTGGCTATCGGCTCTTTGGCCTGGCTGACCCAGGAACGAAAGGTCTGCGACACCAAAGCGATCGATGGAGCCAGAAACAGCACGCGGAAGGGTCTTGGGTCAGCACCATCGGCTGCCACTTCCGCGAACTGGGCCATTTGTTCGGCCAACCGCAAGGACGTCAAGGTCTTGCCGGTGCCACAGGCCATGATCAACTTGCCGCGATCATGGTCAGCAAAGCCGCTCCGACAGGCTTCAATGGCGCGGGCTTGGTGCTTGAAAGGCGCAAACTTCCGGTGGGGAGCTTCGCCCAAGAACGCCGACCAGTCGACTGTGGAGTCGGACAGCTCATCTTTCGACACGAAAACACAGCCGTATGAATCGGCGCTGGTTTTGAAGTTACTGGTGAAGCAGTCGGCGGTCGAGAAGACGATGTAATGGCCATTCGTGATCTGGTGCCCGCCCGCCTCGTCGCGCAGCGCATGAGCAGTCGTGAAGAAGGTAGCGATGCTCTTGGCATCGATCTTGTCGGAGGCCAGATACTTGCATTGCACTGCCCAATAAGCCCCGTCAAAGCCCTGGGCCACCAGGTCGATCCCCGTGTCTTGGCGGCGATGGTCCGGTGGATTCAGTGGATTGTCCTGGTCAGACCACATCCAGACCCGGTGTAACTGCGTTTTCCAGGCCGGATCTTTCTCCAGGAAGAACTTGGCGGCCTGCTCGAAGGCCGTGCCCCGGGCCCTGGCTCCGCCTCGTACCTGGGCTGGCAGCTTGGCCTCAATGGCATCCAGAACCTGCTCAAAGGTACTGCGCCCAACGCCAGCGTCGATCCCCGTGTCGCTCATCGCCCACCGCCATGGTGTGCGACCAGCGTAATCAGACTAAGCCGACAGCCTAGCCGAGAGAGAGAGAGAGAGAGAGATCGCTGCGTCGGCTCAGCTGGAGGAAGCCTTCAGTTGTCAGTGCAGCGGCACGCGAGCGCATCATCGGTGGTGGGACATTCACGCTGTGATACTAGCGAATGATCAAGGCCTCAAGGCGAAAGACACGGGAGCTGGGCGCTGAGACCCTGGGGGTGAATGATGCTTGTTCGCCAGTCAACTATGACCGCTGAGGCGTTCCTGGCCGCCTTGCCGAAAGACGGCATAGCAACCTCAAATACGGCGGAGCGGACGGATTCACCTGATCAGCCACCAATTCCACGGTTCCCTCGCGCCGCAACTGATGCACCTCATCAACCAGCCAATCAGGAACCCACCCAATGGGCTGATCGGTCATGCTGTCGATCAGGATGGCGCGAGCGTTGACGGGATTGTGCGTATCATCGCGCATGGTCAACACCTGTCCAACCAAAGTCGGGGTGATCAGATCACTAGCACCCTTGACATGAGAGATACCAGACACAAAGAATCGGCTCTCGCGAACCCCATCACGCTCTTCGGGTTCATAAACTAGATGGAAAGTGTCCGTGGCCCGAGGACCACCCGTCCGGGCGAGGACCTCCATGGGAGTGGCCAACGCCTGTAGCCCTAGCCAGCTGACATATTCCTCATAACCGGGGCGACGCCTGGACATCACCCGGTTTGCGAAGAAGGCCGGCAAAGCCGACGAAACATACGGCACGTTGAAATCTGGGAATTCCACCAACGGCACCAGGCCACTTTTCTCTGCCCCGGGCAGGTACTCGAACACGTAGCCACCGCGTTCATCAAGATCAGTGAAGCGCCCAACCGCGATGAACTGACGCGTTGCTGGGTTTTGCCAGATCAGTCGCAGGCAGTGTGGCGCCAGATAAGCTCGTGGCTTACGCGCACTTGGCGCAAGCGAGACACTCATGGATCATCTCCCGGTTAATGTTCAGCAGGTTCAGTATAAATCTACGACGCTCCGGTGACAGTATTGCTTCGGGAACACAGGTCAAGACCTCATTCGCTCGCCAATCGGTTGCAGCGTCAAGGCGGGCCAGCCAGTACTGCCGCGCTTCGATACCCACGAGGCTCAGAGCTTCCGCAGCTACCGCCGCCATCGACGGCTTTCCGTAGTAGTGGGACCGCCCCTTACCCGCCCAGTGCCGGACTGCCGCCACCTCTCCAAACCCGCTGACGTCGTCCTGACTCAAAGAAAACCCCAACGCTGATCCATGATCATAAGATTCGGCCAAGCGTCGGCTCCCTGAAGTATGAGTGGCCACAGCCCAGTTATCGTGATGCCGATCTGTGGCCGACACCCACGCATCTAGCATCAGGTAACCGGCCATGGTTTCCACAGCCGTCAAGCCTGCAGGTGATGTGCTCCGGTCAACGGCATCATTCAGGCAGGCAAAGATATTTGAGACCGTGTATTCAGGGTTATTGTCTCCAATCGATGCGTCATATCGACTGCCCAAGGCCCTCGACAGGATATCCTTGCCGTGCTCCAACCGCTCGCCATCCCTCAGCACCGACCGCGACAGCATGGCAGCACGACCACTCTCGGTGATGGCAGGCAGAACACAAGCCGAGGGAACGCCAATCAGACAAGCCAACGGATGCACGAGACACTCTGCCCACCATTCGCCGCTACCCGGGCGAGACAGTTTCAACAGCCATCGGTCATCGGGATTGGTGGCGTGCTGCATCCACTGCTTCTCCTTGCTGCCAAGTGGCTCGGCTGGATCTTCTAGCGGGTGCCAGGACAGGTCGACCGCCAAGTCGACCTGTTGCCAGATATAGGGATGCATGGCGCCGCACCTCAGACCTGACATGTCGGATCCCCCCTGCTTTTCCTTATACGACATCCACCAGACATCTTGTCATACTGAGCGGCTCGCGGCGTGATAGGCGGAGTTCGAGATTCTTTGGTCATGACTATGCCTTGATGAACATGGGGCCGAGGTCGGCTATCGGCAACCCAGCCATCTGCTGATGCCGACCGGTGACTTGCCAGCCCACGTGCGGAATCAGCCAATAGTGCCTGCTCGCCAGCTGGCTGGCCCAACGTTGGTCCAACCGGCAATGGTGATTGCTCGCCAGATGTTATGTCAGTTGAGGCCACACCGAGCCTTGACTGCCTATGGACGTGCTCCATGCCACGGGCTGTCCCATGACGCCATGGTCCCCACTTGCCGCCGCATTCGACCAATGCCAAGCTGAGGCCATGACCGCTGCCTCAAATAAAACAAGATCAGTTGTGTTCGTGTGCCACGGCAATATTTGTAGAAGTCCGATGGCCGAGCGGGTGGCCGAAGGCTGGGCCCAGCGCCATGGAATCACTGATGTGATTTTCAGCTCGGCGGCGACCAGCCGCGAGGAGATCGGCCACGGCATCGACCCGCGGGCCAGCAAGGTGTTGGCTGCCCATGGCTATCGCATTGGTGGACATCGGGCCCACCAGATCACCAGCGATGAGATCGAGGCGGCAGCTTTGGTGGCGGTGATGGAGCGCCACCAGTTGGAGCATCTGCGCCGCTTGGCCCCTGAGGCTGACAACCTGGCGATGCTGACCCGCTTCGACCCAGACGCCGCGCCTTGGGCGCCGATCGACGACCCATGGTATGGCGGTCCGGCCGGCTTCGAAGACACCTTGACCGTGATTGAGGCCTGCGTGCCCGGGCTGATGGACTGGTTGGCCGGGTGAGGCCGAAAACTGTCCCCGCCGTCCCTTAGACTGATGCTCATGCTTGCCACCACTGCCCCGCCGCGCACCGCCGCAAGCAAGCAAGCAAGCAAGCAAGCAAGCAAGCAAGCAAGCAAGCAAGCAAGCAAGCAAGCTTAATCAGAGCCCTGCTCTAGGCAAACGCCTCCCGCACAATAGTGCGGACTCATCAAGCCTGGCCAGTGGGACCTCGAGCACGACCCTCGGCGCCTCACCGACTCCGGCCAAGACCCCAGATACGACAACCCCGCGCAATAATGCAGACTCCCTGGCCCAGACCGACAGCACCACTGGCACACCACTACCGGCCAGCGCCACAGGCGCCCCAACCCCAGTACCTGCCCCAGGCGCATCCACTCCCTCCCCTGGAGAATCCGCTCCAGCCCGCTGTACACCCATACCAGCCCGCGGCCAAGGCGCTCCATCCCCACTGATCAAATCGAAGCGGCGCGTCCAGCTTCACGGCGAGGTCTTCACCCCGGCCTGGATGGTCGATCTGATGCTGAGCGTTGGCCGTTTGCCCGAGCTGGCGGCCGACATCGACGCCACTTTCCTTGAACCGGCCATGGGCGATGGCAACTTCGTGGCGGCCATCCTGACACGCAAACTGGCGGCCATCCGGGAAGGCGGGCGGTCCTGGAACACCTCGGTTTTGCGGGCAATGTGCAGCGTCTACGGCATCGAGCTATTGCGCGACAATCTGGCTGACGCCCATCGGCGCGTCTTGGCACTGTTGATCGACGCCGCCAAGGCCCAGCACGGCCGGCGACCCCGCCCCGACTCAGCCTTTCTAAAGTCAGCTGACCTGATCATCAAAGCCAACCTGGTTCAGGGCAACACGTTAACTCGTCGCGATGATCGGGGTGGCCCGATCATTCTGTCCCAGTGGTCGAGAATCGCCGAGCACCCCAGCCAAGTCCAGCGTGTCCTATTCGATTTCGCCGGCAGTTTTGCGGCGTCTGACACCCCGAGCCTATTCAGTGTCGTTGCCACACCGGCGATCCGCTACCAACCCTGCCCGTACGTCGAAGTGTGGAAGGAAACCCAGGAATGACTGCTCCCAGAATCCGCGTCACCGAGCTCGTCGAGCGAAAGATCTACGCCTGGACGACCGCCGATATCGGCAAATACCGCAACTGGGTGAAGATCGGCGACACCACGCGGACAGCTGAGGAGCGCATCAAAGAGCAAGCCAGCCAGCTGATCATCGATCAATCGAAACTCTGGGACCACCCGGCTCGTTTCATAGATGACGGCCGCTACTTCACCGATCATGAGTTTCACCGCTATCTGGTCCGCTTCAAAGGACGCACCCGCGAAGAAGGTAGCGAGTGGTTTGACTATGACCCCGATGTCCGAGCGTCGGAAAGCGACTTCCAGGATTTCGTATTCCATAAATACGATCAGGCTCAAGTCGATGACCATGCGGAATACCGCTTGCGCGCCGAGCAAGCGGATGCCGTCGGCCAAACCCTGGCTTATTTTGGCTCCCACCCCAGCGGCTCCCAGTTCCTGTGGAACGCCAAGCCCCGCTTCGGCAAGACTCTGACCGCGTACGATTTGGCGAGGCGTCTCGACGCCCGGCAGGTGCTGATCATCACCAATCGGCCAGCCATCGCCAACTCCTGGTATGACGATTTCGAGCGCTTCATCGCCTGGCAGAGCGATTACCGTTTCGTCAGCACCACCGATTCACTAGCCGACCGGCCCAGCTTGACCCGCGACGAGTTCCGCGCGGCGAACAAGCAAGACGAGCAGTTGCGGATGATCGCTTTCATCAGCCTGCAAGACCTTAAGGGCAGTCAGTCATTCGGCGGGGACTTCGCCAAACTCGCCTGGGTGGCCGCCCTCCACTGGGACCTCTTGATCATCGACGAGGCCCACGAGGGCGTCGACACCTTCAAGACTGATCAAGCCCTGCGTCAGATCAAGACGGAGGCGAGCCTGTACCTGTCGGGAACGCCATTCAAGGCCATCGCCAACGACAAGTTCGCTGCTGATCAGGTGTTCACCTGGGGTTACGAAGACGAGCAGACCGCCAAACGTGATTGGGACTACCAGCGAGCGTCACACAACCCCTACGAAGACCTACCGGTACTGAACCTCTACACCTATCAGTTGTCGACGATGATGACCGATCAAGTGAATCAGGGCGCGGCGATCGGTGATGAGGAGATTCCGTGGTTCTTCGATCTGGGAGAGTTCTTCGCCGTCAAAGATTCGGGGCAGTTCGAGCATGAGGCTGACGTCCGTATCTTTCTCGATCGCCTGACCAGCAACGACAAGTTCCCTTTCTCCACCCAAGAGCTGCGTGACGAGCTGAAACACAGTTTCTGGCTGTTGGACCGAGTGGCTTCGGCCAAAGCCTTGGCCAAGCTCTTGAAAGAACATCCGGTGTTTGGCGAATACGAGATAGTGCTGGCGGCCGGTGATGGCAAGAAACTGCTAGCCGATGACGATCTCGCTCTGGCGGAAGCCGACGAATACACCGCCAACGACAAGTCACTCAACAAGGTGCGTGCCGCCATCGCCGATCATGACAAGACCATTACCTTGTCGGTAGGGCAGCTGACGACGGGCGTGACCATTCCTGAGTGGTCGGCGGTGCTGATGCTGTCGAGCATCAAATCACCCGAGCGCTACATGCAGGCGGCCTTCCGGGCTCAGAACCCATATCAGTTCACTATCACCGGGGCGGATGGCTCAGCAACACTGATCCGCAAGGCCAATGCCTATGTCTTTGACTTCGCTCCCGAACGCACCCTACTGCTGTTCGACGAGTTCGCCAATGACCTGCGCTCCGGCACCAGCGGCCGGCGGGGCACAGTCGGCGATCGCCAGGACAACGTGAGACAGTTACTAAACTTCCTGCCGGTGATCGCCGAGGACGATCAAGGCCGGATGGAACTGCTCGACGCCGCCCAGGTACTGGCCATGCCCCGCCACCTCAAGGTCACCGAGGTGGTGCGGCGCGGGTTCATGTCCAATTTCCTCTTCAGCAACATCGGCAATGTCTTCAGCGCCCCCGGTGTGGTCCAGTCGATCCTCGAACAGGTCAAGCCGGTCAAGGAGACGAAAGGCTCCGCCAAGAACGGCTCCTTGCCGCACGATATTCCCGGGGTAGACCTCGATTCACACGGCAATCCAGAGGTCACCCACGAGATCATCATCAACCGCACTGACGCCATCTTCGGCCAGAAAAAGATCGACTCTTCCCAGATTGTCGCCACCGCCTTCGGCGATGTGCCGTTGGTCGACGCCTGCAAGACCGACGCGATCTTCGGACTGCCAGGCGATGGCGATCTCGGCGACCAATCCAAGACCGCTGCCATCTTCCAAAGCACAGCCAGCATCCCCACAGTCAGCCCGGCTGAGCGCCGGGATCGGGCCAACGAGGTGGCCACCGAGGTGGCGCAGATCAGCGCCCCCAGCTTGGATGATCTGAAGAGTCAATTCCCCAAGGTCAGCGCCAGCGATCGCGACAAGGTGACGGCCACCATTCACAAGCAGGTGTTCGACCAGGTTCACCAGGTGGAGTTGAGCCACGACACCGAACTCACCCGCCTGCGGGATCAATATCGGGAGAACTTGAACTGCGCCGCCACCGAAACGGAGCTGGCCGATGAGGCCACCAGGTTCCAGACCAATCTCAATGAATTACTGCTGCGGCAGCGCCAAGAGTTGGTTGATGAAGTGGCACGTTTCACCGAGGAGGCCCGGCAGTCAGCGATTCGCGAACAATCTCAGCGAGCGTTGAAGCGCGAGATGGCGGCGATCGAGGTTGAGGTGCGGGATCGGCTCCGTGGATTCAGCCGCACCATCCCCAGTTTCATCATGGCCTACGGGTCCGATCCAGCCCTGGTGTCCGCGCACGGGCCGCTGACCCTGGCCAACTTCGACGCCTACGTGCCCGATGACGTTTTCCGCGAGGTGACCAGCATTTCGCTTGAGCAGTTCCGCTTCCTGCGCGACGGCGGGCCTTACGTCGATGAGGCCAGCGGCGAGACCAAACAGTTCCAAGGGCACTTGTTCGATGAGCCGGTTTTCGATCAGTCGATCAACGAGTTCCTGGCCTTGAAACAACGATTGGCTGACTACTTCGACGAGGCTCAGACTGAGGATATTTTCGACTACATCCCGCCGCAGAAGACCAATCAAATCTTCACCCCCAGAGGGGTGGTGCGGCGCATGGTCGACACCTTGGCGGCCGAGGATCCGGGCGTCTTCACCGACCTGGAACGCCGCTTCATCGACCTGTACTGCAAGTCTGGGTTGTATCTAGCCGAGATCATCAAGCGACTCAATCATGGGCTGGTCGCGGCCATCCCCAACCGTGATGAACGGATCCGTCATATCATCACCCGCCAGGTCTTCGGCTTGGCCCCAGCCGAGATCATTTACCGGATCGCTCGAGAGTATCTGTTCGGGTTCATGGGAGGCACGGATGCGCCTTCAATTCTAAAAGGCAGTGTTGGGATGGTCCCTGCCGGCACGACGCTGACTGCGGCCCACCAGGGACATACGACTGACACGGCATTGGGCGCCAGCGCCCATGCGTCAACCGATCCGGCCCTGCGCAGCTTCGGCCTGGCCAAGCATGATCTGACACCGGATGCCAAACGCGGCGCGGTGTCCAGCCAAGTGGCGTTACGACAAATCTATGGAGATGACGTGAAATTTGACGTGGTGATTGGCAATCCGCCGTATCAGGAGATGGGAGTCGGCGAAGGAGATAGTCGGTCAAACCCTCCCTTGTATCATCTGTTTGTTGAAGCAGCGAAGCAGCTGGATCCCAGAATCATATGTCTGATCACCCCTGCAAGATGGTATACAGGCGGGAAAGGATTGGATGAATTCCGGAAGGAGATGCTGGCGGACCCACATATCGCCTACTTATTTGACTATTTGGACTCTAGAGATGTTTTTCCAAACCAGGATGTCAGCATATCCGGAGGTGTTTCATTCTTCTTACGAGACAGTTACCATTGCGGTCAGTGCCAAGTCACGACAATTGATCACGACACGGAACTCACAGCAATGCGGCAACTTGGCGAGCACGGAGATATATTCAGAACCTTATTCGTAACTGCCTGCATAGCTGGTTTGGTTGAAGAGTGTGAGTCTGACGATGAGTCGTATTGTGTCGGCGAGTTGTTTGAGTTGTCGCCGGTAGCCGGTTTTGATGATTT
>JAITVZ010000029.1 GCA_031285505.1 Propionibacteriaceae bacterium
TCAGGAATCGAGCGCGCCAAAACCACCTCCCGATGAACCGGACTGCCCGAGCCGCAAGAAGGTCGCCAACGAATCGTTCATCAGGCGGGCTTCAGCGGCCCGCAACGGCTCCCCCGCCAGCAACAAGGCCGACACATACATTGACTGGACACCGGCCCGGAAATAGTCCTGATCGGCCGGCAAGGCCAACAACCGTTGCACGGTCTGGTTGGCGTCGTTGAGGATCAGCTCCCGGCTGGTCGATTGCTCTTCGGCGAACTCATCAAGCACATCGGCCCAGACATCGTCATCATCATCGCCGCCTTCGTCTTGCGACGGTCGATGGGCCTGATTGCTGTCATCCAGGATCATCGCCGGCAGGACATCCGGCTCGTAGGAGCGCAACACCGGTTTGATCGCCATGTCCTCCAGAATGCGACTGGCTTGCTCCAATTGATCCATCACCTCCAACTCGCGCATCGGCTCGACCGGCTGGAGCACTTGGGCGATGTCCTGGACCGACAAGGGCCGCAGCGACCAACCGGGGCGCTTGGCCAGCTTGGCCATGAAGTCCGAGTCGTAGACGTAGCCGGCGTTGACCAGCATGAAACCCTGCGACCGGGCCACCGGCCCGACACGGCGAAACTCCTCGACCGAATCGGAATAAACCACTTCACCACTGGCGTCCAAAACCTCGCGCAGCGTATGGATGCCGTCTGTTGTCTCAAAGGGCAGCACTTCGGCGGCCAGATCAAGGACGGCGTCGTCGGTCAAAGCCAAGGAGCGCAGCGCCAAGTGGTGGGTATGGACAAACTCTTTGGCCAACTGGGAATCGGCTTGCAGGGTGTCGATCACCCAGTTGCGCAATTGAACGGCCAAGGCTTCTTGGGTGGCCAACAAAGCGTCATCACTGAACAACTGTTCGCGCGAGGCCGTCGGCGTCAGACCGGAGGCATTGATGGCACAGCGCACAAAGAAGGCCCACTCAGGCACCAAGCCAGTCACCCGGTTGCCCAGCAGCATCTGCTTGAGGTAGACCCGGTGGAAACCGCCCGACCCTGGCGGGACAGCATCGGGGATGACGAAGGCCACACCGGTCAAGCCAGTCACCGGCACAGCCAAGTCGACCACGGCCATCGGTGTGAAGCCCATGGTCCGCTCGCAGAAGGCACTCAGGGCCTGCCGGCGGGCCAACGCATGGGGATAGGTGGCCAACCAGGGTAGCTCCGGCTCCGAGATGCGCCGCCAAACTGCCGGCAAGTCGGGCATGTCAGGGTCATCCAACGGCACTTCGATGGCCAAGTCGACCGGCAACAACGAGCCGAAATCAGTCGCCAAAGTGACCGCCATCGGGATGGTCAGCCAATGCTCCATGCCGACGCGCGGCTTGATCCGGACAATTGATCCGACCGGGTCATCGGGCTGACGGTCCAACTCAGCCAGGTCGTAATGCCCATCATCGTGGCCAGTCCAGCGCACAGTCGGCGCCTCCAAGTCGCGGGCTGACCGGGAAATCAACTCAATGGTGTCAGCCACCATGAAGGCTGACAGCAGGCCGATGCCGAACTGACCAAGGAATTCGCCGCGCCCAACACCGAGATCGAGGTCACGCTTCGATGACCGGCCAACCGTGGCCAGCAGCTCACGGGCTTCCGACGATGTCAGGCCAATGCCGGAGTCACTGATCTCCAGGCCATTGCCCTGCCAAGCGCGAATGCGGATCTGATCAGGGGCGTCACTGCTGATCTGACGGCGGGCAGTGATGGCGTCGACACCATTTTGCAGCAGCTCCCGCAGATAGACATTGGGCCCAGAGTAGAGATGCCGCGCCAGCAAGTCGACGACTCCGCGCAGGTCCACCTGGAAGGCTGAACCAGTCTCGTCCATCATTGCTCCTTTTTCGGCAGGCATCCGTCCAATTCGGCCAGCCATCGCGTCGCGGTGCTGTCTGAGGGCATCCGCCAATCACCCCGTGGACTGAGAGTACCACCAGCACTGACTTTCGGGCCGTTGGGCAAGGCCGAGCGCTTGAACTGATTGGCGAAGAAACGCTTCAAGAAACTGCGCAGCCAGTGTTCAATCGTCGCCAGATCATAGGCGACCCGCCGATCAGCTGGCCAATCGGCCGGCCAGGAGCCTTGATCGCGCCGGCTCCAGGCCTGCTCCGCCAAAAAAGCGATCCGGCTGGGCAGAGCCCCCTGCCGCAAGAAGTGGTAGAGGAAGAAATCATGCAGGGCATAGGGGCCGATCAACTGCTCGGTCGATTGCATCGACCGGCCATCGGCTGGTGGGACCAATTCCGGGGAGATCTCCTGGCCGAGAATGGTGGTCAACACCTGATTGGTCGAGGCATCGAACATCTTTTGGCTGATCACCCAGCGAATCAGATATTGCATCAGCGTCTTCGGGACGCCGGTATTGACCGCATAGTGGCTCATCTGATCGCCAACACCGTAAGTGCACCAGCCCAGAGCCAGCTCCGACAGATCACCGGTGCCGACGACAATCCCGCCGCGCTGGTTGGCGATCCGGAAGAGGTAATCGGTGCGCAAACCCGCCTGAACATTCTCGAAAGTGACGTCATACTGCGGCTGACCAGCGGCGAAGGGGTGGCCGAGATCACGCAGCATCTGCTCGGCCGCTGGGCGGATGTCGATCGTCTCAGTTGATGCGCCGATCGCCGCCATCAGGGCCAGCGCCGAGGCCTTGGTGGCCGCCGAAGTGGCGAAACCCGGCATGGTGAAAGCCAAGATGTCGCTGCGTGGACGACCCAGCAGATCCAACGCTCGGGCAGCGACGATCAGAGCGTGGGTCGAGTCCAGGCCACCGGAGACACCGATGACCAATTTGGGAGATCCGATCGACTCCATCCGCCTGACCAAGCCGGCCACCTGGATGGAGTAGGCCTCGAAACAATCCTGAGCCAGCGAAGCCGGATCCGCCGGCACGAAAGGAAAACGGGCCAAGGGGCGGCGCAGACCGATATCGCCGGCAAACAGCGGGCCAACGCCCTGATTGTCACTGCTGCTGACATCGGCCCCACCCGCCGACGGATCAGCGCCGACAAGAGGTTGATCACCGGGTCTACCCTGCTGCTTGACTGTGGCCACGACTTCCCGAGCATTGTCATCGAAGGTGCCCTGGCGACGCCGCTCCGCCGCGATCGCCCGCAGATCGACATCGACGATCGTGCCCGTGGCTTGACGCGGGAAACGCTCCGATTGGCCGAGGAGCTGCCCCATCTCATAAACGAAGGTCTGACCGTCCCAGCTCAAATCGGTCGATGACTCCCCCGGCCCGGCGGCGGTGAAGATGTAGGCGGCCGATGTGCGCAAAGAAGCGCTTTGGGCCAGCAACGAGCGCGAAGCCGCCTTGCCAATGGTGATTGGCGACCCTGACAGATTGACCAACAGATTGGCCCCCTTGAGAGCCATTCGGCTGTGCGGCGGCACCGGCACCCACATGTCCTCACAAATCTCGATGCCCAGAATGGCTCCGGGAACACCCGGCAAAGCGATGGTCTGTTCGGCAGCCAGACGGGTGGTCAATTCGGAGTGCCGGGCCGAAGTGAACAGCTGGTCGACACCAACGCCGCTGGCGAACCAACGGTGCTCGTAAAACTCACGGTAATTCGGCAGGTAGCTCTTCGGCACGGCGGCCAACACCCGGCCGGCGGCGATGACCACGGCGCAGTTGAACAGCCGGGCCCCCAGGCGCAGCGGCGCCCCAACGATCAGGGTCGTTGACCAGTGCTTTGAGGCGGCCACGATCTGCGCCAGGGCTTGTTCGACGCTGTCTTGCAGCAGATCCTGCAAGAAGAGATCGTCGCAGGAGTAGCCAGTCAGACTCAGCTCTGGGTAAACCGCCAGCGCCACACCCTGCGCCTGCAAGGCTGCGACGTCGGCGATGACAGCATCGGCGTTGGCGCACGGATCAGCCAACACCAACGGCAGGACCCTGGCCGCCACCCGAACGAAACCCTGGTCATAGGCATTATGGAAATCCATGACTCCAGTCTGCCATGGACCGGTTGACGACTGAAGATGCTTTCAGTATTCGGGGCTGGCTGCGAATTGAGAGCAGCCGTTCGCTACCTCTGAGACAGCGCTTGATCGGTCCATTTGGCGATCGATCAAGCGCTGGAGGCCGGCATTCGGAGTGACTTGAGTGACATCGACTCAACTTTCAGCCTTGAGTGTGCTAGACTCAACTTTGTCAGGGCGATGGACAGTCGCCTGGCCCGCCAAAGTGGCGGAACTTAGACCCTCAAGGAGAGCAACATGACGAACTACAGCAACAACAACCCGATGCGCGATCTTGATCGGCTCTTCAATCAGGCTTCGCGGGCCGTGGCTGGCGACACCCGGATGATGCCGATGGACCTTTACCGCAATGGCGATGTTTTCACCATCAAGATCGACCTGCCCGGCGTTGATCCGTCGACCATCGACATCGACGTGGACGATCGCACCCTGACGGTGCGGGCTGAGCGTAAGGCCGAAGAGGTCGACTCGAACAATGAGAAGAGCGGCTGGATCTCGCGTGAGCGTTCTTACGGCACTTATGCTCGTCAGATCGCCCTGGGCCGCGGGCTTGATTTGGCCAAGATCGCTGCCAACTACTCCGACGGCGTCTTGACTTTGACGGTGCCGGTGGCCGAGGAAGCCAAGCCCCGCAAGATCAGCGTCAACACCAGCAGCGCTGGAAACGCCACGGTCATCGACCAGGCCGACAGCACACCGGCTCAAGCCTGACCAAGTAGCCGTACAGCAATCCACTTGAGGGGTGGTCCAGATTCAAACTGGGCCACCCCTCATTGCGTTGACCTGAAAGAGGCTCAACCGACGAAAAGCTCCGGTCGCCCGAGAGAACCTGACGAGATCGAACTGAGGTGGGTTCCCACCATCCGCGATCAGGCTCCAGGTGCGCTTGGCCAGCGCTTTTTCCTCCCGCAGCACCGGTGCAACCAACCCATGGCCCAGGCAGTGGCGACCAGTCAACGGCTCAATGCAGACCGGATTGATGCCAGCCATCCCTGGCCCGACCGCGTCGCCTGATCAGGGCCGACCCAAGCAGCAGACCGCCAGCGACCAAAACGGCCAGCACCGCTACTCGGCCTGGCCCCGCCGCACTGGCCAATCCCCCGGTTGGCGCTGCCGGTCGACTAGCGCCAGGAGTCGGTGGCACCGGCGGCGTGGGAGACGGTGTCACCCCTGGCGCCGGTGCCGGTTGACCAGGTGAGGTCGGTGGTCCCGGATCAATCACCCCTGAGGCCCGAAAACAATCGGCCCTGGCTGCATTGTTGGCCGCATCGGGATCGATCACTCCCGAGCCCACCAAGGCGGCGTTGCAGAATTCTTGGCCTTCGGCCGACGCTGCCAGCTGGACGCTCAGATCGACCTGCACCGACTCCATCAAAGCCAGATCGCCGACTTCACAACGCAGGATCGACTGGCCACCGTCGCCCGGCCAGGCCGCACAATCCCCAGCGTTGGAGGCTGCTTGGAAACGGGCCGTGACGATGGTCATGCCGATCGGCAATTGATCCGACACCACCACATTGTCAGCCAGTGATGGCCCGAAACTGACGGCGACAAGGCGGTAATTGACCAGGACACCGGCGGCGATCGGCGCCGGTGTCAACAGATCCTTGTGGAGGCGCAGATCGGCTTTGGGCACGGGATTGACGGTCAGACTGGCCTGATTGTTGTCGGTCGCCGATTCCGGGCTGGCACTGCTGATCGACCCGGTGGCTGTGTGATCTCCTGGCGGCGTCCCGATCGCGAAACTACCGATGATCACCTGATGCAGGGTGTCGCCAGGAGCCAGCCTGGCCAGAGGACGACAGGTCAATCGATTGTCGACACCCTGCCCCGATGAGCTGATTGAGCAGCTGCCATCCAAGCGGGAGGCTGTCCAGTCCGCTACAAAACTGTCCGGCAAAGTGACCGTCATCACCGATGGTCCGGCGATCGACGGGCCGAGATTATGTCCAGTGAACACCCAGGTCAGGGCGTCACCTGGTGTCGGTGTCAGATCGCTGACCGTGGCGGTCACCGCCAAATCGACAGTACGGGCGATGCGAACGCTGGCTAAGGCTTGATTGTTTTCTGACACCGGATCGGTGATCGACGCATCGCCCGGCAATGCCACCTGCGCATGACTGGTCAGGATCTGATCGTCGCCAGCGGCCGGCGTCACCGCGACAATCGATCGGGTCAGGCTAGCGCCGACAGCCAAAGGTCGATCCAGGAGGCAACTGACTGTCACTGGTGACTGGCCAACCGGCGAGGACTGCCCGCAAGCGCGGCTTGATCCAACACCCAGGGTCAAACCAGCGGGCAAGACCACGCTGATGACGGCCCCAGGGGCCAGTGAGGGGCCAGTGTTGGACACTGTCAAGCCATAACGCAGCGATTGGCCGGCGACCACTTCCGGCAAGCCATCAGCGCCGACCCGATGGGGCGAAATCACTGTCATGGCCAACTCCAAGTCGGCCTGAGCGGCCAGGGGCGTGGACCGTTGGCCGCTGACAGTCTGTGGGCCGGTGCTGCTGGTGGCCGTTGCCACATTGGTGACCACGCCGGGCGCCGCAGCTTCGTCGATTTCACCAAAGACGGTGATGGTCACTCGCTGGCCATCGACCGTCGGCAAAGGCCCAGGCACCGTGCCCAAATCACAGCGGATCGACTGATCCGCGCCCGGCGCTGGTTGCTCACAACTGCCCTGGGTGGTGTAGACACTGCTGGCATGGAACCCGGTGGGCAATGGGTCAGTGAAAACCACGTCGGCAGCGTCAGCGAAGCCCTGCCCCGATGTCGGATCGGCTGGCGCCGGTTGAAAGACGTCGATGGCATAGGCGAAGTAGCGACCGGCGATCAATGACCCGTCAATCAGCGACTCGCTGATGATCTGCTTGTCGACGCTCAGATTGCTTTTCCCATCGCTGATCGCCAAAGGAGCTTGCCGATGATTGTTGGCCAGATCGTCCGACTCGGGCGTGCTGGTCGTCGCATCGACCCAACCCCGACCGCTCGACCCGGCAGTGTCGGGATAGACATAGACCAGCACCGCGACGCTGGATCGATCCCCGGGACCGAGCACGTCAGACCCAGACCAGGCCGAATCGGTCGACCCGTTGACCAGGGGGCAGACCAGTTCGCCTTCGACCAGGCGGCAACTGTTCGACCCGGCGGCAGATACCGCACCGTTCCAGCGGACGATGGGCGCCCCTGAATCATCGGTCAACACAGCCAGATGCAGATCGGAATTGACGCGCATGGCCGCCGACATAGCTGCCGCTGGGCCTTGGTTGAGGAAGTCCATGGTCAACCAGATCGTCGAACCGGCTGGACTGGCGGTGAGACTGACCCCCGGTGGGGCGTCCTGGCCCTGGAAGGCCCGCCAGTCAATCGCGGCGACCGCTAGATCAGTCAGGGAGCGCACCGGGCTGGTCAGGCTGGCTTGATTATTGGACAGCGATGGGTCGGCCACGCCCAGCGAGTCGACCACGCTGGCATGGTTGGTCAATTGGGTTTGATCGGTCAGCCCTGGATCAACCTTGACCATCAGATCGATGGCCCACTGGTCACCGACCTGCAAAGGAATGTCCGACAAACAGGTCAGGACCTGGCCGCTTGGCGTGCACTCACTGGCGCTCTGGTGAGAACTAGTGACCGATTGAAAAGCCAATCCCGACGGCAACTGATCGGTCAATTGTGGTCGCGAGGCGTTGTCGCCGGCGTTGGCCACCGTCAGCCGGTAGTGGGCCAGGCCACCAGCGGTCAGCGGAGACCCTGACAGCAATTCCTTGCTGACACTCAGATCAGCCTGCGGTTGAGCGTCGATCCGCCAACTGGCCTGATTGTTGGATAGATCAGGATCAGTGACCGCCCCAGCAACCGTCACCCGCTGCAGCAGTTCGAACACCTGACCAACCAGGCCTTCGGCTGACGCCGTCGTCGGCACTGTCAATTCCAGCTGCTGACCAGGCGCCAAATCAGGCAGTCGGCAAAGCAATTGCTGGTCCGGTGTGAGCGGTGAGCAGTTGACACCGGCTGGCAGTGCGAAGCGGGCTTGATCGAGCGTCAAGCCCAGGGGCAGCTGATCAACCAGCTCGACCTGGCGGGCCAAGGATGGGCCGTGGTTGACCACCGAAATGGTGAAGTCGATTCGCTCGCCGAGCGCCGCCGGCAACGTGCGGGTCGTCGACGTCTTGGTCACGGCCAAATCGGCGACGGCTTGCACTGGCGGATCGACGCTGGCCTGGTTGTTGTCTGGCTGGGGATCAGGTTGATCGGGTGACGCAGTGTAAGAGACGGTGTTGGCCACCGAGCTGGCGGCGGCGTGCACTTGACCGCTGATGGTGATTGTGGCTGAGGTGCCCACCAGCATCGGGTCATCAGCACTGGCCAAGGAGCAGTCGAGCCGATTACCAGTGGTGCTGCAACTGCCGCGACTACTGCTGACCGCGCTGACCGTCACACCGGCCGGCAAGAGGTCAGTCAGATCGACCTGCGTGGCGATCGACGGGCCAAGATTCTGCGCGGTGATGGTGTAGACGATGCCGCCACCGGCCACCACCGGGCTGGCGTCGACCGACTTGGTCAAGGCGATGTCGGCTTGGCGCTGGGCGACAGTGCCGACGGCTTCCGCCTGATTGTTGCTGTTGTCGAACTCCGGGGTGGCTGAGGTCACCTGGGCTTGATTGATGAACTGGTCGCCGGGCCTGGCGTCAGCGCTGATTTGGGCGACCACTTGGAAGATCGCCTGCTCGCTGGCTTTGAGACTGGCTATCCGGCACACCCACCGCAATGACCGATCCGGAGCACAATCCACACCATCGGCTGAAGCATCGCCTTGATAGTTGACGCTGCGCACCGTCAGGACCTCCGCCGACGCTGCTGGCACCAGATCGATCAGTTCCACTTGGTTGGCATCCGACGGACCGGCGTTGCGGACGGTGATGGTGTAAGCGTCGGTCGTGCCAGGCCTGGCCGTGAACCCGGTCGGTGTCTTGGTCACCTGCAGATCGGCGCCGCTGCGTTGCTCGACGGTGGCCAGTGCCAGGTTGTTGTCCTGATTCGGATCGAAGGTGGTCGATGCCACCGTCGCCATATTGACCAAGGTTGGTCGAGACAGCCCCGGATCGGAGGAGCTGGCGCCGGTGTAGCTGATAATGACCGTGGCTCCGACCGGCAGATCGGTCAGTTGGCATGACATCGCCCCGGCCGGCTGAAAACACGTTCCAGGCGCCCGCCCGCTCGGATCAGTGATGCTGATCGGACCGGTGATGGTGAACCCGGGCGGTAGAAAATCACCGACGCTCACCGTTTGGGCGGTGCTGGGCCCGACCGGATTGCGCACGGTGATGGTGGTGGTGACCGGTTGGCCATAGACCGCATGATCGGGCGAGATTGACTTGGTCACCTCCAGGTCAGCCTGAGCAGCCACCGGAGTCTGTGCCAAATTGGTGGTGTAATGCCCGGTCACCCCGGTGGTCGCCACCTGATAGTCGAGATCGGCGGCGTTGCTGATCAGGCCACCGGCGGCTGCGTCGTCGACGCGCACCTGGAAGCGGAAGGCGCTGTGATCACCGATGGCCAAGGCCCCACCGCGGCTGGCGTCAGCGCCAACTCCCAGCCGCACGATCAC
>JAITVZ010000024.1 GCA_031285505.1 Propionibacteriaceae bacterium
GCATAAACTAATTATCTCGCACCTAGGGGCTAATGTTCGTTAATGACTCGCGTATTTCCATATTCAAGTAAGAAGAAGTGTAGATGCGCTCAGCCCACAGTTACGAATAAGGTTCTAAGTATGACGTGAATCGAGCCTTGGGCGTCGCAGATGATCCGATCAATGCCGTATATGAAGCCGCAATAGTCAAGAGCTCTAATGAATGGGCCGCCTGCGCACGCGGACATGGGTGGCCAGGCGTAGCAGATATCGCTATGACGGCAGGCTCTGGTGGTGAAGATTGGGCAAAGGTGTTGCTGCCAAGTACCATGAGCGATCTGCAATTGGAGCAATTACTGGCGGTGTGCCCGTCTTTCGACGCCGAGCAGGAAGACGAGAATATCGAGGCAATGCGCAGTTGGGATGCCTCGTCGAATGAGCTTCCGAGTGGCTATAGAGCGCAACCCAGCATTGGATTCGTGGATCCCAATTCGGGCACCAGTGCATCCAGCGCTCCGACAGGGGTTGCCTCGGTTTTGCCGATTGGCAAAACCGAGGCAACCAGTGAAGAAACTGCCAGATTAGAGAGACTCAAGACGATTCTTAACAAAGAGCATGATGATTATTACTCTGGCTTAATGGGCGGATGATCAACCAACTGAAAGCATGATGCCCGACGAGTGGTAGGCTGGTAGTTCGCCAATGAGTGCTCCAGATTGTGTCAGCTCAGTGCCCGACAGTGAGAGTCGCTCGTTTTCTGCAGAACGAGCGATTCTGGCCGCGATTTCCGCTCGTTCTGCAGAAAACGAGCGTTCCGGCGTGCCAACAGCCGCCCCCAACCGGCTACCCGAAGCCAGCAGCGGTGAATCACACCGGCCCCTAAACTGACTACATGAACACCATTCAGGGCTGGATCATGTTAGCCTGCTTCATCGGCATCATCGGGCTGGTCGTCGCCCGTGTGCGAGTGCTGCGCAGTCACGGCGTCAAGGCCTTTCTCTTCGGGGCGACGCAGCGCTCAGACCTGATCATCTTCCCGTTGGTGCTGCTCGGCGTCTACCTGCTGACCACTCCGGCGACCGGCTGGCCCAACTGGCCACCGCTGGTGACTCGCTGGTGGAACAGCGGTGTGCCCGGCTGGGTCGGGGTGGCGCTAGGACTGGCGGCGGTGATCGGCCTTGCCTGGACACTCGTGGTCTTCGGTGACTCGTTTCGGGTCGGTATCGATGAGTCGAGGCCCGGTCGTTTGGTGACCAGCGGTCCCTTCGCCTTGAGCCGTAATCCGATTTACGTCTGCTTCGCCGCCTTCATCATCGGAGTCTTCCTGACTCAGGCGAACGCCGTGGCAGCCGCCATCGTGCTGCTGTTTCTCGGGTTGGTCAACCGGCAGATCCGCCGCGAGGAGCGCTTCCTCGCCGGTCGTTACGGTGCCGAGTTCGATGACTACACCAAGGCAGTGCGCCGCTGGGTGTGATCGGTGAACCACCCCGCTGAGTTGCCACCATAAGACGAGAGTGGTGCATGCAAAGATCTGGTCAAGCCATCATCTCAAGTACTGCAACCCTTGATGGGCGTGGCGGTAACCATCGATCAGTTGGTGGGCGACACAAACCGAGTCAACGAGGGGATGGACGGCCAATGCCTTCCACGCCAGGTCGGCGCTGCCAGCCGTGGCCGACTCGATGGCCAGTTGCTCAACGGCTTTGACCGATTGGAGCAAGCCGAGCATGTGTCCGGTCGGGGCACTGATCGGCAAGGGGGTGATCGACCCTCCTTCCACCACGCAGGGCACCTCGACCACAGAGTTGGTCGGTAGACCAGCCACAACGGCATCGCCGGCGGCTGTCTGATTGAGACGGTTGAGGATCAAGGTGGTCGCGGGTCCGCCGCTCAGTGCCGCCATGATGGCCATGGCGACCCCTTGATAACCTCCGCCGAGATCCTCAGCCTGCCGTTGGTCTGCTTGGCCAACAGGGCGGGTCTCAGCCATGTAGGTCGCCTCACGGTTGTGTGTTGTCGCTTCCCAGGCACGCAGTGCCGCTTGCGGATGCGCGGTTGCCTCCTTGAAGAAGGCCCCCTGGGTGCTGACGACGTATTCACCGCGAGTCTGTGGGGCCGCGAGAATGCCGGCGATGGCCTCACGAGTGTGATAGTAGTAATACAGGTATTCGTTGGGCAGTGCCCCCAACTGACGGACCCAGTCGAATCCGACCATGCGGGCTTCTTCGATCTCTTGCAGCAGTGAGTCGTCGGCCAAGACACCGGGTAGAACATCTCCACGGTCGGTGCTGACCGACCGCAGCCAACCCAGGTGGTTCAATCCGACGTAATCAAAACCAGTGATCGGCTGACCAACCAGCCGCTCGACGCGACGCAGCAGACCGATCGGGGTGTCACAGATGCCAACAACACGATCACCCAGAATCGGCGTCAGCGATTCGGTGATGATCCCAGCCGGGTTGGTGAAGTTGATGAAGTAAGCCTCTGGGCAGAGCTGCATGACTCTTTGGGCGATCTGCCGCATCACCGGGATGGTGCGCAAAGCGTAGGCGATGCCCCCTGGGCCGGTGGTCTCCTGCCCCAAAACCCCCAGGTCCAAGGCGATGCGCTCGTCCAGCACCCGTGCCGACAGGCCACCGACTCGGATGGAACAGAAGATGAAGTCTGCTCCGCGCAAGGCTGCGTCCAGATCGGTGGTCCAAGTCAGCCGTGGTCCCCGGGGATGCTCTCCCATCTCACTCACGACTGTCCGCATGATCTCCAGATGTGTCGCATCAGGGTCATAAAGGGCGATTTCGTCCAAGGCCACCGGGGCGTCTTCGGCAGTGGCTGCTTGGTAGACCAGTGGCACGCGGAAGCCGCCGCCACCGATAAATGCGAGTTTCATATTGTGATCACTTCCGTTCCGGCTTGGCGGAAGACCTCCAGTGTTTCCTCAGAGGCTCCCTTGTTGGTGATGAGTGTCGTGATTTGATCGGGTTCGCAGACTGTCATGACTCCAGGGCCGGGGAACTTTCCGCGATCGGCCATGAGGACGATTTGATCGGCGGCGCTGAGCATGGCCTGTTTGATGGGCAGCTCCATGCCGGTGTTGTCGAGCACCCGGCCGCTGGGATGCACCCCCGAGGTTGAGAGGAAGCAGATGTCGGCGCGAAGTTGCCGTAAGGCACTCTCCGTCAGAGCGCCGGCGAGGGAGTGGTAGGTGCGCCGCAGCAAGCCACCCAGCACCACCACCTCGATGCCTGGGTCATCTTCCACACGGCGCACGACCTCAAGCGACGAGGTGATCAAGGTGATGCGTTTGCCCAGCAGATGGTTGGCCAGTTGAGCGACCGTGGTGCCGATGTCGAGCAGCACAATGTCGCCGTCATGGACCAGCTCGGCCCCGCGACGGGCGACGGCGTCTTTGTCGTCGGCATGAATCAGGGCGACCTCTTCGAACGGCGACGGATCCAGCTCGACCGCCTCGGCGCCGCCCCGCACCCGGCGCAGGAGGCCCTTGGCCGATAGGTCGTCGAGATCGCGGCGGATGGTTGCCACCGACACGTCCATCTCACCGGCCAATTCATCGACCGACAGCTGACGATTAGCCCGCACCGAGCGAACGATGGCCTTCCTACGGCTGACAGTGGTCATGAGCAAAGACTAGCAGGGGTTCGATCAAACATCGAACATCACCAATCATGATTATGCTCGAAATATGATCGGTAATGATTGTTATGTGCTTGGTTTGTCTGTTAAGGTGTTCCGAGAGACCGAGTGACAAGCCCAAAGGAGGGTAGAGCGCTATGACGACACCAGCGGTGATCGCTCCAATCGACATCGTCGTGCGCGGTCCCGTCTTCGCTGATCTCACCTTCACTGGCCTGCCCAGCATGCCCAGGCCAGGCACGGAGGTCTGGGCCGATGGCCTAACTTGGTCCCCCGGTGGGATGGCCACCCAAGCAGTCTGCGCCGCCCGACTCGGATCAAGCGTCGCTCTCGTGACTGACCTGGGCGACGATCTGCTGGGGAGCTACCTGCAAGAAAGGCTCTCCGCTGAGGGCGTCGAGCTGGCGGCCACGAGCATCCATCCTGATTGGCCTACCCCGGTCACCGTCAGTCTCAATCATGACGGCGACCGAGCGATGGTCACTCGACAGCCCGAGCCGCCGGCATTCAGCCCAAGCGATCGCGACCCCTTCAGGCCAGGCCGGGATGATGCCGAGCCGCCGCTGGGATTTGCTCATCTCGGCGCCGTCATCTCCTCTCTCGGCTCCGAGCCCTGGTGGCAGTCGCTGGCCGATCGTGGCGCCAAGGTCTTTTTGCAGACGCACTGCTGTGTCGATGGTGAGTTTCACCCAGAGCAGCTCCAGCAGTTGGCGGGAGCTTTCGCTTTCACACCGAACCTGGCTGAGGCCTTGTCCCTCACCCGCACAAAGGATCCGTCTAGCGCACTGCGACAGCTGGGAGAACTCGTCCCCTTGGTGGTGATCACCCTTGGTGATCAAGGCGCTCTCGGCTTGAACAGCGCCACCGGTGAGACAGTTCAAGTCCCAGGGATCCCCGTGGCATGCGTCGACGCCACGGGAGCCGGAGACGTCTTCACCGCCAGTCTTGTCCATGCCCAGCTGACTGGCTTGAACCTGACAGATTCCTTGAGACTGGCCGTGCTGACCGCTGGATTGGCTGTGTCGCGGTCCGGATCGGCCAGCGCCGCCCCCCACTGGCCCGATCTTCTGACCTGGCGATCAGACGCCTTGGCCAAGCACCTGACTGTGGCCAGCGACTACAACTTCCTGGAGAAACGATGATCAATCATCTGCCGTCATCGGAACACCAGGAGGAGCGATCTTCTTTCCTCGCAGGCGCTGTCCCGCGCCGAAGATTCGTTGCTGGGCTTGGCAGCGGCTCTCAACCAGCTGCGCGCCCATCTGACGACACAGCATCAATCATCGATTCCCCAGGCAAGTGTTCAACCGACAACCAGATAAGGAAACAAAAATGAAGAACAAGGTTAAACTCGCGGTTTTGGTGGGGCTGGCCGCCTCGCTGGCCGCTTGCTCCGCCCCAGGCGCCGGAAACACCCCCAGTCAGACCGACACTGCCCCTGGCGCAGTGGTCACCGACGCCGCCAGCATGGGCGACGTCACCCTCACCTTGTGGGATTCCGAGGTGCTCTCTGGGCAATCGGCCCAGTTCACCGAACTGCTGGAGGGTTTCCAAGCGAAGTACACCAACATCACCATTGATCGCGTGGCCCAGGGGTTCACCGACATGAAGGTCACCTTGCCCATGGCCTTGTCTGATGAAAACCCGCCCGACGTGGTCCAAGCCAACAATGGTCGCAACGACATGGGAGCCTTCGTCGCCGCCGGCCAGTTGACCGATCTACAGCCTTACGCTGACGCCTACGGCTGGATTGACCGTTACCCCGAGACGGTATTGAAGAACTCGATGTACACCGCGGATGGCAAGACCTTCGGTGAGGGTAATCTCTACGGCCTGTCACAGATGGGTGAGTTGGTGGGCATCTACTACAACAAAGAGAAGTTGGCAGCCTTGGGGCTGGAGACTCCGGCCACTTGGGATGATTTCGTCAGTGCCCTGGCCGCGGCCAAGGCCGCTGGTGAGACACCGATCATGCACGGTGACTCCGAGGGTTGGCCCGCCGGCCAGCTGCTGGGCCTCCTGCTCGGCCAGACCGCTCCGGCCGATCAACTGATCACTTTGGGCATGGGCAACCCCGGTTCATCATGGAACAAGCCCGACACCCTGGCTGGCGTGACCCTGCTCGACGATTGGATCAAAGCCGGTTACTTCAACGATGGCGTCAACGGTTTGACCGATGAGGCCGTGGCGACGCAATTCGCCGAGGGCACCGGGGTCTTCTATATCGCCGGATCTTGGCAGGTCAACCTGCTCCAGGGCATCGCCGGTGACAAGCTCGGGTTTATCGCCCCGCCGTCGTCCAGCGCCGGCACTGTCGGCAACACGCTGGGTGGAGCTTCGCAGCCCTACGCTATTCCGGTCAAGGCGCAGCATAAGGACGCGGCAGCGCTGTTCATTGACTACATCACCTCTCCAGAGGCCATGCAGGTCCTGGTCGACACCGGCAATATCCCGGTCTACGACGCGGAGAGTTTGGTCACCGGCGACGATTTGCTCGCCCAAGCCTCAACCGCCTTCGGTGAGGTCACCACCCAGGGCCAGTTGTTGCCCTACCTCGACTGGTCGACTCCCACCTTCGGTGAGGATGCCATGACCCCGCGTTTGCAGGATCTATTCGCCCAAAAGATCAGCCCGCAGGGTGTCATCGACGCTTTCGAGAGCAACTATGCGGACAGCGCCGGTGCTTAATCAGCACGACGAGTCGTCTCGCACCGCCCAGCGCGGTGCGAGACGCTCGGCCCAGGCCGCTCAGGGCTACGGCCTGGCGACCCCATATCTGCTGCTCCTGCCGGCTATCGTGGTCTATGCCTGCTTCATGCTCTTCCCACTCGGGAGGGCGGTGCAGCTGTCACTGTATGACTGGAACGGGCTGACCGTCGGTGTCTGGGCCGGATTCGACAACTACCTGCGATTGGCCACCGATGGCGAGTTGCGCGCGGCCTTCGGGCACGCCTTGGTCTTGATTGTCTTCTATTGCGTGATCCCCATTGTGTTGGGTCTGATCATTGCTGCCATTCTCAACCGAGCCAAGGTCAAGGGGCTGGGGTTCTTCCGCACCATCTATTTCCTGCCGCAGGTCATCGCCTTGGTGGTGGCGGCGACAGCTTGGCGAAGCATCTGGGGGCTTGACGGCTCCCTCAACGCGGTGCTCAAGGCGATCGGTCTCGGAGGGCTCGCCCAGGATTGGCTGGGTTCGTACACTCTGGCTTTGCCAGCGGTCGGTGTCATTGGCACCTGGCTGGAGATTGGGCTGGTCATGGTCCTGCTCTTGGCCGGCATGGGGCGAATTCCCCACGAGCTCTATGAGGCAGCCCGGCTCGACGGGGCCGGGGCGGTGCGCGAGTTCTTCTCCGTGACGCTGCCATCAGTCCGGGGTGAGATCGCCGTGGCCGCCACCTTGACTATCGTCGCAGCCTTGAAGAACTTCGACCTCGTCTACATGACGACCCATGGTGGTCCCGGCGGCACCACCTCAGTGCCTAGCTACGAGGTCTACAACCAGGCCTTCATGGTCAAGCAGGTAGGACTCGCCTCCGCCATCGGCGTGACACTGACCCTGCTGATCTTCATCATCAACCTGATCGTCAACCGGGTGGCAGACAAGGTGACATCATGATTTCTCGCTTCGAACGGTCCATGAACTACGTCGTGCTGGGCGTGTTCGCCATCTTGATCCTGGGGCCCCTTGTCAACATCGTCACCCAATCGCTCGGGGCGCCGATCGGCACCAGCGGTGGCATCCACCCCGAGAACTTTGTCACCGCCTGGGAGCAGGGACAGTTCTCGAAGTACCTGCTCAACTCGGTGCTGGTCACGGTGGTCGTCGTCGGTTTGTCGCTAGTGACATCGGTGCTCGGCGGCTACGCCCTCGGCACCATGAGGTTCCCCGGGTCCGGGGCCATCTTCTATGTGTTTCTGCTCGGCATCATGGTGCCAACCGAGGCCATCATCGTGCCGCTGTTCTTCGATCTGCGCGCACTTGGACTGACCGACACGGTCTGGGGCGTCGCCTTGCCACAGGTCGCCATGTCCACCGCCTTCGGTGTCTATTGGATGCGCACCTATTTTCGCTCCTCGAACCGGGCCGTCAGTGAGGCGGCGCGCATCGATGGGGCCGGGACCCTGCGCACCCTCTGGTTTGTGCAACTGCCGATTGCCCGGCCAGCCATCATCACCCTGGTGGTGCTGCTCTTCCTGTGGACCTGGAACGACTTCCTCACGCCGCTGGTGATGTCTCCCCGAGGCACAATGCGGACCGCGCCTCTCGGGCTCGCCTTCTTCACCGGTCAGCACACGACAGACACCACCTTGCTGGCGGCAGCCGCCATTCTCGTGGCACTGCCCGTCGCCATTGTCTACCTCTTCTTGCAGCGACACTTCATCCGCGGCATGATCGACGGCGCTGTCAAGGATTGACCACAGCGGATGGCGCCGGCACTGTCGGCAGAAAGCCGTGTTTGCGCATCAGGCGCTCGAACCACCTGGCCCAGAGGATGATCACCAGGCCGGGGAGGATGAAGACCAGCGGAAAAAACAACCAGACAGCCAGGAATGTCGCAGCCAGTACGATCATCAACACCAGAGTGGACAGCAAGTGGCTGAGCGACAGGATGAAGCCGTTGCTGAGGGTGCGCCACCAGCCATTGCTGAAGCGCGTGGCCAGCGGCACGCACCAAAAGAGCAGCATCGTCATCGCTCCGGCGCAAAGTACCACCGGCAGGGCCCAGGCCGCCGGGCCCTGGCTCGCCAGATTCCAGAACGTTAACAAACCAGCCCCGGCGACCAGCACCGCCAGCAAGCCGAAGATGCCGGTGGTCCGCCAATTGGTTTTGATGGTCGACCACCACCGGGCGGCGATCGAATCGCTGGTGGACAAGCCGCGGCGGCGGCCGGCGTCATAGGCGGCGGCGGTGGCCAGGCCGATGGTGATCACCAGCAGGCTCGACGCCAGCCAGAGCAGATTGATCCAGACGACCGCACCAATCTTTTCCAGCCCGATCATGAACTCATTGTCGCGACCGTAACCATAAGGGCTGGGACGCCGCTTCTTCTTCGGTGATCGAGCGCCGCCAGTGATTTGTTGCTTGGCCATTGTTTCCCCCTATCAGGCAAGCATAACCGGGGCAAGTGCCACTCGCGCCCAGAGTCGGTTGGCGGAGTTGGCGGGCGTGCGTTATCAAGTCACTACTACCGGGGGCAGCCCTACTCCTTGACACCGCCGATCATCATGCCGGAGACGAAGTAGCGCTGGAGGAAGGGGTAGATCAGCATGATCGGCACGGCCGCCACCACGGTGATGGCCGAGCGTAAGGCGATCGGTGTGGTCACCTGACCGCCAGAGCCGGCGATGGCGGCGCCGGAAGCCATGCCGCCGGAGTTGGTGCCGGCGTTCATCGCCGAGGCCAGCAGCTTCTGCAGCTCATACTGCAATGTCGACAACCACTGCTTGCCAGAGTTGTAGAGCAGGGTGTCGAGCCAACCGTTCCACGAGCCGACCGCCACAAACAAGGCGATGACTGCCAAGGTCGGCTTGCACAATGGCATGACGATCTTCCACCAGATGCGGAAGTGGCCGGCACCATCGATCTGGGCCGATTCGGTCAGGGAATCGGGGATCGACTTCATGAAGGTGCGGATGACGATCAGGTTGAAGGCCGAGATGATGTTCGGCACCCAGTAGGCCTGGAAGGTGTTGATCATGTGCAGATCGCGGATCAGCAGGTAGTTGGGGATCAGGCCGGCATCGAAATACATCGTCAGCACGAAAACCAGGGTGATCGGCCGGCGCCAGATAAACTCCTTGCGCGAGATGGCATAGGCCAGCATGGCGGTGAAGAAGAGGTTGGTAAGCACGATCACTACCGTCTTCAGAACACTCATGAAGAAGGCCTGATAGATGGTGTACATATGGAAGACCACGGAGTAGTTCTTCAATGAGAACTCGCGTGGCCAGATGGTGATGCCGCCCTTGACCGCGTCGAGCCCGTCGTTGAAGGAGATCGCCAAAGTGTTAACCAGGGGATAGAGCATCGCCAGCGACAACAGAACCAACAACGTGGTGTTGATGATCGGGAAAAGGAAGCGATCGGGGTGGATGCCCTTGGCCGGTCCGACTTCGCGGTCGGCTCGTTTGGCCGCCATGGCCGGGCGGGCGGTGCTTTCGATGGTGCTCATACCAGGGTCTCCTCACCGAGTCGTCCGGAAATGAAGTTGGCCAAGCCAACCAGGATGATGGCCACAATCGTCTTGAAGATGCCGGCCACCACCGCAAGGGAGTAATTGCCCAATTGATAGCCGTAACGTAGAACGAAGACGTCGATCGTCTCAGCGGTCTCGGCCACCAAGCCGTTGCCGAGGAAGTAGGGGATCTCGAAGTTGGTCGACATGATCCAGCCGGTGTTCATGATCAACAAGATGATGATTGTCGGGCGAATGCTCGGCAAGGTGATCGACCACATCTTGCGGTAACGCCCGGCGCCATCGATTGAGGCGGCTTCGTAGAGATCGGGCGAGATGGCGGTCATGGCGGCCATATAGAGGATGGTGTTCCAGCCGAGCTCCTTCCACAGGTTCGATCCGGCCACCACCCCCCAGAAGTAGCTGGGTTCGCTGAGGAAGAGCACCGGCTCGGAGATGATGTGGAGGCTCATCAGCAAGGAATTGATGAAGCCGCCCGACGATGGCAGGGCCAGCGCCACCGACACCATGCCGGTGACGATGATCCATGAGAGGAAGTGCGGCATATAGGTGATGTTTTGGACGATCCGCTTGAAGATCAGGCTGCGCACTTCATTCATCATCAGGGCCAAGATGATGGCGCCGATGGTTGACACCACCAGGGTCAACAGCGATTGGCCGATGGTGTTGATGAAGGCGCGGATGAAGCGTTCGCCCATCAGGCCGGTGAACAGCTTGACGAAGTTGTCGAAACCAACCCACTCCTGGCCGGTGAAGATTGAGCGTTTGCCCGGCTTGTAATCCTGGAAGGCGATCGCCCAGCCGTAAATGGGCACATAGCGGAAGAGAATGGCGTAGAGCAGCAGCGGCACGCTCATGATCAGCAGGGCGCGCTGCGACCACAAGACCTTGAGCTTCTTCTTCTTGTTCTTGGGAATGACCCGGGCCGGAGCCTGCTGAATGACTGTTTGAGCCATGGCGATTGTCCCCCTCGCCGATGTGGGGGCCGACATTGGCCCCAAGGAAAAGTCGTTGGGTGGTGACTCGCTCCCAGTGGCGAATCAACCGAAGAGGTGATGGTGGGGGATCACCAAGGATCCCCCACCATCAGTTGGTGCTACTCGCTCCAGTTCTTGATGCGGTCTTGGATGCCAGCGTTGATGGCGTCCTCGTAGACCTTGACATCGATCTGGTCGAAGGTGTCGACATAGGCCTGCCAATTGGCGTCGAAGTCGGCCACTGAGCCGGAGATCGCTTTGGGCAGGTTCTGGACCGTGGTGTCAGCGATCTGCTGATTGACCTCATTGGCCTCGTCGGACAAGGTGATCGACCATGCCGGGTAGTAGACGGCGTTTTCTGGCGGTGTGTTGACGAACTGACGCCAGGTCTGCTTGTCGTAAGCCTCCATGACTGTCTTGTCATAGTCACTCAGGGTGGCGTAGAACTCGTCGGGCTGATCATCGGGGCTATAGGCGTTGCCATCGGTGAACTGACCGTTGTGCTTCGGCAGGACGTCGAGCAAGGCGTCAAGGCGGTTCGATGAGCGCCAAGTCAGGTCCTTGCCGTTGGTGCGCTGTTGCTCGGTGCGGTAGAACATGCCGTCGTCGCCGACTTCATAATCCTCACCCTCGATGCCCCAGGACAGAACCTTCTGCCAAGGCTCAGACAGCATCGTGTCGAGGAAGCGCATGGCCTGCTCGGACTTGTCGGTGGTCGACGAGATGCCGAAGCCTTGGTTGGTGTTCATGACGTCGCGGTCGGCGTAGTAAGGCTCAGCGCCCTCGTAGACCGGCATCAGCGGCACGTAGGTGTAGGAGTCTTGGCCGGCAGCCTGCAGCGACTGGGTCGAGGTCTGGAAGTTCCAGCCTTGATCATGCATGCCGAGCACTGCGCCAGTGGCGATCTTGGCGTTGTATTGATCGTGGGTCAAGGTGAAGGACTCAGGGTCGACGATGCCCTTGTTGTATTCCTCATTCAGCTTGGTGTACCACTCCTTAGCGACATCGGTGTTGGCGTAAATGGTCGCCTTGTCGTTGTCATCGACGATGACGCCGCCGTTGTTGGGATGGCCGGAGAGGAAGGCTGGCGGATTGGTCATGCCCCATTCGTAGCCGACCGAGGTCAGCAGCTCGAAGCCGATGGTCTTCTGGCCGTCAGTCTCGGGGTTCTTGGCAGCGTAATCCTCGATCATGCCGAAGTACTTGTCGAGGGTCATGTTGGTGATGTCGGGCCAGCCAGCATCTTCCAAGACGCGCTTTTGGATCCAGAAGGCGGTGCCATAATGCGTGCCGCCGGTGACTTCACCGTAGACGCGGTTGTAGTTGGGGAAGATGTAGAGGCCGTCATCGACCTCGCCGCCGGTGTAGCTCATCTTGCCGCGGTAGCCATCGACATGGGTGGCCAGGTTCTCGTAATCTCCGGAATCGAGCATGTCGTCCAGGCGGAGCAGGGCGCCGCCTTCGAGCAGGCGCATCTTCAAGTCGGTGGTGCCGATCAGGTCAGGGTATTCGCCGCCGGCCAGCATGACGCCGATCTTTTGATCAACGTTGTCGGGAGTGACAATCTCGTATTCCAAGGTGACCCCGAGCTTGTCTTTGAGCAGCTGGGTGATCTTGTTATCCGGGGCCGGCACCTGCTGTGAGGTGGTCAGCCAAACGGACAAGGTGGTCGGATTCTGTGGTGTCAGAGTGCCTGAGGCGTCGCCTAACGGGTCGTCGGCGGCGAGGGCCGGAGCGGTGCTGCCGGAGTCCGGCTCGTCCTGGCCAGCGCAGGCAGCCAGGCTCAGCGGCAATGTCAGAGCTAGGGCTAAGGCGAGACGTTTGCTGGTCTTCCTCATGTTGTTCCCCCTTCGTTGGTGAATAAATATTGCGATGGGCTCGCGTCGTGGTGAGCCGTCGTTAGAACAATAGAGGGCAGCTTGGCCATTTTGTGTTTCGGAATGGTAACGATTCGTACCGCTGCGAAAGTTTCCACGATGAGATGCGAAACTAACGCTTAGTAGACCGGGTGCCTGGCCGGCTTCGGCCTACTGATTCACTGAGGCCGGCACCGAATGCACTGAAGACGGCTTACGGATTATTGGACTAGACCAGCTGATTTGGAAAGTTAGTACACCTGACTAACTCAGTGCCGGGGTAGAAATTGTCTTGCGAGTGCAAGAGTTTGAGCTGATCGGTTGGGGGAAGCCGACCGATTGGTGTGATCGAGGTGGCCGACGGTGTCGGCCCACCCCAATGACCATCTTCCCACCCACAATGAAAGGGTGTCAGGGACCAGGCCCCGGTCCCTGACACCCTCCCCTTACCGATGAAGCGTAGGTGAGAGGTCGATGAAGAGCAACCCAACAGTGTTTGTTGGCATTTGTTGCACAGTAACAGAATCAGCGACGATAGTGCCTTGTCAGAGGCTAGTTATCGCTTTGGTGGCATTGGGTCGATCATGAATAGGCGGGTTGCGCGAGCCCGTCACGCTAGCCGCGTTTGGCTGGGGTCCGGGCGCCATCTGGACGGTGGTAGCCCAGCTGTCGCTCGCCATGCGATTGGTGACCTCCCTGGTGCGAGCGAGCCAGCCGCGAAGGCGGCGGCTATTGATGAGGTGGCTCTGAAGGGGAGCGATATTGGCGTGGCAGGGTCGATGGCATCGGCGGCCTCGGTGTCGTTGAGCCGGGCTCAGGTCCGCGTCGGGGCTGGTGCTGTGTCAACAGACGCTGCGGCTGAGGCTGGTTCGGCAGAGGCCCAGGCGGACGGTGGCCGGACTGGTGGTGGCCTGACGCACGGTGAGCAGGACGCCAGTGGTCTAGCTGAAAGTGGCCAGGATGCCAGCGTCCGAGCCGGCCCCCGAGCCGTCAGTGGTCTAACCAGTGTCCAATCCGCCAGTGGTCTAGGCACAAGTGATCTCGCTAGTCGACCGGCCCATGAGCCACCAGCACGGAGCCGCTCAGCCGTCTTGTCGGGTGGTCAAATCGCATACATCCTGATTCTACTGGTGGCCATCGGCTTGGTGCTGGGGGTGTTGTTGCGATTCTTTATCCGTCATGACGTCGAGCTGCCAGAGGCCGAGCCGGTGACTCCGCCCTTTCGTTTGACGGTCGTCGATCGGCAATGGTCGGCTGGTCCGGGCCCAGGGGGTCAACCTCTGTCTGGCGCCCTGAGTAATCATCCGGTGATCCTGGTGCCGACCCCTGCGGCGCCGGTCGAAATCACCGTCAAATTGGCCGTGGATTTACTGTGGGCCGGCGAGCAGATCGCCTTGCGGGTGGCACTGGCCGACAAGTCATGGTCGGATCATCCGGTGAAGCTGAGTTATTTTGTGGCCGACGCCGATGGCGAACGGCTGGTGCCGCTGGTCGGCGATGCGCAAATTGGGCACCGCCTGGTGGTGCCAGGCCTTTGGGGCGATGCGGACGGGGAATCGGCCAGGCTGACCGTGGTGGTTCGCCTGGAGGTTGACCCCGATGATCCGCGACCGCTCGACCCCACCGCCCTGCCCGGCTGGACCATCCAGAGCCTGAAAGTCGATCTGTTGGCACTGCTAGATGCCGACGGTCCAGGATAGGCGGGGGCAGTACGGCGGGCCCGGTTCGCACCCGCCTGGCTCGGTTCGGTATGATCGTCCACGGAGGATTCGCCTAGAGGCCTATGGCGCTCGCTTGGAAAGCGGGTTGGGTTCACGCCCTCACGAGTTCGAATCTCGTATCCTCCGCTGTTGGAATTGCCGTTTGACTAGGCATGATACCCACAGAAGCCCTTCAGATAGTTGCGATGCGTACTTCGGACGCGTACGCCAAGAGACGTACGCGTACCAGGATCGATTACTTCCGGCGACGGGTTCTGAGGCTGGGTCGTGCTGGTCGGGCCAAGCGGTAAGGCTAATCCCGTCCGGGGTCTTGGTCGGCGATTCTCTTGGCTGTGGGAGCGGCGGCGATGGCGTCGTCGGGTAGCCAGTCCTTTGCGTCGGGGTCGGTGTGGTAGGCGTGTGCCATTTCAAGATGGCTGTGCCATTCGCGGGAACCAATGATCGGACGGCGAGGTCGGGGTTTGCCTTGGGTGTCTTGTCTGCGGTCGGTGTCGTTTCGTTGGCACCAGTCGATTGAGATGGCGGCGATGAGGCCTTTGAGGTTGCTGAGCGCGTCCGAGATCGCGTCTGGGCTGATCGTCGGTGACGCGCTGGTGGCGGTTTTGGGGCGGAGCTTCAGATTTCGGGTGCTGGCTCGCCAGCGGCGGTTGGGTTCGTCCACGATCTGGCTTTGAGTCTCTGTGGGCGCGTGCTGGGTGGCTCGGATGAGTGCGACTTCGGCGTCGAGGGTGGTTTGGACGGCTGCGACGAGCAGTCTGTTGGCGTGGGTCAAGCCCTGCATGGCTTGGCGTACTTTCTCGTCATCGACCGAACGCATCACTAGAACTACGCTTCGACAACCCCGACGCCATCAACGCCTACACCCAGCACGGACGCATCCAAGACGGCGACACTGAAGTCATGCGTCAGGCTGCTTACACTGCCTGGAAAGCCGATATCGACGCCGGTCGGCAATCCGTCCTCATCGCCGACGACCGCGCCACCGTCACCGAACTGAACCGACAAGCCCGCCACGACCGAATCATCGCCGGACTCGTCGATCCCACCACCGAACTCAACCTCACCGAGGGAACCAGAGCCTCTGTGGGCGACCTCATCATCACCCGCAGAAACGACCGAAGAATCGTCGCGGGATCGACTGGATGGGTACGCAACGGCGACCGCTGGACAATCACCGCCATCAACCCCGATGGCTCCGCCACCGTCCGCCGCGCTGGCTACAACAGAGGAGCATCCACCATCCTCCCGGCCCTCTAAATGGAAGAAGCTGCCGATCTCGGATACGCGACCACCGCCCACAGATCGCAAGGCACCACCGTGGACACCAGCCACAGCGTCGTCTCAGCCAAAACTCCACGCGAAAACCTCTACGTCGCCATGACCAGAGGACGCCAAGTCAACACCGCCTATGTCATCACCGACCATGCCATCGACGACGCCCGACACCTGGGTAAGGGAACGACCACCGCCACCGAAGTCTTAACCCAGGTCTTGCGCACCTCTCGAGCCGAACCCTCGGCCCACCAGGCCAAGCAGGATGAAGAACACCGATGGCTTGGCATCGGCCAACTCCTGAACGAATGCCAACAACTTCATCACCGAGGCCCGCCGAGACTGGGAAGCCCTACCCATCCCCGACTAAGCCAAGCGCATGCACGCCCAACCAGCCATCCACCGAGCGACAAGGCGTTACATCTCCGGACTGATCCCCGAACCGGCGTTCCCCATCACACCAGAAATCCGCCATGCCCTGGACGCTCGCAAGCAGATCATCGACCAGCGAATCACCTCGCTCGCCAGCGAAGCTCTCAGCGAGAATCCGCCCTGGCTCAAAGACCTCGGCCCCAGACCGACAGACCCCAAAGCCCGCGCCCGCTGGGACACCGCGCTCAAGACAGTTGTCGCCTACCGCGATACCCACGAGATCACGAGTGACCATGCCCTCGGCGGCACTGCCGCCAATGCTGATCAGCGCCTCCAGCAAGCCCACGCCCAGAAGCAAATCAACCAAGTCCACAGGAGCGTTCAAGGTGACGCACCTTCGTCGTCCCCGACATCGCCCAGCCAGCGGCCACCAGTACTGAGTCTCTGACTACTCCGCGACGATTCGAACAGAAGCCCGCATCTCGGGCGTAGCGGATTGTCCTGCTGAGATTTGTCGGAGCCAGGTGGGACAATTGAACAGTGACCACCGCCACCGAGAATACGCTGCCCATCGGCTCCGGCGCGTCCCAGCTCATCAGGTCACGCCAGCGTGTCATCGACCACGGCGAGGTGTTCACGCCGCCTGAGATCGTCGAAGCGATGCTCGACCTGGTGAAGGCCGAATCTGAGCGGATCGACTCGCGGTTCCTGGAGCCTGCTTGTGGGTCGGGTAACTTTCTGGTCGCAGTGCTGCGCCGCAAGCTCGCCGCCGTCCAAGCCCGCTATGGCAAGAACGACTTCGAGCGCCGCCACTACGCGTTGCTCGCGTTGATGAGCGTATACGGCATTGAATTACTTGAAGACAATGTCGCTGAGTGTCAAGACAACCTCCTCGCCGAGTTCAGTGGATTCGTGGTCGGCGATGAAGACTGGCTGGCTGCTGGGCGAGCTGTGCTTCGAGCCAACATCGTCTGGGCCGACGCATTGACGATGAAGCTCTGCCCCGAAGGCAAGGCACCCATCGTCTTCGCTGAGTGGTCTTATCTCGGCAAGGGCAGGTTTCAACGGCGCGATTTCAAGTATGACGACCTCACCAAACGTTCCGCTGTGCATCAGCCGGACGTTTCGGGCATGGCGAGTTTGTTCGCCGACGAGGATGAGTCACAGATATTCGACCCCTACCGGGAGTACCCGCCGATGACGTTTAGGGAGGTGGCTGATGGTGCATGAGAGCCATACCCGCGAGTTCAAGTCGTCGTGGCGTGACGAGTGGCTGAAGTGGATTTGCGGCTTCGCCAATTCGCAGGGCGGGGTGTTGGAAGTCGGAAAGAATGACGATGGTGAGGCGATTGGTCTCAAGGGTGCTCGTCAGTTACTGGAAGACGTTCCCAACAAGATCACCAGCACGATGGGCATCGTCGCGGATGTTGATGTGAGAATCGAAGACGGTCTGAGCTACCTGGTCATCACTGTCCAGCCGTGCCCGAACGCGATCAGCTATCGCGGCAAGTACTACATCAGGTCAGGCGCGACGAACCGTGAACTGACCGGGAATGCTCTTTCGGAGTTCTTGCTGAGGAAAGTGGGTCGGTCATGGGACAGCGTGCCCATGCCACATATCGAGGTTTCTGACCTGAGTGCAGTGGCTCTGCGGGAGTTCCGGCGGATGGCGGTCGCCCGGCAACGTTTGACCCAAGATGATGTCGATATTAATGATCCGGCGCTGATTGACAGCCTCCACCTGCGTGAAGGTGACTATCTCACCCGGGCTGCGGCTTTGCTGTTCCATAGCGACCCTGAGCGCTGGTTCACTGGCTGTTTCGTCAAGATCGGATTTTTCCGAACTGGTTCCGATCTGATGTTCCATGACGAAGTTCATGGCCCGCTCATCACCTTGACTGACAAGGTGATCGACCTGCTGTACACGAAGTATTTAATGGCGATCATTTCTTATGAGGGAATCTATCGCCGTGAGACTTTTCCTGTGCCTGAGCCAGCCTGTCGAGAAGCGATCCTCAACGCCATAGTGCACAAGGATTACTCATCGGGGATTCCTATCCAGATCAGGGTGTACCCAGATCAACTCGTGATCGGGAATGCGGGGAGCCTGCCAGATGGATGGACCGTCGAAAAGCTCACTGCGCCGCACACCTCCATGCCGCGTAACCCTGACATCGCCAGGGTGGTCTTCCGCTCAGGTCAGATCGAGGCGTGGGGTCGTGGTATCCAAAAAATAGAAGAAGTCTGCGCTGGAGCCGGAATGCCTCAACCAGCGTTCACCGCGACGGCCTCTGACGTGTCGCTGGCCTTGTCATTCGCCGCTGGCAACCCACTGGCCGCCCATTTGGACGACGATGTCCGGGTAAGTGTCCGGGTAAACGTCCGGGTAACTCCCACGCAGCAGACCATCCTCAACCACATGGCAGCAGACTCTTCGGTGACGACCATCAAACTAGCTGAGATCATCGGCATCACTGAACGCAGAGTCCGTTCCAACATCAAGACCCTCAAAGACACCGGTCTGGTTACTCGATCAGGATCAGACAAGAGTGGGCAGTGGATCGTCAACCCGGAGGTGTCCGATGACTGAGCGCTCGATGCTGGCCCTGCGGGGTCGTAACCCGGACGTGTTGACCTGTATCGCCAACCTCTCCAACGATGAAGTGTTCACCCCACCAGAGTTAGCTAACCAGATGCTTGACGGCATCGCCGCCGCCTGGGCTGTAAACCATGACGGCGATAACATCTGGGCTGATAAGACTGTCACTTTCCTTGATCCCTTCACCAAGTCCGGTGTGTTCCTGCGTGAGATCACCAAACGCCTGGTAGACGGCCTGGCGTCCCAGATGCCCGATCTTCAACGTCGGGTGGATCACATCTTGACCAAGCAGGTCTTCGGGATGGCGATCACTGAACTGACGGCGCTGCTGGCCCGCCGTTCGGTCTATTGCTCCAAGTGGGCTGACCGGGAGCATTCGATCTGCACCAAGTTCAGTTCAGACGATGGCAACATCTGGTTCGAGCCCCGACAACACACCTGGGTCGGTGGCACGGAAACGGTTGAGACCGCTGATGCGGATGGCAATCCTGTCACGGTCACTGTGGACGGACGCTGTTCTTACTGTGGGGCCAGTCAGAAGACCCTCGACCGAGAAGAAGGCCGTGAGACCCACGCCTACGCCCTCATCCACATAGACAACCCTCGACAACTCATCCGCGAGGCTTTCGGAGAAGATATGCAGTTTGACGTGATCATCGGAAACCCGCCTTACCAGATGACCGGCGGGGGCGGCGGCTCCAACGACTCTCCGATCTACCAGTTCTTCATCAAGCAGGCCATGAACCTGGACTCGCGTTTTCTGTCGATGGTTATTCCATCCCGATGGATGGCAGGTGGCCGTGGCCTTGGCGAGTTCCGACAAGAGTTCCTCGGGGATCGGCGCATTCGCACACTTGTTGACTATGAGAACGCCAAAGATGTTTTCCCTACGGTCGGAATTGGTGGAGGTATCTGCTACTTCTTGTGGAACCGAGACACCCCGGGTCAGTGTGAATGCACCTACCACCGAAACGGTGAGATTATCGGCCCGGTTGCTCGTGACCTGGATGAGTTCGATGTGTTCGTTAGGGACAGCCGAGCATTGAGCATTCTTCGAAAAGTACTGGCATTTCACGAGAGACCGTTGTCGGGGATCGTCAGTGGCGACACGCCTTTCGGACTTGCCACCAACTTCAAGGACTACAAGAAGGATGCCATTCCCCGAGTGGATGAGGTGCTCCTCTACGCCAATGAGGGAACCCGTCGGGTCCGCGGCGCTGTTGCACGAGACCGCATTACCAAAAACACGCATCTGATTGACACTTGGAAGCTCCTGTTACCTAAGACTGGTTCCGGCAGAGAAAGGGAGCGCAGCGGGGTTGATCTTGTCTTGGGGCCGTCTATAGTTGCTGAGCCCGAATCAGTCTGCACGCAGACGTATCTCGTCGCAGGGCCACTTGTTTCGCAATCTGAGGCAGAGAGTCTGGAGTCCTACCTCTGTACCAAGTTTGTCCGCTATCTTGTGTCACTTCGAAAACCTGCGCAGGACGTATTCAAAGGTATGTATGCGTGGGTTCCGATGCAGCTATGGGATCGTCCGTGGTCTGATCATGACCTCTACACCAAGTACGGTTTATCATCTGATGAAATAGAGAGCATTGAATCCCTCATTCGCCCCATGTTGCAATCGAATCAAGGCAATGGTGACTGATGCCCACGACCGTTGACGACATCTTCCTTGCTAAGCCGGAGGCCAGCCTTCGCGTCTACGCCTATTCGATTGAGGATGAGGCGCACGCTGGCCTGATGAAGGTGGGGCAGACCACTAAGGATGTGCGTGCTCGGGTTGAGCAGCAGGTGAAGACGGCGGCGATTCACAACTACACGATCCTGGTTGATGAGCCTGCCGTCCGCGAGGACGGCTCCCTGTTCACTGACCACGACCTCCGCGCTCGTCTACGTGACAAGGGCTTTGAGAACCCAGAACTGGAGTGGATGCGCTGCACGGTCGATGACGTTCTGACCGCGATCACTGAACTACGCCACGGCCATAAACTGACCGGTACGCATCACCTCACCTTTGTTTTGCGTCCCGAGCAAGAGGATGCTGTGGTGCGGACGCTTGGCTATTTCGAGTCGATTTGGGCTGAGGATGCCAAGGCGGTTCCGCGTTTCTTGTGGAATGCGAAGATGCGTTTCGGTAAGACGTTCACCGCATATCAGTTGGCGAAGCGGTTGCAGGCTAAGCGGGTGTTGGTGGTGACGTTCAAGCCTGCGGTGGAGGATTCCTGGCAGGAAGATTTGGATTCCCACCGAGACTTCAACGACTGGCAGTTCGTCTCGGCCAGCTCTGCTTCGCTCGATATCGCCGAGGCTGATCCCGGCAAGCCAATGGTCTACTTCGGCTCTTTCCAGGACTTGCTCGGTCATGACAAGGCGACCGGTTTGATGAAGCCGAAGAATGAGTGGATTCACGCGGTCAACTGGGATTTAGTGGTGTTCGATGAGTACCACTTCGGAGCCTGGCGTGAATCCGCGAAGGAGTTGTTCGAGGGTGAGGACTCATCCGAGGCGACCAGGGAACTGGAAGACGAATACAACGATGCTCTGGGCTCGTTCGACGAAGAGCTGGACGAACTGGGGTCTGACGAGGCTGATTTCCTGCCCATCACCACCAAAGCGTTCCTGTATTTGTCGGGTACACCTTTCCGGGCGATAGCTACTGGTGAGTTCATTGAGGAGCAAATCTTCAACTGGACGTACACCGACGAGCAGCGAGCGAAGAAGGAGTGGGGTATCGAGCATCCGGCGGAGCGGAATCCTTATGGAACTCTTCCGGAGATGCGCCTGTTGACTTATCAGATGCCGGACGAGTTGATCGCCATCGCTCGGCAAGGTGAGTTCGATGAGTTTGACTTGAACGAGTTCTTCGCTGCGACCGGAACCAGGGAGGCCAGCGAGTTCGTCCATAAAGCTGAGGTGCAGAAGTGGCTCGACATCATCCGTGGTTCCTACGCCCCAACCCAAATCGACAACCTCAAACTAGGCTCCAAGAAGCCACCGTTCCCCTACTCAGATGTGCGGTTGTTGCCCTACCTGATGCACTCCTTCTGGTTCCTGCCGAACGTGGCGGCCTGCTTCGCCATGCGGAACCTGCTGGCCGAGAAGCAGAACGTTTTCTACCACGAGTATCAGGTGGTCGTCGCCGCCGGGACGGGTGCGGGCATCGGCTTGGCCGCCCTACCGCCTGTGCGTAAGGCCATCGGTTCCGGCTTTGACACCAAAACCATCACTTTGTCGTGCGGAAAGCTGACAACGGGCGTGACGGTGCCGCAGTGGGCGTCGATCTTTATGCTGCGTAACCTCACCAGCCCCGAGACCTATTTCCAGGCGGCCTTCCGGGTGCAGTCACCGTGGGCGATCTCCAACCCCGAAGGCGACGATCCGAACGAGGTGTTGGTGCTCAAACCGGCCTGTTTCGTGTTCGACTTCGCACCGACCCGGGCGTTGCGTCAGGTCGCCGACTACGGCTTGGGCTTGTCGCCGCATGAGTCGAACCCGGAGAAGGCTGTCGGCGAGTTGGTCAGCTTCCTGCCCGTGCTGGCCTACGACGGGTCCCAGATGGTGCAGGTGGACGCGGGCGGCATTCTCGACATCGCCATGTCTGGAACCTCAGCGACCCTGCTGGCCCGTAAGTGGGAATCGGCACTGCTGGTCAACGTGGACAATGAGACCCTGCGCCGGATCATGGCTGACCCGCGTGCGATGGAGGCTATCGGCAACATTGAAGGCTTCCGGGCGCTCGGTGAGAACATCATCGAGACCGTCGTCACCAAGTCAGAGGACGTCAAAGCCACCAAGCGCGAGAAGGGCGACAGCCTCACGCCGTCCGAAAAGAAGGAGCTAACCGCAGAGGAGAAAGAGTACAAGTCAAAGCGGAAACAGATACAAGAGAAGCTGATCAAGTTCGCCACCCGCATCCCCGCCTTCATGTATCTGACCGACTACCGCGAGAACACTCTGCGCGACGTCATCACCAAAATCGAACCCGAACTGTTCCGCAAGGTCACCGGCCTGACCGTCGCCGACTTCGAGTTGCTCGTCAGCTTGGGCGTGTTCAACGCCACCCAAATGAACCAAGCCGTCTTCGCCTTTCGCCGCTACGAAGACGCCTCCCTCTCCTACGCCGGCATCGACGCATACCCAGACCTCACCAAGTACGGGTTGTACGACACCGTCGTAGCAGAAGAGATCATCGCGAAGAGCAAGTGATCGGAAGGGACCAATCATGGGGAGACAGCCAAGGGAGGTAAAGATTGTCCAGGCGGCGAGTCAAGAGGCCGCGCTTGCCGCCAGGCTATACAACGACCCATCTGTGAGCCGAAGTTTGGAGGCGTTCATCGTTCATATGAATTTGGCATGGCTCTATCTGTTGCAGGCCGAGTTCACCCGTGATCATGTTGACTTCCGGTATCGAGACCCAAAGCATCCGAACCGCCTCCAGTACATCAATGATGGCTCAGTTCCCCGAGGCAAGGGAGAAGCCAAACGATGGGAACTCGCAAAGTGTCTTAAGGAGAGATGGGTCAACGATCATGATCCAGTTCGCACCAACATTGACTTCTTCATTGCGTTGAGGAATCGAATCGAGCACCGCCATCTCTCAAGTGATTCAAGCCTGGAGTTGGTGGTTTGCGGCAAAGCCCAGGCACTGCTCTTCAACTTCGAAGAAGAGATCGTGTCTCAGTTCGGTGCATCTTGGTCTTTGGCGAGTGTCCTGCGTTTCCCTGTTTTCATTGGCACTTTCAGTCCTGAAGGACAGGAGACTCTGCTCCGACTCCAGAACAAGCTGCCGTCCGAATTGCGTAAGTTCATCGTTGATTACGATGCTGGCCTCACTCGGGAGACGCAAGAGGACCAACGCTTCGAGTTCCGACCGAGGGTTGTTCTGGAAAAAGGGGTACGTGGACCTGATTCGCTGATCATGCAGTTCACTCGCCCAGAGGACATGACTGATGAGGAGTTGGCTGCCACAGAGCAACTTGGTAAACGTGGCCAAGCACTCATCGTGGAAAAGACCCGCGCTGTTGCCAGCGCCGATAAACTGAAACCCAGCCAAGTGGTCAAGTGCGTCGCTAGCGCGATCCCTTTCCGATTTGCTATAACTGACCACACATACGCCTGGAAGCACGAGGCTATTCGGCCTGAAGGAGGAAGTGCTCACCCCGAGGGCACAAAGGAACAGTACTGCGTATTCGACAAGCCTCACGGGGACTATCTGTACACCAGTACTTGGGCGCAAAGGCTTATTGCTAAATATCAAACAGTCGATGGGTTTAGGGAAATGACGGGGCGTGAGCCGGTGATGAAGAGGGATGAATGATGTCAGCGTCGTTCACAACAAGTCTAAGAGTCGCTTGGTAAAGGATATGATCCATGATTGATGACCTGATGCTGCTCGACGAGGTCCGTGGACTCGTTGCTGACGGCTACGAAGGTGGTTATTGGGATTTCAAGGCACAGTGGCCAGAAGGTGCCGAACTACTACACGACATTCTGTGCATGGCAAACAATCTTGAAGAACGAGATGCGTAGAACCTTATTCGTAACTGCCTGCATAGCTGGTTTGGTTGAAGAGTGTGAGTCTGACGATGAGTCGTATTGTGTCGGCGAGTTGTTTGAGTTGTCGCCGGTAGCCGGTTTTGATGATTT
>JAITVZ010000064.1 GCA_031285505.1 Propionibacteriaceae bacterium
CGATTGAGCAGTTCGACCGATCCGGGGTTGGCACCTGCCCAAGCGGCGAGGCGCTGATCCCACAGTTGGCGTGCTGCCTTGGCCCGCGCCGCCACCGATGAGCGAGTGTGCTCGATGACCTCATCAGCAACGGCGAAGGTCGCCGCTGGATCCATGCCCAGGTGCTCCTTCAGCCGAGCGATCTCAGCTGCGCCGATTTTCGAGCCATGAATCTTTTCCGAGCCAGCCATCGTCGGCAACGGCCAGCCGATCACTGTAGTCACCTTGATGAAACTAGGACGATCGGTCACCGCCTTGGCCGCTTCGATGGCGGCATAGAGCTCCTCAACCTTCTCGGTGTAACCCTGGCCACCATCAGTGAAGTCGACATGCTGCACGTGCCAGCCGTAGGCCTGATAGCGAGCCGCCACATCCTCAGTCAAGGCGATGACTGTGTCACCCTCGATCGAGATGCGGTTGTCGTCATAGATCATGATCAAATTGCCGAGTTCCTGGGTGGCGGCCAAGGAGCTGGCCTCCGAGGAAATGCCCTCTTCCATGTCACCGTCGCCACAAACGCAGTAGACAAAGTGGTCGAAGATCGATTGGCCGGGTAAAGCGGTCGGATCAAACAACGCCGCCTCTTTGCGAGCGGCCATGGCAAAACCCACAGCATTCGACACGCCGGCGCCGAGCGGGCCGGTGGTGCACTCGACACCAGCGGTGTGACCATATTCCGGGTGTCCGGGCGTCAGCGATCCCCAGGTGCGAAATTGCTCCAGATCCGACAATTCCAAACCATAGCCAGCCAGATAGAGCTGGGTGTACTGGGTCAGCGAAGAGTGGCCAATCGACAAGACAAAGCGGTCTCTGCCCAGCCAGGTGGGGTCACCGGGATCGAGCTGCATCACCTTTTGATAGAGGAGATAAGCGATCGGTGCCAACGAGATGGCAGTTCCAGGATGTCCATTGCCAACTTTTTCAACCGCATCGGCGGCCAATACCCTGGCGGTGTCAACCGCCCGCCTGTCCAAGTTGGTCCACTCAAGCGTACTCATGCAGCCCCTTCGCCTCACGTCCCCCTCGGGGAGTCAACAGATGGCATTAGCCTAGCCCACATCGACTCCAACCAGGCTATTGCGACCATGATTGTTGGTCAAGCATCGGCCATTGGTCAATTCCGCCTCACAATCTGAGACAAATGACGCACCAGCCGCCACCAGCGACGGCTATTGCTCGGATCGGCTTCACGAAGCCCAAGACTGGCCGATGGTGGCTGATAACGTCGCCGTTGGATCTCGTCAGCCAGTTGGACCAAGGGGTCTGTCAACGCATTGTCCGCCGGCAGCCTCGTTTGGAATCGCTCAACCACCTGTGCCACTGTCAGACCAGCTGGGAAATGCTCACGTCTTTGGCCGAGGCGCTCGATCTGGCGCCAGGCCTGCTCCGGCGTGAAGCGATCGACCCGACGCCATCGCCAAATCAAGGCGCCAGCCGTAATCGCAGCGAGAACAATCAGTGCCATCACCAACAGAATTGATGAGCTGGAACGGCTGATCAACGTGGCGTTGGGCGTAGTTGATTGGTTCGCCGCCGGTGATGGGTGCGAATTGGCAGCGCTCGACGCCGTGGCGCTGGGTGCAGCGGACGTCGAGGCAGTCGCCGATGGGGCGGCCGAGCTGGCATTGTGGTCGGGCTGATCTTCAGAAGAGCCCGGAGTCGGCTCGAACGGCACCCAGCCCAATCGGTCGAAATATATCTCCGGCCACATGTGGGCCGTGGCGGCATTGAATGACATCCAACCATCCGACTGTGCGTGCCCATGGGCGTAACCAATGGCCACTCTGGCTGGCAAACCAATGGCAGTAGCCAGGACCACCATGGCTGTGGCGAAGTGAATGCAGTAGCCGCGCTTACTGCTCAGAAAGCTCCAGACCGGATCATCAGTTGACTGCTCAGGCGGCGTCAGATCATAGGTGAACTGCGCACCGCGCAGATAATCGACTATCGCTTGGAGACGTTGCAAATCGCTAGTCGATCCGATCGTCAAATCCTTCGCCAATTGACGGATATCACGTTCATGAGGGAGGTCGTCCAAGCTGGTCCAGCTCTGTTCACCATGGCTGAGCTGTGCCGAGCCTCCTGTCAGGGCGGCGCGATCCAAGACGTCTGTCAGTAGTTTGTAGCTCTCCAGACCCGATTGCCCATCGGTCACAGTCAGGGCATCGATGCCCGGATTGTAGTTAGCCTCGATGACGCTGCTGGTCGCAATGACGGCTGTCGGGCCGACCGGTAACGGCAAAACGTCCTTGTTGAGGTTGACCAACTCGACCTGGGCGTCCGTTTCCCGCCACCAGCGCTGATCGTCATTGCTGTCGCTCAGGTTTGCGCCCCAATCGGGGGCAAGTGACAAAGGGTCAGTCTGGCCGTCTTGATCGAACCGCCAGGTCCGCCCATCGAACCGCGTCGAGCTGGTCAAGCGCCAGCGATCAATCGTCAGATCCGAGACACGAAACAAGGTTGGCCCATCACTATTCGCGTGGACCAAATCCAATGACACCGGCGCGTCAACCGCCAGACCAGACTGAACTGATCTGG
>JAITVZ010000128.1 GCA_031285505.1 Propionibacteriaceae bacterium
CAACCGATGGCCGCTTGCTGGAGGTCGAGGGGCTGGAAGTGGAGTTCCGTACCCGCGATGGCCTGGCTCAAGCGATCAATGGCGTGTCCTTCCATCTCGATCAACGAGAGACTCTGGCCATCCTCGGTGAATCTGGCTCGGGCAAGTCGGTTACGGCCCAAGCGATCATGGGCATCCTCGACAGCCCGCCGGGCTTCGTCACCGCCGGACAGGTTCGCTATTGCGGCGTCGATTTGCTGAGCTTGGCCGAGTCGTCACGTCGGCAGGTTCGCGGGGCTCAGATCGCCATGATCTTCCAGGACGCCCTGTCGTCGCTCAATCCGGTCTATCCGGTTGGTTGGCAGATCGCCGAGATGTTCCGGGTGCACCGTCACTTGAATCGGCGCGACGCCCTCGACGCCGCTGTCGCCTTGATGGACAAGGTGCGCATCCCGGCGGCTCGCACCAGGGTCAAGGCCTATCCCCACCAGTTCTCCGGTGGTATGCGCCAGCGAATCATGATCGCCATGGCCATCGCCCTCGACCCGGCGGTGCTGATCGCCGATGAGCCGACCACCGCCCTCGACGTCACCGTCCAAGCCCAGATCATGGACCTGCTGGCGGAGCTGCAATCTGATTCAGGGATGGGCATGATCCTGATCACCCACGACTTGGGAGTGGTGGCTGATGTGGCCGATCGGATAGCGGTGATGTATGCCGGTCGATTGGTTGAGACGGCGCCGGTCAGCCCCCTCTATGCCGATCCCTATCACCCTTACACCGTCGGCCTGTTGGAGTCGGTGCCCCGTCTCGACAGCAAGCTGGGGGAGACCCTGCCGGCCATCGGCGGTTTACCGCCGAATCTGTTGGACATGCCGACTGGCTGCCCCTTCCATCCGCGCTGCGCCGTCGCGGAGGCCGATTGCGCCCTCGGCGCGCCGCCGCCATTGGTCGCAGCGCAGACGGGGCGGTCTGTGGCTTGCCCCCACTGGTCCGATCGGCGGGCCGACCAACCGATTGGCGCCAAGCAAGCCGCTGGCACCGAGCCGACCTGTGTCGCCGACCAGCCCGGTGGTCGCGAGCAGACCGTCAGCGATCAGCCGCTAGGCCGAAGGAGGACCGATGTCTGAGGTCGTCTTGCAAGGCATCGGCCTAGTCAAGCACTATCCGATCCGCTCCGGTGTTTTGTCGCGGACCGTCGGCCAGGTCCACGCCGTCGACGGCGTCGACCTGACTTTGCAGGCCGGGACGACCCTGGGACTGGTCGGTGAGTCGGGCTGCGGCAAATCAACCCTCGGTCGCCTGCTGATGTGTCTCGAACGCCCAACTGCCGGGCAACTGATCATCGATGGTGAGGATGTTCTGGCCAAGGGCCCAGCCCAGTTGCGGCGCTTGCGGGCCAGGGTTCAGATCGTCTTCCAAGACCCATACACCTCGCTCAATCCGCGCAAGACCGTCGGCGACATCGTGGCTGAACCTTTCCAAATCCATCCGGACGCCCGCCCCAAGGGCAGCCTGCGTCAGGCGGTGGGCGAGCTGCTCGAGCTGGTCGGCTTGCCACAATCGGCGATGAATCGTTACCCCCATCAGTTCTCCGGCGGGCAGCGCCAGCGCATCGGCGTGGCTCGCGGCATCGCCTTGCGCCCGCAAGTGTTGATCCTCGATGAGCCGGTGTCAGCCCTGGACGTCTCAGTCCAGGCTCAGGTGGTCAATCTCTTGGAGGACTTGCAGCACGAGTTGGGTCTGGCCTATGTCTTCATCGCCCATGACCTGGCGGTGGTGCGCCACATCTCATCGCAGGTGGCAGTGATGTATCTCGGCCAGATCGTTGAGCAGGGCAGCGAGGCCGAGATCTACGATTCACCGCGCCATCCTTACACCAAAGCTCTGTTGTCGGCAGTGCCGGTGCCAGACCCGAGCCTGCGCGGTAGCCGCGAAACCATCATTTTGCATGGCGATGTGCCGTCGCCGGCTGACCCGCCTGCCGGCTGTCGGTTCCACAGTCGCTGCCCTCTTGTCAAGGAGCGTTGTCGCAGTCACCAGCCGCCTTTGCGGGGTGTCGCTCAGGTCGATCACGCCGTGGCCTGTCATTTTGCCTGATCGCCCCCATTGGGCGATTGTCAACGAACAAGCTAAACTGGTGCGGCACATGTGGTCACGTGCCGTCAGCCGGCGGCGTTGGCTGGTCGTCATGTGCAAGGCGTGATAGTTCAAGGGTGACGCAACAATTACAATTGTGCTTGTCGTCTAATCACGCCCCGAGAGTCAGGAGAGCCGCCTGTGGAGAAATCAGTCAGCGGGACGTCGCGTCCGCCATCTGCTGTGTCGCGACGCTGCGCCCGGCCACTGACTGATCGACGGTCGGCTTCTGAGCTGGGCGCCTGGGGGTTCCCGCTGTGATCAAGTACTTGCTGCGCCAACTGTTGGCCTGGTTCATCCGCATCTTCCTGGCGATCAACATCACCTACTTTGTGGCCAACATCTTCCTTGATCCGTCGGCCAATTATGTCGAGCGCCGCCCGCCGATTTCGCCAGAGCGCATCCAGCAAATGCTGGAGCCATACAATCTGTCCCACAATGAGCCCCTGTTGCATCGCTGGTGGGATTGGCTGACCGGTGTGGTCACCCGCTGGGATTGGGGACTGTCACCGATCGGCGGCTCGGTCAACGAACAGATCGCCTTCCGAGTCGGGGTCTCGGCCCAATTGATGCTTGGCGCCACCATTATCGCCTTCATCATCGGCGTCGCCCTCGGTGTCTATTCAGCCTCTAGGCAGTACAAGCTCGGTGATCGAGTGGTCCAGGTGGCCTCGATCATCGGGCTGAACACATCGATCGTCGTTGTCGCACTGGTGGTGGTCTTCATCGCCATCCAAGCCAATCGATCCCTGGGCTGGACTCTGTTCTTCGTCACCGGGTCAGGGAGTATCGGCGTCGAGGGCTTCGGGCCGATGCTGGTCGACAAGTTGCAGCACCTGGTCTTGCCGTCGATCTGTTTGATCTTCATCTCATGGGCCAGCTACACCATGCTGCAGCGGTCCTTGCTGCTGGATAATATCTCGGCTGATTACGTCCGCACGGCCCGGGCAAAAGGCTTGCCGCAGGCGGTGGCGATTCGCCGACACGCCCTGCGCACCTCGATGATTCCGGTGATGGTCTCCTTCGCCTTCTCGATTCCCGGCATCTTCACCGGTGCGATGCTTTCGGAGAACATTTTCGCGTGGAATGGCATGGGCAGATATATGGTCACCACCATCTACGGCAACGATATTCACGGGGCCGTGGCGGTGGCCGCCTTCTCGTCGCTGATGGTGGCGATCGGCGCGGTCCTGTCCGACCTCGCGGTCGTTTGGCTCGATCCGAGAGTGCGGGTGAACTGACATGTCCGATGTCCTCAGCATGATGCCGGCGGCGGCCACCCCGAAGATTGCCGGTCCTGGTCGCCGTAGTCACTCCAGGATGCGCCTCTATGCTCGTCGCTTCCGGCGCAACAAGCCGGCCGTGGTCGGCGTGGCCATCTTCGTCCTCTTGGTGCTGGTGGCCGTGATCGGCCCAAGGATCGCCCGCTACTCGATCTCGGAGATCGACTTCCTGGCCCTGGCCCAGCCACCGGGGGGCACCCACTGGTTCGGCACCAATCAGACCGGTCTGGATCTTTACGCCATGACGGTCCACGGCCTTGGCCGGTCGATGATCATCGCTGTGGCGGTGTCGCTGTTGACCCTGCTGATCGCCTCATTCCTGGGCGCGCTCGCCGCCTACATGGGCGGATGGGTTGAAAAGATCATCCTCGGCGTGATCAATTTCATCCTTGTCATGCCACTTTTCCTACTCGAAGCGCTGGTCGCCCAGAAGACTGGCGGCAACTGGCTCTGGTTGATCGTCGTCCTGACTGCCTTCGGCTGGATGGTGATGGCGCGTGTCATCTGGCAGTTGTCGACCTCGATCCGCGAACGCGAATACATCGCCGCCGCCCGCTACATGGGGGTGCGCGGTGTGGTGGTGGTCTTCCGCCACATGATCCCCAATATTGGCTCGTTGCTAGTCGTCCAGTTCACCCTTGGCATCGTCTCGACGGTCATGTCAGAGACGGCCTTGAGCTTTCTCGGCTTCGGCATCAAGATTCCCGATGTGTCGCTGGGATCGATGCTGATCGATGGCCAGTCGGTGTTGACCACCACGCCGTGGGCGTTCTTCTTTCCTGCTGGGACGATGACGCTGTTGACCATCTCGGTAGCGTTGATGGCCGATGGCCTGCGTGATGCCCTCGATCCCAACTCTGCGGCGGGAGGCCGAGCATGAGCCAACCGATTTTGGCAGTCCGTGACCTCAACGTCACCTTCCCCAGTGAAGCCGGACGGGTCGATGCCGTCCGTGGCGTCACCTTCGACCTCTATCCCGGATCGACCCTCGGCATCGTCGGTGAGTCTGGCTCGGGTAAGTCGGTCACCTCGCTGGCGATCATGGGCTTGCTGGCCCAATCGGCCAAGATCAGCGGCTCCGTGTCCTTCGACGGCAAGGAGATTCTCGGGCTGACCGATAAAGAAATGAGCTCCATTCGCGGTTCTGGTATCTCGATGATCTTCCAGGACCCGCTGAGCTCCTTGACGCCGGTCTACACCGTTGGCGATCAGATCGTCGAGGCGTTGCGCCTCCACACCAACCTGAGCAAGGCACAATGCTGGGAGCGGGCTGTCGACCTGCTTGACAAGGTCGGCATCCCCAACCCCAAGGTGCGGGCCAAATCCTTCCCCCATGAGTTCTCCGGCGGTATGCGCCAGCGGGTGGTCATCGCCATCGCCATCGCCAACAACCCGAAGGTGATCATCGCCGACGAGCCGACCACCGCCTTGGACGTCACCATTCAGGCTCAGGTGATGGAGTTGCTGGCTGTCGCCCGGCAGGAGACCGGCGCCGCCACCATCCTGATCACCCACGACATGGGCCTGATCGCCGGCATGGCTGATGACGTTTTGGTGATGTATGCCGGCAAGCCGATTGAGCATGCGCCGGTGATGGAGCTGTTCGCCAACCCCCGTATGCCCTACACCATCGGTCTGCTCGGCGCCATGCCGAAGATCACCGGTGGTGACAAGGCGCCGTTGATTCCGATCAAGGGCAACCCGCCGATGCTGATCGACCTGCCGCCGGGCTGTCCCTTCGCCGTGCGTTGCCCAGTGCCGATCGACCTCTGCTCGCAGCGCGAGCCGAGTCTGACCCCGGTCGACTCCGAGTTCGACGCCGAACAGGTCGTTCCCGGCGAGGGGGTGGTCGATTACCACTTCGCCGCCTGTCACCGCAGCGTCGAAATCGACCACGGTCTGATCAATGGCGCTCCGGTCTACCCGGTGCCGGAGCACGAGTATCACGGCCAGTTCGCCGATATGGCACGCAACGATCGCCCAGTCACCTTGAGCGTCGAGCACCTGACCAAGACCTTCCCGCTGATCAAGGGGGCGGTGCTGAAGCGCCGGGTCGGCTCGGTCTATGCCGTCAACGACATCTCCTTCGACCTGCATGCCGCCGAGACCCTGGCCATCGTCGGTGAGTCTGGCTCGGGCAAGACAACCAGCTTGCTGGAGGTGATGAGCTTCGACCCCAAGACCGAGGGCGCGATCAAGCTCGGTGGTGTCGATGTCATCCACGGCGGGCCTGCGGCCCGCAGGGCCCACCGCCGCGACATCCAAATGGTCTTTCAAGATCCGGCCGGTGCGCTGGACCCGCGATTGACCGTCTTCGACATCATCGCTGAGCCGCTGCGGGCTTTCGGCCATGACAAATCCGACATCGCCAATCGGGTGGCCCAACTGATGGAGGTGACCGGCCTCGATCCGGCCCAAGCTGATCGCTTCCCGACGGCTTTCTCCGGCGGCCAGCGTCAGCGCATCTGCATCGCCCGGGCTTTGGCGCCGACCCCCAAGATCGTCGCTCTCGACGAGCCGGTGTCGGCCCTCGATGTGTCGATCAGGGCTGGTGTGCTCAACCTCTTGCTCGACTTGCAGATCAAGTTGGAGCTGAGCTACCTTTTCGTGTCGCATGACCTGTCGGTGGTCCGGCACATCTCCGATCGGGTGGCAGTGATGTATGTCGGTCGCTTCGTGGAGATCGGCTCCACCCAGGAGATCTTCGCCAACCCGCGCCACCCCTACACTGAAGCCCTCCTTTCAGCCATTCCGGTGCCCGATCCCGTGATCGAGCGCAGCCGTTCGCGGATCGTCCTCGATGGCGATCTGCCCTCACCGACGGATGACAAGCCTGGTTGTCGTTTTGCCAACCGCTGTCCGTTGTTCAAGACGCTCAGTGCCGATCAGCGATCCGTTTGCCAGCAGCAGACGCCGCCGCTGACGGGCACTGAGGGCAGCGACCATCTGGCCGCCTGCCATTACCGCTGATCGATCCCTCGGGTTTGGTCAGCGGATCAATCAAGTGACTTTGAGAAAGGAAGCCACGATGAAGAAACGCACTACTGCCATGGCTGCCGGGGCCTTGGCTCTGGCACTGGCCTTGGGCGCCTGCGCCAACAACACCCCGACGGACGGGACCTCGGGTGGGACCTCCACAGGAACGGAAGCCTCCTTCACCAACACCAACGCCCATCCCTACTCCGACTTGAAGCAGGGCGGCACCCTCAACCTGTCGGCTACCGAGTTCACCGAACAAAAGAACCCGTTCCACGCCGACGGCACCGTTGACACCACTTTCCTTTGGGCCTGGTACAACGCCGAGTTGATCAAGTTCAAGCCGAATGGCGACATAAACATCAACAAGGATTACCTGACTGATGTCAAGGATGAGGTTGTCGATGGCAACACCGTCGTCACGTACACCATGAATCCGGAAGCCAAGTTCAACGATGGCACGCCGATGGACATCAAGGCCTGGGTCAACACCTGGACCGCCAACAACGGCTCGAACGAGGAATACTTCGCCTCTTCGACCGACGGTTACAACAAGGTCAAGTCGGTCGAGGCCGGCAAGGATGATTTCCAGATCGTCGTCACCTTCAATGGCCCCTGGCCGTGGTGGGGTGGCATGTTCAACTTCTTGCTCCATCCGGCGGTCAACACCCCTGAGCTGTACAACACCGCTTATGTCGGCAACGATCTGGCTTCGGCTCACCCGGAATGGGGTGTCGGCCCCTACAAGCTGGAGAGTCTCGACGCCACCGCTGGCACCGCCACCCTGGTGCCGAATGAGTTGTGGTGGGGCGACAAGGCCAAGCTGGACCAGGTGAACCTGGTCCAGCGTGAATCCACTGCGGCGATCAACGCCTTTGCCAACGGCGAGACCGATTATGTCGGCGCTTCGACCGCCGACGTCTTGAATCAGGTCAAGGATGTTCCCGACACTGATACCCGTGTGGGGGCTTCGACCTCGAACTGGATGCTTCAGCTCAACTCCCAGACTGGCGTGCTCAAGGACAAGATCGTTCGTCAGGCGATCATGACCGCCGTCGACCGTGAGCAGGTCGCCAAGGTTCGCTTCCAGGGCCTGGATTACACCGAGGAGTTCCCCGGCTCCTTCCTGTTGTTCACCTTCCAAGAGGGCTACCAGGACAACTTCGCTCAGGTTATCCCCAAGTCGGATGTGGCCGCGGCCAAGAAGCTGCTGGAGGACGAGGGTTATGTCATGGGTGATTCCGGATTCTACGCCAAGGATGGCACCCAACTCGATGTCCATTACACCCTCTTCGGTGATTCGGCTTCTTCCAAGGCCCTGGCTCAGGTCTTCCAGCAGCAGATGAAGGCCGCCGGAATCAACATGATCATCGACCAGAAGGCCTCGGCCGACTTCTCCGACATCATGGCCAAGGGCGAGTGGGAGATGAACTTCTCCGGCTTCTCATCGGGCGACCCCTTCGGCGTGGCCTACACCTGCCAGGTGTGGTGCTCCGGTGATGAGGCTTCCGGCTTGAACAAGTCGGGCGTCGGCTCGGATGCGCTCAACAAGGAGATCCATGAGATGGAGGCCCTGCCCACCGCTGAGGAGCAGATCGCCGCTGCCAACAAGATTGAGGTCAAGATGTTCGCCGAGTACGGCTTGATGCCGATCTTCAACGGCCCGACGCAGTACCAGGTCAAGTCGAACCTGGCCAACGTCGGCGCTTCGGTGTTCGCCGCTCAGGGCAATGCCTTGGGTGATTTCCGTCAGAACATCGGCTTCCTTGAGGACTGATCACTGAGGCCTGAGGGCCTGAACTAGTGTCCCGCACTAGCTAATGAGCAGGGGCTCCGACCGTTGGCCGGGGCCCCTGCTGTTCATTGGGGGCAGTGGCACAGCCTCGGCCTTCTGCCAGCCATTACATTCGATTGGGGTCAAGCCTCTCGGGGCGAGTGCCATTATGCGATCGGCCTTGCCGCAGGCGTCTGACACAGGGGGATATGGGTGTTAGACCCCAGGGTCCACCAATAGTGCGACCTGCGCGCCGACCGCTTCGTAGGTTGATCGAGCCCTGGCGTCGCGGGTGACGAGGGTGAACCCGTGCTCATGAGCCGCCAAACCGACCAGTGCATCGTAGACCGCGCCTCCAGCGATGCCAGCGCTTGCCAGCACTCGGTGAACGCTTTTGAATGCAGCAGCGCTCAGGGTCAGGCAACTGGCGAAATTGGCGTCAATCAGCGTCGCTGCGTCCAACGGACTGAGCCGGGCGTCTCCGGGCAAGCGGGTCAGTACTGAGTACGTCTCAGCCAGGGCATGGCCACAGAGCGCCAATGAGCGACCATTGGCCCAACTGGATACGAATGAGTGGGCATCGTGGGAAGACTGGAGCAGTGGCACGGCGACGCTGGTGTCAAGCGCCCACCGTGAACGCGGTGTCACCGCCGACCCGAGTCGATCAAGGCGAACATTTGGTCGTCGGTAACTGGAGTGTCACTTTGGGCCACGAGGCGACCGCTGGCATCGTGAATCAAGCTGGCCGTCCGGCCACCAGGGGTGATCCTGATGGCGTCACCATAGGCAGACACATCGACCTTTGAACCGAAAGCCAAGCCAAGCGCGTCTCGGATAGCCTTAGGCACCAGCACTCGCCCAGTCATATCAATTGTTGCTTCCATGGGAATAGACTACCAGTGCTTTCCCAATTCAACTGCTGTGGCGGAGCGCCCCGAGGTTACCGACGGCCAATAGTGGCGCCGCCAGCTTGGCGCCGAATCGGTCCGGTCGTTCCATGCTCGCCGATCACGCTAGAGTCTTACCCAGGGGGACAGGGGCGTCAATGCCGTAGTCCCAGGGACAAAAGGAATAAACAATGCGCATGCTTATCATGGGGCCGCCAGGAGCGGGCAAGGGGACTCAAGGGGCCAAGGTGGCCGAGGAGTTCGGCATCCCGGAGATCTCGACTGGGGCGATCTTCCGCTCGAACATCGCCAACCAGACCGAACTGGGCAAGATCGTCAAAGCGATCATCGACAAGGGCGAGTTGGTGCCGGACTCATTGACCGTCGATCTAGTGGCTGATCGCTTGGCTCAACCAGACACGGCGCCGGGCTTTCTGCTCGACGGGTTCCCGCGCACGGTCGCCCAGGCTGAGGCCCTCGAAGGCATCCTCGATAAGCTCGGCATCAAGCTCGACGCCTGCCTATTGCTGATCGTCGATGGTGAGACCCTGGTGGCGCGGATGATGAAGCGGGCAGCCATCGAGGGTCGATCCGACGACAACGAGGAGACGATCCGTCGGCGTTTCGAGGTCTACTCGGCCGAGACGGAGCCGCTGTTGGCACTCTACCGAGACAAAGGTCTGCTGGTCGAGGTCGACGGCCTTGGCGATGTTCCGGTGGTGCATTCTCGGATTGTGGCGGCGCTGAAGGCCTGAGGCCCTCGGTCCAGCGCCATCCAGACGGGCGCTGTCAGCGCCATCCAGACGGGCGCCATCAGCGCCAACCAGACGGGCGCCGTCAGCGCCAACCGTGACCAGGGCGGTCGGTGGTCTTCGGCTCGCTCCGCTCACGACGACGCTTCGCGCCGTCTGCGCTACCGTTTGACGCTCACCGAAGACCACCGACCGCCACTGGGATGGACGCCATCACTGGTGGAGAATGCCTGGTCGGTGGATTGGCGGCGAGTGGGCTGGAGTAGAGTCGTCAGCGTCGGGGGGTGACTGGCCTGGAATTGGGCCGGTTGCCCCATAACTTTGATCTGGGAGGCGACATGGGACGAAGCCATCAACACATCGAGATCATCGATGAGGCTGGTCTCAAACTGATGCGGCGGGCTGGTTTGGTGGTGGCCGCAGGCCTCAAGGCGATGATGGCGGCGGCGGTGCCGGGGGCGACCACCCGCCAGGTCGACGCGGTCGGCGCCGAGGTCCTGGCCCGCCATGGGGCCAAGTCGAACTTTCTCAACTACGCCCCGGGCTATGGCATTCCGCCCTATCCGGCGGTCAGCTGCCTGTCGGTCAACAATGAGGTGGTCCACGGTATTCCTGGCGACCGCATCCTCCAAGACGGGGACCTGCTGTCGATCGACTTCGGTGGCATCATTGAAGGCTACAACGGTGACGCCGCCCGATCAGTGATCATCGGCCAAGCTGATCCCCGGGTGGAGGCCCTATCCGAGGCGACACGTCAGTCGCTCTGGGCTGGCATCGGCGCCGCTCGGATCGGTGGCACCATCGGTGACATCTCGGCGGCCGTCGAGCGGTCATTGCGCTTGGGGCGTTATGGCATCGTCCGCGATTTCACCGGCCACGGCATCGGCCACCAGATGCACCAGGAGCCCGACATCCCCAACTATCGGGTCGGTCGCGGCCCAGTCATCCGGGCCGGCATGTGCCTGGCGATTGAGCCGATGGCCACCTTGGGCGGTTATCGGGTGGCCATGCTCGACGACGATTGGACGGTGGTGACCGCCGATTCGTCAGTGGCGGCGCATTGGGAGAACACCATCACCGTCACTGAGCAAGGTTTATGGGTGTTGACGGAAGAGGACGGCGGGGAAGCCGAATTGACCGCGCGTGGGCTGCCTTTCGGGCCGCTGAGCGATTGACATTAGCCGCAACTGCTCTGAGATTTGGCCGTCGGGCGACAGGTTCCTTGCCGCCACCGGCTGTTTCCCGCTTGTCATTGATGTCTGCCAAGTGACCCGGCCCCAGCGCCATCAAAGGGTGGTTAGTCCGTTTCTCGTTGGTCAGTTTCCGGTCAACGATTCACTTCCTTCTGGTCGATCGCGTTGCCGTGGCCAGAGATTCGACGGTGATCGGTCGAAAGAGGACGGCGTCGACGGACCAGAGGTGTTTGCCCCAGCCAGCCAGCCAGACTCCACAGGCCGTCAGGGCGATGTCCCGGGCGATCTCCCAGGGGTATTTGGCGACAGCCTCGGCCGGATCGAGCGGCCCGCCGGAGCCGAAACAGCCGCAGTCGATCGAGATGCCTCTGGCCCAAACTGAGGCGATGGCGATAATGAAAGCCAGCATCAGCAACGCCCCCAACACACCGGCCAGGCGGGTGAACAAGCCGATCACCAGGAGCAGCCCAAGGCCGATCTCGGCGAAGGGCAAGGCCATGCCTACGACTTGGGCCAGGTCGTAGGGGAGGATGTGATAGGCCGCAGCTGCGGAGGCGGCGCCATTGAGGTTGCCGATCTTGGTCAAGCCAGCGACGATCAACACCACGCCCAGGATCAGCCGGGCCAGCAACGACAGCCATTGTTGCCAACTGTGCTTGGCGAGCAGCGCTTTCATGGGTATCAGCATAGTCGAGGGGTCGGCTGCTGGCCGATCCTGGCTTATGTCGCAAGCGACTTATACTGAGCGGATGAGTAAGCAACCGGTGACACCACGTTTGCCCCTTTTTCAGCCGACGGAATTGCGTGATCAGATGCGTTTTTTCCAAGTGCCGGCCCGCGGCTGGGCCTGGGGTCTGCTGGCCCTGCTGCTCGCCGCGGCTTTGGTCTTTGCCGCCATGCTGATCGGCAATGTCGCGATGATGCTCGATCCGGCCTTCGCCGCCAGTTTGTTTGAGACTGGCGCTTCAGGCAGCTTGACTGATGTCACCAGTGCTTTGGTGATGACCCCGGCGGTTTTCTTGATCAACAATCTGTCGATTGCCGCTTTCATTCCGGTGGCGGTGCTGGCCTCCTGGTTGATCTACAAGCAGGGCTTTGGCTGGTTGAGCTCGGTGGTCGGCCGTTTCCGCTGGCGCTGGTGGGGCATGGCCTTGGCCGTGTTCGCCATTGGCTATGCCATCTATTACGCCATTCAGCTGGCACTGTTCGGCCCGCAATCCTTCTTCGGCGATATGAGCTGGCGGTCAAGCAGCCTGGTTTTGATCATCGGCATCGTCTTGACCACGCCACTGCAATGCGCCGGTGAGGAGTTCTTGGTGCGTGGGCTGGTCGCCCGGTCGATTGCCGCCATCATCCGCCCGCGGCTGATCGGTCTGGCCGCGAGCGCCATCGGCTCATCGTTGCTGTTCATGTGGCTGCATTCGGCAGCCGATGTTTGGCTGAACAGCTACTACACCTGCGTCGGCTTGATGCTCTGGTGGTTGGTCTGGCGCACCGGTGGCTTGGAGGCAGCCGTCGCCTTCCACATCATCAACAATCTGATGAGCGAAATCAATGTGCCATTCACTGACATTTCCCAGATGATGGATCGCAGTGCCGGGCAGGGATCACCGTGGATCTTGCTCGATCTGGGCGTGCAGCTGATCTTGGTGTTGCTGG
>JAITVZ010000005.1 GCA_031285505.1 Propionibacteriaceae bacterium
TTTTCCCAGTTGACGACGTGTTCTTGGTTGCCGTACCACTTTCGGAAGTCGCCGCCTTTGTTGTAGGGGAACCATCGCGCGCCACTGGCTGCGGCTTCTTCACGTGACATGCAAGCAAAAGCCGAGCGCATTTGGGAGACCTCCCACCACTCCCGCAAAAAGCGACTATTGTCTCCCGTCTGGAGACCAACGGCAAGCGCGGCGACTGAGCCGAGTGCTTTGCCCTCTCTGAAAACTGCCCGCATCTTTTCACTAAGCCAGTAAACAATCGGCGAACCAGGGATTCCGGTGAAGTCAGGCTGTGACGCCGCGTAGAAGCCTGCATCACGGGTCCGAGACCCAAGTGCGGTCCGCAGCGCAGCGATCTTCTCAGCCTCGGAGGTTCCATCTACGAGGCGAAGGAACATACCCATGTGTTTTCGGGCATGATATCGCCTCTCCGGTGGCACGTTCACCAAGACGAACGCAGTCGCCGAAACGACTTCGCCACCGATGGAGTCGAAAGCGCGAGCGCCCAGGTGCAGCATCGAGATGATCTGCTGGTCAGTCAAGAGTGAGGCTCGGAGGCTCTCGTATGAGCTCAGGAACATCCATGATTGCATCGTGATCATCGCCACCGCTCCCCGCGCTCCAGCTAGTTTGGTGCACCGCAGCATGAACCCAGCGAACAGGTCAGCTTTCCCTGTCGGGTACTCCTCCTTCATGAACTGTGTTGCGGTCAGCGACCTTCACGGGGTTTCTGGCAGATCACTGAGACTGAGACCATCACGCTCAGCACACTCAATGGCTAGCCCTGATGGCTACCCCTTTGCCCTGGTGCTGCGGTAATGAGGAGGGATGACACGATCAAGACAACGCATCAAAGGAACCGGCTCCATCTACCAGAACTCACGGGGCCAGTGGGTGGCGGCGATTGAGGCTGGCTGGACGGCGCAGGGAATCCGGCACCGGCTCACGTTCAAGGCGCGGACAGCGGCCCAGGCTCGCGCCAGGCTCACCGAAGCGCAGCGACGTATCGCGGCAGAGGGACCCGCGGTGACATTCACCACCGTCACGATGAAGCGGTGGGCCGACCAGTGGCTTGCGGAGCGTCAGCGCATGGTTCGCCCGGGCACCTTCGTCTCGGATCGTTCAGCGATTCGCCGCTGGATCGTTCCGACTCTCGGACATTTACGTCTCGACTCGCTCACCCCAGCGGACATCCGCAAAGTAGCCGCGTTCCAGGAGAAAGGAGGACTGGCGGTCGCCACGATGCAGCGGACTCATGCCGTGTTGAGCAAGCTTCTGGCGGATGCTGTCGCCGATGGATACCAGGTGTGCCAACGCGCGCGAGACATGGCCGGGCCTGGGCAGGGAATCTCGCTACGACAATCGCTCAGCATCGCTGATGCGATGAAGATCCTGGCTGCGGCTGCCGAGCGGCCTGACCTGTCTCGCTGGGTGGCAGCGCTCGTCGAAGGTCTCCGTCCGGCTGAGGCACTCGGCCTGACCTGGGACATGATTGACCTCGACACTGAGACGATGACACTTGCCTGGCAGCTCAAGGCACTGCCTTACGCCGAACACCGGAACCCAGACAGCGGCTTTCGCGTTCCGCGTGCCTTCGAGTCTCGCCACCTTGAAGGCGCCTACCATCTCGTTCGCCCGAAAACACGCGCCGGCAGCCGTGTCATCCCGCTCGTTCCTTGGTTGATAGACGCGCTTAAGAGATGGCGGGGGAAGGTGGCGTCTCCCCATGGACTAGTTTGGCCACGGGACGACGGCACACCTCGGTCAGCGGAGTTCGACCGGCAGCAATGGTACGAGATCGTTGGGCAGGCGCAAGTCACTGTGACGCTTCCAGACGGCCGGACGAGGCCACCTCTGCTGTACGAGGCTCGCCACACCGCTGCCACCCTGCTGCTTGCCAATGGGGTCGACGAAACAACCATCAGGGACGTGCTCGGACACTCCTCAGTTCTCAGCACCCAGTCCTACCTGCATACTGATCGGACTCGAAGCCGCGCAGCCCTGGTGTTGGTGGCAGAATCCTTGGGCTTGGGCCGATAATATTGACGCGTAAAATACTTCGGCTACCCTCATGGCTACCCTTGGCGCCTCGCGGGGAACCCAGAAACCGGCGAACGCGTGAGGCACTCCAAATGAAGACACTTGAAGAAATAGTGGCGCAACACCGTGCCGAGTGGGCGGCTCGATCCCTGGCCCAGCAGCAATTGGAGATCGCAAACAACGAGGCTGTTGCCAAACTGTACGGGCTTGAAGACGAAGTTCCTTCGTACGTACCCCTTGAGCGGGTGTCACTGACGAACAACTCCGCATTCCGTTGGCCGAACAAGTCGCCCGAAGAGCGTGACATCCTCTTCACCCAGTCCGCCATCCTCGATCTCCTCTCCTATGCCGTCGGCTGCATGTTCGGTCGCTACAGTCTGGACGAACCCGGCCTGATTTTGGCCAGCCAGGGTGAGACGCTGAAGGATTATTTGGCCCGCGTGCCCAATCCGTCATTCATGCCCGATCGAGACAATGTGATTCCAGTGACATCTGGTGACTGGTTCGATGACAATATTGAAGCCCGCTTTCGTCAGTTCCTGAGAATCGCTTTCGGGAAATCCAACGCACATGAGAATCTCCAGTTCATTGAGGAGACGTTGGGTAAATCGATCAAGCAGTATTTCTTGAAGGATTTCTATGCTGATCACGTGAAGCGCTACAAGAATCGTCCGATCTATTGGATGTTCTCATCTCGCCCGGATGGAAAGGGCTCGTTTAATGCCTTGGTGTATCTGCACCGCTACACCCCAGCGACGTTGAATGCGTTGCTGAATGAGTATCTGCGAGAATTTCAAGAGAAACTGCGTGGCACGATCACCAGTTTGGATGGTTCGACCGATGCGGCGGCCAAGAAACGGTCAGATGTCCTGCGCCCTGTGCTGACCGAGTGCGAAGACTATGAGCGCGATGTGTTGTATCCGTTGGTGTTGCGTAATCCACAGATCGACCTCGACGACGGCGTGTTGGTGAACTACCTCCGCTTCGGCAGGGCCGTGCTACGCATTAGGGCTATTGAGGACAAGCGTTCCGATGTCGAGCAGTGGACCTGGCCGGTGAACCCCTTGAGACCCGAGGATGCCTGATGTTCAAGCGGTCAACCGTCTGCCAGACGCATCGGCTCCCAGAAATGTCGGTGGCCATCAATAGCGTGGTGGTGTGGACGAAGGCAGGTCAGTGGAAGGAGGCAGAATGGTATTGGATCTGACTCTCGATGACCATGAGCGGCTGACTGCCCCTGAGAGTAAAACGCGCGAGTACAAGCAGAATCTGGGCAACCCTGAGCGTGTGTTGCAGTCGGTCGTCGCGTTCGCCAACTCGGCTGGTGGCGAGTTGATCGTGGGTGTCCATGATGACAGGACAGTGGTTGGGGTTCGTGACCCATTAATGGAGCAGCAACGCCTGGCGCATCTGATCGCTGACTCGATTCAGCCTCAACTCGCCCCCGCGATTGACCTGGTGACCTTGGCCGACAAGACGGTGATCGTTGCCACGATCCCGCTCGGTTCGCAGCGGCCCTATCACTTGAAGTCGGGTGGCAAGTTCCAAGGCACTTACTACAGAACCGGTGCCGGTAACCGCCAAGCAGGCGCAGCGATGGTGCGAGAACTGGAGCGCTCCGCCAAGCAACGAACCTTCGATCAGCTTCCATGTCTTGACGCGACAATGGCTGACATCGATCTGAACGCCCTGTCTGAGCTGATGGGCAGAAGGATGACGCCAGTGGTTCTCCAGACTTTGGAGTTGACCTGTGAAGAGCAGGGCAAAACGGTGCCGACCAACGGCGGCATTCTGGTGGGTTACCCGCATCCTGAACGGTTCATGCCTTTTGCGTGGGTGCAGTGCGCCAGGTTCCGTGGCCCCACCAAACGAGACATCACCGACCAGCGCGACATCTACGGCCCCCTCCCCTTGGCTGTGGACAAAGTGATGGACTTTCTGAAGGCGAATGCGTTCCTGTCGGCGGATTTTGATATTGGACCCAAACGTCGTGAAGATGTCTGGTCCATCCCGCTGGAACCACTCGAGGAGTTGGTCGTCAACGCTCTGGTTCACTCCAGCTATGACAGTCACGGTACCGCTATCAAGGTGGCTTTCCTTGATGACGAGATTTGGATAGAAAGCCCAGGGGGTCTTGTTCCCGGCATGACGGTCGATCTGATGAAGCAAGGTGTCTCTCAGGTCCGTAACCCGGTGCTGGCTCGGGTGTTCAAGGAGTTGTCGCTGATCGAGCGTTGGGGTACCGGCATTCCCGATGTCATAAAGACCCTCCAAGAGGCTGGGCTGCCTGAACCTGACTTTGAGGAGACTGTCGAGCGGTTGCGGATCACCGTCCATATCCAGAACCATGATCCGATGAGATTCCGTATTGAGCAGACCGCCGAGCATCGCAGGCGGCGCGGCGAACCGGGCGACTCCGACCACTTCACCACACCTGGTGCCCAAGTGCCCAAGGCTGGCACCACAACCGAGCATCAAGTCTTCCCCGAGAGGCATCAAGTGGAGCATCAAGTCACCGCGGAGAAGCACCAAGTTGAGCATCAGGTCTTGGGTCAGCATGCCGCTTCGATCCTTCGCATGCTGCGCAGGGGACCAGCCAGTCGGGCGGAAGTGTTTGCCGCGATCAATGTTCACAGCGACCGCAGAGCATTCCTGCGTCACCTCCACCCGCTGATTGAGCTGGGATTAGCTGCCATGACTAACCCCGACAACCCGACTGCCTCCAACCAGCGGTATTTCCTTACGGACGCCGGGAGGCGAGAACTCGCTCTTCTTGATGAAGGCAGTGGTGTTCTATGAGTCCTTTGGATCCCATCGTGCGGCAGCTTCAGCAACGATTCATCTCAGAGGATAGACGGATCGTGGTCTGGTCCGACCCGGAAGACGAGTATGCCGATCGGCTGACTGAGTTTGATCTGCCTGGAGTGACTGTGTTGAGGGTGGATGGCAACGAGTTCGGCATCAAGCATCGCGTACTCGCGGAGGAACCAACCGGTAAGTTCTTGATCTATCGAGCCGGGCCGAGGCCTGCCACACCGCTGGAGAATTGGCTCTTGGATCTGGAACTGGCCTATGGGCTGTTCACTGCAGACCGTGCGGCTTTGGTGTTGCAAGAATTGGGCGACGTGACCGGGAAACTGCGTGGTCTGGTGGAGCGGTACCCGATGTTTTTCAAGTCAACGAAACGCACTGAGGCGCTCGGAGATCTCGTCGATCAGTCTGTTTTTAAGCTTGACGATGAGAAGTTCGTCAAGACAGTTTCTTCGAAGATGATCCAGGTGATTATCGGGTCTGAGGATCACACGTTGCAGGGCATCTGGCGCAAGCTGTTGGAGGAGAATGCCGTCGGCAAAACCACCGCTGTTGACGAGATCGGTAGGTTTGAGCTAGCTGAGTTTCATTGGAAAGGGACTGGTGACATCTACGGCTATGCGTCAGATGAGCCCTCAGTTGATGACTTTGTACTGTGGTTGTTCGACCTAGACTGGAAGCGATTCAGCTCCGAGACGCCAGGCCTTTATCGCAACATTCAGATTGATTTCGGCCATTGGGGCAATGATCAACGCTTTGTCAAGACGTTTCGTGCTCTCGCGGATCGTGCCGCCACTGATCTTGGGATCAGTGGCAGACTCGCTAGTTCGTCGCTGCCAAGTCTGATGGGGCGGTTCGCCTTCCGCCAGATTGATGAGTGGATCGTGGACGAGCTGGCTCGAGCCGTTGAGACACGCACGATGGTGGATAAGGATGTGCAGGACTGCATCCGTCAACGCACAACTGGGGCATGGTATTACCAGTTTGATCACTTATATGCTGCGATTGCCGCCGCATCCACCATGCTCACTTTGATCGATGGTATGTCGTTGTCGCTGACATCACCGGCTGACGGGTTCCGCCGCTACACCACTCAGCTATACCGAATCGACCAGACTTACCGGCATTTCATCTGGCACAATGATCTTGCCGAAGCGAGTAGCCCGCTAGAGAAGCTCAAAGTGAAGATAGAGGGCTTCTACTCGACTCGCTACCTGGCACCTCTCGGTGCGGCCTGGCAGACTCAGATCGACACTCTTGACCGATGGGGCATCTTCGGGGTTTCCGCTCAAACCTCGTTCTTCCGTGAACAAGTGGAACCCTTCCTCAAGCGCGGCAACAAGGTGGTCGTCATTATTTCGGACGGGCTACGTTATGAGATCGCCGACGAACTGAGATCACGTATCCGGGAGACAGACCGTTTCAACGCCGAGCTTTCCGCGATGTCAAGCACTTTTCCTTCGTACACCCAGCTTGGCATGGCCTCACTATTACCACACAAGGCGCTGGCATTCGACGATGGTGACAAGGTGCTTGTGGACGGAGCCGCTTCGGATGGGACGAAGAACCGGGCCAAGATTCTATCTGGTGTTGGTGGAACTGCGATCCAGGCTGGCGACTTCATGAAGCTGCGCAAGGACGATGCTCGTGAACTCATCAAGGCCCACCGGGTGCTGTATGTCTACCACAACCAGATCGATGACACTGGAGACCATGTGTCGTCCGAAGGGCGAGTATTCCGGGCTGCTGAGGACACCCTGGATGAGTTGGAACGCCTGGTTAAGAAACTGACCGGCGGTGCGAACGTCAACAACATTCTCATCACCGCCGATCACGGCTTCCTCTACCAAGATGGTGGACTTGACGAATCCGGCTATCTGTCTGTCAAACCCCAAGGTGACAAGCTGTTAGTAGCCAACAATCGCCGCTTCGTTCTTGGCCACGGACTGAAACGCGATCCGGCTTTCATCACATTCACCACCGCGCAGCTTGGTATGGAGGGCGATGTCGAAGCCCAAGTGCCCAAGTCAATCCATCGGCTGTGCGTGGCGGGATCCGGCTCGAAGTACGTTCACGGCGGGACAGCCTTACAGGAGATCGTGGTGCCAGTGCTCACGGTCAACAAGGGCAGGCGGTCGGACACTCGCTGGGTTGAGGTGGCTCTGTTGGCAGTGCCCGAACGGATCACGACCAGCCAGATTACGGTCACTCTCTTCCAGGAAGAACCCGTGAGCGAAAAAGTCAAGCCCCGAACCCTTGTGGCAGGTCTGTATGTCGGGGAAATATTGATTTCTAATGAGGTGACAGTCGAGTTCTCCCGGACTTCCGCTGACAAACGGGAACGCTACTTCGAGATCAAGCTGATCCTGGGTCAGGAGGCCGATCAGTTCAACAACCAGACCGTTGAACTGCGACTGGCTGAGTCTATCGCTGACACGACACAGCGGCGTCCTTACCCCCTCAAGGCCCGATCCACTTTGGTGCGGACTTTCACCAGCGACTTCGATTTCTAGGAGGCTGACATGGACGAGACAATGACCGACCATGAGTCGATCAAAGTGGCTACTGATGCACCCACCGAGAGCCCGGACCCAGGCACAGCTCCAGTCGTCGCTTCAGCCCTAGACCGGAAGACCGCCGCCGCATTCCCTGGTGTTGTCGTCCGCAAAGACCTCGTGAAGGCGGTCAAGGGCAATGCCATCGTGCCCACCTATGTGCTGGAGTACCTACTCGGCCAGTACGCCGCCACCGACGATGATGCTTCCATCCGGTCCGGCATCGAGACTGTCCGTTCAGTGCTGCGAGACCATTACGTGCATCGTGGCGACGCCAAGTTGGTTCAGTCGAAGATCAGGGAGAGGGGTCGCCACAAGGTCATTGACAAGGTGTCCGTTGCCCTCAACGAACGCGACGACGTCTACGAAGCGTCCTTCGCCAACCTCGGCATCAGTCGGGTTCAAGTATCGTCTGAAGTCGCTAAGCGGCACGAGAAACTGTTCACCGGCGGTGTGTGGTGCATCTGCGACATCGTATACGCCCACTCTGGCGACCCCAAAGAAGTGCCTTGGCGGTTGCAGACCCTCAAACCAATCCAGTTGTCGAGCCTCGATCTAGAGGACTACAAGGTTAAGCGCGCCCAGTTCACCACAGAGGAATGGATCGACCTGCTCATCCAATCAATCGGCTTCAACCCCGAACTGTTCGGCACGCGCACCAAATTGCTGCACTTGGTTAGGCTGATCCCGTTTGTGGAGCGGAACTACAACCTGGTCGAACTGGGGCCGAAGGGAACAGGCAAGTCCCACATCTACTCGGAGTTCTCACCCCACGGAATGCTGATCTCTGGTGGTGAAGTCACAGTCGCCAAGCTGTTCGTCAACAACTCGAACGGACGTATCGGCCTGGTTGGTTACTGGGACTGCGTGGCATTCGACGAATTCGCCGGGAAGAAGAAACGAGCCGACCGGGCACTCGTGGACATCATGAAGAACTACATGGCCAACAAGTCATTCTCCCGTGGTGTCGAAACACTGGGCGCTGAGGCGTCAATGGTGTTCATCGGTAACACCGCCCACACTGTGCCGTTCATGTTGAAAAACTCCGACCTGTTCGATGAGCTACCCGAGCAGTACCATGACCCGGCCTTTCTGGACCGTATCCATTGCTACATTCCAGGTTGGGAGTTCGAGCAGATTCGCGGCGAAATGTTCTCCACCGGCTACGGCTTCGTCGTGGACTACCTGGCCGAGGTACTCAAGACGTTGCGTAACATTGACTACTCAGACCGCTACGAGTCCTACTTCGCGTTATCCTCTGACATTTCTACTCGCGACCGCGACGGCATCCATAAGACCTTTTCTGGCTTGATGAAACTCGTCCACCCGACCGGCGAAGCGACACCCGACGAGGTCGAGGCTTTGCTACGCGCCGCCATCGAAGGCCGTAAACGAGTCAAAGACCAGTTGATTCGTATCGACACCACTATGACCCAAGTCAGATTCGCTTACCGGGCGGGGAGAAACGAATGGCGAACAGTCACAACGCTGGAAGAGGACGAGTATCCAGCGCTGTACCACCGAGATCATGAATCAACCGATGGCGATCCAGAGAACGTCTCACGTTCAGGAGACGACGAAGTTGGCGAATTGGAGAGACCTGCTTTCCCGACCTCGGAAGATCCAGCCAAGCGAGATCCAGCCACCGCGACGCTGCCGTCAATAACTATGCCGGTCGAAACAGGGCCTGCTGATACCGCCAAACCACCGATGGAAGCGAAGCCTGGCCACGTCAGCTACAAAGAAGGACGCCGCAACGTCACCTATGACCGCCTGTTCGGCGCATACCTGCGAGACGCAACAGACATCACTATCGTCGATTCATACGTGCGACTGCCCCACCAGATTCGCAACCTCATGGAACTCATGGAAACCATCGTCAAGGTTACTCCGCGCGACCAAGAAGTCAAGGTAATGCTGACTACCAAAGCCGATGACTTGATTGAGAACGCCAAGAAGCAGATTGAGAACCTGGAAGCTGTGCGCAACGGTGTGCTGACTGCGGGAATCAGCTTTGAATACGACTTCAGCACAACCATCCACGACCGCTACATCGAAACCAATACCGGCTGGCACATCGACCTCGGACGCGGCCTAGACATCTACCAACCCTTCGACACAAGCTGGTTCGACCTCCGCCTCCGACAGCAAGCCTTCCGCCAAGTCAAGGAGTTCGGCATCACCTACGTGCATGGCGATTGAGGCAGCGCAGGACCCTGCCACTCGCCGCCTCTCAGCCGACCCGTTCGACCCGACATCCTTCGCGCACCAGTAAGGGCAAGGACATCATTGAATGGGTCTCGTGGACCCACCGCCCTCCGGTCACCGGCTCGCCGGAGTCCAAGCGGGTCCACTGCCCATCGGGCAGGTAGTAGTCGACTTCACCCGAGGCAGTGAACACCGGCGCCACCAGCAACGAATCTCCCAGCATGTACTGCCGATCGAGCCCGGCGCAGGCGGGATCATCGGGGAATTCGAGCATCATCGGGCGCATCATTGGCCAGCCGTGCTCGACTGTTTCGCCCGTGACGCGCTCCAGATAGGGGCTCAGCGAGGCCTTCAGCAAAGTGAAGTGCTTCAGCACCGCCACGGCTTCTTCGTCGAAAGCCCAGGGCACCCGATAGCTGGTCGAGCCGTGCAGGCGTGAATGTGACGACAGCAACCCGAAGGCACACCAACGCTTGAACACCGCCGGATCGGGCAAGCCCTCGAAACCGCCGATGTCATGGCTCCAATAACCGAAGCCCGACAGGGCCAGGCTGAGACCACCGCGTAACGATTCGGCCATCGACACGAATGTCGACTCGCAATCACCTCCCCAGTGGACCGGGAACTGCTGGCCGCCAGCTGTGGCCGCCCGGGCGAAGAGGATGGCCTCGCCCTCGCCACGCCGGCGACGCAGCAGCTCGAAGACCGCCTGGTTGTAGAGCTGGGCGTAATAGTTGTGCATCTGGTGGGGGTCCGAACCGTCGTGCCAGACGACGTCAGTGGGAATGCGCTCGCCGAAATCAGTCTTGAAGCAGTCAACCCCCTGGTCGAGCAACGCTTCCAACTTGGCGCAATACCAAGCCGCCGCCTCTGGGTTGGTGAAATCGACCAGCGCCATGCCGGCCTGCCACATGTCCCACTGCCAGACCGATCCGTCTTCTCGCTTGACCAGGAATCCTTGGGCTGCACCCTCGGCGAACAGGTAGGAGCGCTGGGCGATGTAAGGGTTGATCCAGACACAGACTTTCAAGCCTCGCTGGTGCAAGCGGGCCAGCATCCCTTCCGGATCGGGGAACATCGCCGGATCCCAAACGAAGTCACACCAGTGATACTGGCGCATCCAGAAGCAGTCGAAATGGAAGACCGACAGCGGGATGCCGCGCTGCTCGAAGCCATCAATGAAGGAGTTGACGGTCGCTTCGTCGTATTCCGTGGTGAAGGAGGTCGACAGCCATAGGCCGCGGCTCCATTCCGGCAAGGCCGGCGGCCGGCCAGTCACGGCGGTGTAGCGCTCCAGCACCTCTTTCGGGGTCGGCCCGTCGAAGATCAGGTATTCCAGCGTCTCTCCGGGCGCGGAGAATTGGACGGCGCTGGTGGCGGCGGTGCCGACCTCGAACGACACTGGCCCGGCTTGGTTGACCAGCACCCCATAACCAGCTGATGACAGGTAGAAGGGCACGTTCTTGTAGGCCAGTTCGGAGCTGGTGCCGCCATCCTCGTTCCAGATGTCGACCACCTGGCCGTTTTTGGTGAAAGCGCCGAAACGCTCACCCAATCCGTAGATCGACTCGCCGATGCCCAGTCCGAGCTGGCTGGCCAGATAGGACTCGCCGCCGACGGTGTAATGAGCACTGCCGCGCCCGCCAGACTGGGTCAGCAGCTGTCCATCATGACGGAACTCCAGGGCGAAGGGGCCACCCTGGCGCAGGGTCACCGATAGCTCCCCGGAAGTCAGGGTGTAGGCGTGGCCTTCTTTGAGCAGCGTCGGGCCAGTAGTCGATGGCCGGTCGGCGGGCGACGGCAGGTCGGCCGCATTGCCGCTGGGGCTGCCACCCGAGGCACTGCCGCTCGGGTCAGAACAACCGTTGTCGTCAATGATCGACCAGCCGCTCTCATCCCGTATCTCAACCGTACAAAGAGGCCGGTCGCTGGCCGCCACAAAGCCGATCGGCGCTCGACCGCCAAGGTGGTGGGCCAAGCGGACACGGATCACCCCCAACATGGGCGATGACAAGCTGACGGTGATCAACGGTCCGTTGAGGGTGTCGCCGCGGTGATGCAGCTCGCGGTTGGGGCAATAGGCGGTCAGGCTTGCCTCGTCGAACTCAACCGATTCGATGGTCTTGGCGACGATCGCCTCGACACCTGGGGCGAGCTGCCAGTAGCCAGCGGTGAACTTCATTGGAACTCCTTGGGGGTTGGTGTGTGTTGGTGGACTAGTGGATGGCCGGCTGATCGCTGATCACTTGACGGCTCCGACGGTGATGCCGCGGGTCAAAGTGCGTTGGAAGATCAGGAAGAAGATCAGGGTCGGGATCAGCGAGACCAGCGTCCCGGCGTTGAGGGTCGGCACATCCATCAGCCGATCGCCTTGCATGGCGGCCAGAGCGATCGGCACGGTCTGGGTGTCGGAGCTGGTCAGCATGATCAGTGGGATGAAGAACTCATTCCAGGTCCAGATGAAGAAGAAGATCATCAGCACCGAACAGGTCGGTCGGACCACCGGGAAGACCACCCGCCAAAGGATTTGCCAGCGCGAAGCCCCGTCCAGCTGGCCAGCCTCCAGCAGGGCCTGCGGGAAGGTGCCGAGCACGCTGGCCAGCAGGTAAGTGCCGAAGGCTGACTGGATGACGGTGAAGATGATGACGATCGACCAGCCGGAGTTGCCGAGGTGGGCTTGCTGAGCCATGGTGAACAGGGGATAGACCAGCACCTCTTGCGGCAGCATGTTGGCCAGCAGAAACAGCCCGACCAACCAGACCCGCCCCTTGACCCGGCCGACACCGATGGCATAGGCCGACAGCAATGACAAGGCGGTGGCCAAGATGGCGACGGTCGCTGAGATCCAGATCGAGTTCCACAGTTTGGCTCCGAAATCGGTGCGGGTCCAGAAGGTGACCACGCCCTGCCAATAGAATTCGCTCGGCCAGGCCAGAGGGCCGTCCTGCGAATAGTCAGCCGGTGATTTGAAGGCGTTGAGCGCCATGATGATGAATGGTGACAGCATGACGACTGCGCCGATGGTCACTACGATCAAGACGATCCATTGGGCCGGGCTACGATGGCTCGGGCGGCTCGATTGGTTGCCTCTCGCCGGGTTGGCCGGGTGGCGCGGACAGAGAGTCTTATGGCCGGTTTGCTGCCGGGTGCTCGGTTGGACGCTGACCTGCTGGCTAGCCGTTTCGTTGTCGTTGCGGTTCATCAGGCCACCGCCTCCTCACGTCGGGCGCTGCGATTCTGCAACACCTGGATGATCAGCGCCACGATGACGATGATCAGCGTCAAAACTGTGGCGATCGCTGCGCCGTAACCGACCTTGGAGGTGTCGAAGAAATTGAGATAGGAGTAATACGACGGCACCAGGGTCGATGATTCCGGCCCACCCCTGGTCAACACATAGATCGGGCCGAAGACCTTCAGGGCGGCAACGGTGCAGGTCAAGACAATGACGAAGGTCTCCGGCTTGATCTGAGGCAGGGTGATGGCCTTGAAACGGGCCAGCCAAGTGGCGCCATCCAGCTCGGCCGCCTCATAGAGCTCCGGGTCGACCCGCGACAGGGCCGACATGAAGATGACTGTCGGATAGCCGATCTGAATCCAGACCAAGACCAGCATGACTGACGGCATGGCCGATGAGGTCACCCCCAGCCAGTTGGGTGGGTCGGCCACGCCGATGGCTTTGAGAATGGCGTTGAGCGCCCCGGTCTGGGCGTTGAAGATCCAGTTCCAGAGGATGCCCGCCACCGTCACCGGCAGGATTTGGGGAATGTAGTAGGTGGCGCGCAGGAAAGCCGCCCAACGGTTGCCCCAGTATTTGCCGACATAGTCGAACAACACCGCCGCCAGCAGCAGGCCGATCAGTGTGGGGATGATGACCATGGCGATTATCATCGCCACCGAGTTGCGGAAAGACATCCAAAAAGCGCTGTCGCCCAACAGATCGAGGTAATTGCCAACCCCGACCCAGCGCATCCGTGACTTGCCGCCCTTCCAGGCGTGCAGCGAATACCAGATGTTCAAGATGAAGGGGATGGCGATGACGATGGTGAAGGCGATGAGGCCGGGCAGGAGATAGAGCCAGTAGCCGGCTGGTCGCTGATGATGGCGGGTGGCGTGGGACACGGGGCTCCTTTCTGGCCTGGGCGATGCCTGGCGGGTGGTGAGTGGTGAGTTCGTGGCGGTGGCGATGGTGGCCCACGATGGTCGCGGGCTAGTGGGTTGCTGAGGTGTGATTGCCGAGGCCGCTGATTGTTGCCGGTGGGCTTGTCCGGCCTGGTGGGCCGGGGGAACGATCCGTCAGCAGATGCGGACCGCTCCCCCGGGGATTGGGGTGGGGATCAGCCGTTGAGGATGTCGTCCTTGCCGGATTCGTAGAACTCACCAAGGGTAGTCAGGACATCAGTTGACGATTTGCTGTCGTTGACCACCGATTGGAAGGCGCTGACCAGTTGGTCGTAGAAGCCGGCCACCGGCCAGTCGGGATAGAAGGCCAGTTGGTCGCCTTCGACGGCGGTCAAGAAGTTCTCGGTGTAGAGCTTGGTCGCCTCATCGGTGATGGTCGACGGATCGCCGCTGACCGGCAGGCCGCCATGCTCGCCGAGGATGTTCTGGACCTCGGGGCGCAAGGTGGCGTCGATGAAGTCATAGGCCAGGTCCTTGTTCTTGGCCGACTCGGGCACTACCCAGAGGTTGCCCGACGAGCCGATGTTCAGCTTGGCGCCAGGGAAGAGGAACTGGCCCCAGTCGTAGCTGATCTCGCTTTGCAGACGACCGAACCACCAAGAGCCGGAGACCATGATCGGGTAGGTGCCGGCGATGAAGGCCGTGCCCATGTCTTCAGCCACCAGTCCGGCGCAATCGGCGGCGATGTAGCCCTTGGTCACCCACTCGCGCAGGGTGTCAGTAGCCGCGATCATCTCTGGGGACTGCCAGTCGACGTCGCCATCGAACAGCTGATAGGCGTCGACCCAATCGCGGTCGACCTGGGCCAAAACGAGCTGATACCACAGTTGCATCAGTGGATACTCGGCGCCAGCGGTGGCCAGGGGCGTGATGCCGGCATCAGCGAAGGTCTGCAGCGCGGTGATGAACTCGTCGTAGGTGGTCGGCACCTCAATCCCTTGGGCAGCGAACATGTCCTTGTTGTAATAGACAGTGACGTATTCGCCGTAGTTGGTGATGCCATACCAGTCGCCGCTGCCCATCATGCCTCGGTCGTCATATTGAGCGGTGGTGGCCAAGCCGCCGGTGATGATGTCATCCCAGCCACGGGCCTCGACCTCATCGGTCAGTGGCGTCAGCAGACCTTGGGAGGCCAGTTGCCCGGCGGTGGCATTGCCCTTGTTGTATTCCATGACATCGGGCACGTCGTCGCCGGTCAGGATGATCTTGGCGTTCTTTTGGATTTGCTCAAAGGTCTGATCCTCGGTGACGACAGTGACGCCGGGGTGCTCGTCCTTGAAGATGTCGATCGCCTTGGCCCAGGCCAGGCCCATGGCCGAGTCGTCGGATTCGTAGTCCCAGATGGTCAAGGTCCGGTCGGAGAAATCAGTGGCGTTCGGATCCGGAGTGTCTGGGCTACCCGATGAACAGCCAGCCAATAGGGTCAGGCCAGTGGTGATGGCGATAGCCGTGGCGCCAATACGACGTCGTATGGACATGATTCATACCTTTCTTACCCCTGGTCAAGGGGTGCTTTTTCTTTCTTTTGGGGTGGTGGTGGGTTGGTCGGTGGTGCTTCGTGCCGATGGTTTGGCTGAGGCCAGACTGGCTGGCCCGAGGCTGTCGCCGGAAATGAACGAGCAGGGCAGTAGCCGGGATCGGTCGGGCCGGTTGTCGGCGTCCGAGCTGGTGACTTCGGGGCCTTGATCAATGACGCTGACCAGCTGATCGATGGCGGCGCCACCCAGGGCAGCGCCGGGGGCTTGGAGAGCGGCCAACGCCGGCAGGCTCATGCTGGTGATCGCTGGCGAGGTGGCCAGGCCAAGGATGGAAACGTCCCCAGGCACCTGCCAGCCGCGCCGGGCCAGCTCAGCCATCAGGCCGATGGTGGCGGTCTCGTTGAGAGTGACCACGGCGGTGATGGCCGGATCGAGCCCCCAGAGCTGGCCGACGGCTTGGCGACCGGCCAAGGCGGTTTCGGCGCAGGGCAGGTGATGGGCGATCAGTCCCCGCCGGGCAGCCTGAGCGACGAAGGCGTCGCGGGTGCGAATGGCCGCGCCGTATCCGGCGTCGACCGATGCTGCCGAGTGGTTGAGCAGGGCGATGTGGCGGTGGCCCAGGGCGGCCAGTCGCTCCAAAGCGGTGTCGATGGCGGCGTCGAAGTCGATGTCCACCCAGGAGCGCCCAGTCAGTTGACTGGTCCGGCCGATCATGGTGAAGGGCACCTTGGCCGCCGACAGCGCCTCGACCCGGGCATCTTCGAGGAAGATCTCCATCACCAACACACCGTCGGCCAGGCGTTGGCTGACCAGGCGTTGGACCTTGGCGGCGTCCTGTCGGGCGAAGGGCCAGATGACCAAGCTGTAACCGTGAGATTCGGCTCTGGTGGCAGCGGCTTCGACGAATTGCCAGATGGTCGCGCCGAATCCTTCCGGCGATGGCGGCAGGATCAGGGCCAGGACATGTGAGCGCCGTCCTGCCAGGGTGCGGGCGGCGGCGTTGCGGGTATAGCCGAGCCGGCTCATCGCCTCGAGGACTCGGCTACGAGTGGCATCGCTGATCGGCCGATTCTGGTTGATGGCATAGGAGACGGTCGACAAGGACACGCCGGCAGCTGCCGCCACATCCTGCATGGTCACCATTGGCCAATCCTTTTTGTCTGGTCGAACTGTTGTCTGATTGAACTGTTCATCTGATCGGAGCGCCCATCGTCGAAGCGCTTCGATTGATGGGAGCAACAGTACACACAGCTATGGGACCAGTCAAGGGGCATCTGTCTCAGATATTTTGAGCGCCGTTGGGGTGTGACGCCACACTGGGCGCCGCCACCGAACAAGCGGTGCCATGCCAGTCCATCTTGCGGCTGGGGACGCCCGCTAGTGCCCCGCACCCAAACAACGTGAGGAACCCCCACCAACCACGCGCTCATCCATAGCTGAGGCACTTCGGGGGAATGGCTATCCGCTACACCCGGTCCACCCCCACGCGCAGGCAATTTCCACCGCTCGCGTGTTGCGGGCTGTCAGTTCAGGAGTACATTAGCTATTTGTGTTCGTCGCCTGACGGGCATAAACATTAACCGTTGCCGGGACAGGCTGGGGAAGGCGCAAGCGGCTGTGTTGATTGTGAATGTCATTTGTGCGGTGTTGTCGGTGGCGGCGCTGGGCTACCTGATGTTCGCCCTGCTGCATCCGGATCGCCTGTGATGCAGTGGTTGGCGGCGCTGACCGCCCTGCTGACCGTGGCAGTGGCGATCGCCTTGAGTTATCGGCCTTTGGGCGACTACATGGCTTGGGTGTTCACCAGCCGTCACCACCTCGGCGTTGAGCGCTTGATCTATCGACTATGTCGGATCAACGCCAACCAATCCCAAAGTTGGAAGGCCTATCTCGGCTCGGTCCTGGCCTTCTCGGCTGCTGGGATGCTTGTGCTCTACCTGCTGCAACGCCTCCAGGCCTGGCTGCCCTATTCGCTGGGGTTGCCGCCGGTGGCGCCCGATCTGGCATTCAACACCGCCGCCTCGTTCGTCGGCAACACCAATTGGCAGTCTTACGTTCCCGAGCACACCATGGGCTACACCGTCCAGATGGCCGGGCTGGCTGTCCAGAGCTTCGTCTCCGCTGCCACCGGCCTGGCAGTGGCCATCGCCTTGGTGCGCGGCTTCACCGCCCGAGGCACTGGCGTCATCGGCAACTTCTGGGTTGATATGACCCGGGCCAATCTGCGCATCCTCCTGCCGTTGTCGATCATCGCCACGATCATTCTGCTGCTCGGCGGGGTGCCGCAGAACTTCAGCGGCGACACCGTCATCGACACCCTGGCCGGCGGCTCGCAGACCCTGCCCGGTGGCCCAGTCGCCTCGCAGGAGACCATCAAGATGCTCGGCACCAACGGTGGTGGTTTCTTCAATGCCAACTCGGCCCACCCCTTCGAAAACCCGTCAGCCTGGTTGAACCTCTTCCAGACCTACATGCTGCTGGTCGTGCCATTCGCATCGATCCGCACCTTCGGTCGAATGGTCCATGACCATCGACTGGCCCGGTCGATGCTGATCTGCATGGTGGCGCTGCTGCTGATCGCCTACGCCAGCTTGGTCGGCTTCGAGCTGGCCAATGGTGGCGCCGCCGCTGCCGACTCACATGGCGCTCTGGAAGGCAAGGAGTGGCGCTTCGGCATCATTGGCTCGATGATCTTCACCGCCGCCACCACCGGCACCACCGGCGGGGCGACCAACTCGATGATCGGCTCGTTCACGCCACTGTCGTCGATGGTTGCCATCCTCCACATGGTGTTGGGCGAGGTCTCGCCGGGCGGAGTCGGCTCTGGCCTCTACACCTTGTTGGTGCTGGTCGTCATCGTCATCTTCATCGCTGGCTTGTTGCTCGGTCGCAGCCCGGTCATCCTCGGCAAGCGGGTCGGTGTGCGGGAAATGAAGATCGCCGCCCTGGTCATCCTGGTGATGCCGGTGCTGGCCCTGGCTGGCATGGCCGCCTCGATGGCCATTCCACCGATTCGGGCTGAGATCATTGATTATTCGATGAGTCAGGCCAACGCCCAGGGTATGACCGAATTCATCTACGCTTTCGTCTCGGCGGCGATCAACAACGGCTCGGCGATGGCGGGCTTCTCGGCCAACACGCCCTGGCTGAACATCGTGCTGGGCATCATCATTCTGCTTGGCCGCTTCCTGGTGATCGCCCTAGTGCTGGCGATGGCCGGTTCCTTCGCCAGCCAGCCCCGCTCGGTCGATCGTGACGGGCATCTGCCGGTCGGGCGTCCAACTTTTGTCATTTTGCTGATCGCCTTGGTTGTCTTCATTGCCGTGCCGACCTTCTTCCCAGTGTTGACCGTCGGGCCGTTGGCTGGGGGGTTGTGATGACCTCAAACATTCCCGCTAAGGCCAACGCCCAATTGAGCACCAACCCGCAGTCGGGCCTCAAGCAGACCACCGCAGCCACCGGCACCGTCACCACCGCGGGTCCAAAGCCGGTGTCCACTCCGGCCAGCTCCCAGCCCTCGACCGCAGTTTCGGATCCAACTTCGCCCGCAGCTACTGCGTCAGCCAGCTCCCAGCCCTCGACCACAACCGCGCCCCCAGCCGCACCGGCTCCGCGCCCACCGGCTGACAATCCCTGGGAGCGCGAAGAAGGCCACGTCTTTCCGCCCCTGCCCAAGCTGTTGCGGGCGGCCTTGGCCAAATGCACCCCGGCGGCCCTCTGGGACAATCCAGTCCTCGAATTGACCTGGTGGGGCGCAGCCATCACCACCTTGGTGGCCATCGCCGAGCCGATCTTCGGCGTCCAAGCCCGCTCTGGCGGCACGCTGCTGCCGGCTGGTTTCTCCGCCACCATGGCCGTCTTTCTCTGGCTGGTGCTCTACACCGCCACCATCGCCGAGTCGCTGGCTGAGGGCCGCGGTCGCAGCCAGACCGAGGCCTTGCGCGCCCTGCGCACCAGCACCCGGGCCAGCCGCATCCGCCACTATGATCCGCGCCGCGATCAGGCCGCCCGCCACGTCGCCACCCTCAACGTCGACGCCTTGGATCTGCGCCCGGGCCACTTCGTCATCGTCACCGCCGGCCAGACCTTGCCGGCCGATGGTGACATCGTTTGGGGTGGCGGCATGGTCGACGAGTCGGCCCAAACCGGCGAATCAGCCCCGGTGTTGCGTAACACCAGCCGGGCCAATCGCCAGGTGATTTCCGGTACCCGCCTGCTGTCCGACCGAATGGTCGTCAAGGTGACGAAGACGCCTGGCCACACCGCCACCGACCGGATGATCGCCTTGGCTGAAGGCACCCACCGTCAACGCGCCCCCAAGGAGATGGCCTTGTTGGCGCTGCTGTCGTCGTTCTCCTTGTCGTTCGTGCTGGTGTCGTTGACCCTCAATCTGGTGGTCGCTCCTTGGGACATGCCGGTGTCGATCCCGATCCTGGCCGCCTTGGTGGTGACGCTGATTCCGACCGAGATCGCCGCTTTGATGTCGGTCACCGGCATCGCCGCCATGTATCAACTGCTGCGCCGCGGCGTGCTGGTCGATTCCGGCCACGCCCTGGAGACGGCTGGCGATGTCAGCACGGTGCTGTTCGACAAGACCGGCACCATCACCGAGGGCGATCGCTGCGCCACCCGCTTCCTGCCACTGTCTGGTGTCTCTGAGGCTGAGCTGGTGGCGGCGGCCCTGCTGGCATCGGCCGGGGACCAGTCCTATGAAGGCCGGTCGATCACCGCATTGGCAGCCAAGCGGGGTTTCGCCGACTGTGATGATCTGTCCGAGGGCGACAAGATCTTCGACTTCAGCGCCAAGACTCGCCTGTCAGGCCGGGATTGCCCCGATGGTCGCCGGGTGCGCAAGGGGGCCGAGTCGGCCATCCTCAAGTGGTTGGACCACGATGGGGCCGACATCGCTCCTGCGGCCTTGGCTGAGCTGCAGGGCGAGACCACGCGGGTGGCCAACCGCGGTGGCACGCCCCTGGTCGTGGCGGAGTTCCCGGCTGCAGGCCCGGCTCGCCTGCTCGGGGTCATCCCGATGCGGGATGTCGTCAAGGACGCGGTGCCCTTCCGCATGGAGCAGCTCCACCATCTGGGCATCAAGACGGTGATGATCACTGGTGACAACCCCCTGACCGCCAAGGCCATCGCCAGCGAGGCCGACATCGACGAGTACATCGGCGACGCCGACCCCCAGGCCAAGGTCGACGCCATCGTCGCTGAGCAGCAGGCCGGGCATTTCGTGGCGATGAGTGGCGATGGCGTCAATGACGCCCCAGCCCTGGCCCAAGCCGATGTCGGTGTGGCCATGAATTCGGCCTCACCGGCGGTGCGCCAGGCGGCCAACATGGTCATCCTCGACAACGATCCCACCAAAATCGTCGACGTCATCGAGATCGGCCGGCGCCAACAGGCCACCCGCGGCGCCCTGATCACCTTCAACATGGCCAACGACATCATGCGCTACTTCGCCCTCTTCCCGGCCTTGTTCGCTGGTGAGTTCCCCCAGTTGATGCGGTTGAACATCCTCCACCTGCACTCAGTGCCTTCGGCCATCCTGTCGACGGTCATCTTCTCGATTGTGGTGATGGGCATCCTCATTCCCTTGGCTCTGGCGGGCGTGCCCTATGGCTTGACCAGCCCGAAGCGGGCGCTGTGCCGCAACCTGCTCTATTACGGTCTCGGCGGTGTGCTGGTGGCGGCGGCCGGCATCAAGTTGATCGACCTGCTGGTCATGTGGATTCCGGGGTATTGATATGGCAGCTCATCAGCGCAAACAGCGCCAGTCATCAGCTGGCGTCAACCATGGTGCTCCCGGCGGGCGCGGCTTAGGCCAAGCCTCCAGCCGCTGGGGCCGGGTGCTTCGGCCCTTGTGGGCTGGACTGATCGCCACTTTGGCCTTGACGGTCATCCTCGGGGTGGTCTATCCACTGGCCATGACTGGCCTGGCCCAGCTGATCGCCCCGGCTGGCGCCAATGGATCACTGATCGTCGATCAGACTGGGCAGGTCATTGGTTCTCGCCTGATCGGTCAGAGTTTCCGCGACGGTGACGATCAGCCACTGCGCCAGTACTTCCAATCGCGTCCTTCCTTCGCCGGGTCGGGTTATGACGCCGACGCCTCGGGCGCCTCGAACCTCGGGCCGGATTCGCCGGAGCTGGTGGCGCTGATCGACCTGCGGCGTGCTGAGATCGCTGAGTTCAATGGTGTCGATCCGGCTGCCGTGCCCGCCGATGCCCTGACGGCCTCCGGCTCAGGCCTCGACCCGGACATCTCCCCGGCTTATGCGCAGCTGCAGATTGATCGGGTGGCCGCCGCTCGTGGGCTGGATCGATCAGTCGTCGCTGATCTGGTGGCCGATCACACCTCTGCCCCAGATCTGGGTTATATCGGCCAGTCGCGGGTCAATGTCTTCGAATTGAATTGGGCATTGGATCAAATCTGAGTGACCTGGGAAACCAGGGTCATTGGGTGGGTGCTTCTCGGTCGCTGCCCGGCGTCCGGCCATCGGCAATCTCTCATTCTTTCGAACAAGGAAACAGCCAGGCGGACATCAGCAATCGAGGCAAAGGCGGACGTTCCCGGAAATTTCGAGTGAGGCCAGTCGCTTCCCGCCTTGACGTCCGGTGACTGGCCGGAACCTACTGACACAGCTGCTGGCGCCCCGACGATGGTCCGCAGCCGTGATGGTGCTTTTTGTCTGATGGCTTATACTCCCAGCATGTCTTTAACGGGTACAGGGCAACAATTCGCTTCCGGTTGGGGTCGGCGGGCACACTTCCCAGCCACTTGGGTGATTGTCGGCGGTGTCGCCGCCGGCATGTCAGCCGCTGCTCGCTTGCGCCGCCGCGACGAGTCAGCGCACATCATCGTCTTGGAGCAAGGGCCTTATGTCTCTTACGCCAACTGTGGTTTGCCCTATTACGTCAGCGGTGAGATCGTCGATTCTGATGCTCTGATGGTGGCCACTCCGCAATCGCTGGCGGCCTCACTCGATCTTGACATCCGGGTGCACCAGCGGGTG
>JAITVZ010000006.1 GCA_031285505.1 Propionibacteriaceae bacterium
GGGTCCCCCTATGATCGAAGCCTTACAACCCAATCATCGCCGGGCCCCGACCCCACCCCAAACAACCAGAAACCACCCCGAAACCACCAATCAGCCACACTCTAGATTGTGAAGAGCCCTCATTTGCCATCAAGCGGCATAAATCATCGAATGGGCTGTTTCAGATCAATGCTCTGATCTACCCGGTTTTTCGAGACATATTCTGGCCAATATTAGCCGTCTTAGTGATTGGGGGGCTGTGGCTGGTGCTGGTTGGCGTCGATTTCTTGTCAAACTATTGTGACCCTGGTTTATCGTGGAAGCCCAATATAGGGCCAATGATACTCAACGAAGGTGGCGACCCGTGGCGTTTCCGCAACAATGCTTCAATAACTACCCAGATTGGCTTCATCCCGGTCGTGGTGTCGGTATTCATCTCCGTTCAAGCAGTTCGTCTCCAAAACCTGCGAAAGCTTCTCTTACGGAAGGTTAACCGCTACTTCTACTACTCGGTCGTTGGGCTGGCAGCTACGTTCATCAGTTGGATGATTTCAACATGGTTGGCCAAGAATGAGAACTCCACTTCCGTCGAGCGCATTTGGCAGCCGTTTTCAGAGTGGGTTGCCCTAGGTTGTGGTGCAGTCACGCTGGGCATGGTCCTAAGTACAATTGCTCGAATGTGCTTCTTAGGCTTTCGGTCGTGGAATCAGCGCAGGAAAAGTCGGCCGTCAATTGGGCAGGAAGTGAGAATGGCATTCGCTCCATACACGCAGGACAGTAATGGCAAGATCACATCGCCGAGGAAACTGGAATTCGCACCGGCCCGCACCCACTAGCCTTCAGCCAACTCCCCCAGCTTGCTCCACGACGGCACGAAGAACAATTGACCTGACAGCAAGGTTGAGAATGACAATAGGGCGTCATCCTGATCGACCATTTGGACCAGCATCGCTTTGGTGATCTCCCAGTGGCGGGCATAACCGATGAAATAGGTGCCCGTTTTGCCTTCAGCCGGATTCGAGAATGGCACGTTCATCCGAACGATCTTTTTCTCATCGCCGTCGATTTCGATCTTGCTGGCGTTGTTGTGGGTGTGCTGATCTTTCTGATCGTCATCCAATTCAATGTCGGTAAATTTCTGGCGCCCGACCATCTTCTCCTGAGTCTCGGTCTTCAAGCCCTTCCAATGATCCATGTCATGCAGCCACTTCTGGGCAAAGGCATACGAACCACCGATGAACTCGGGATCCTCGTCACCGATGATGGCATAATCGGCGGAATCCTTGACGGCTGGCGCCTCGGTGCCATCAATGAAGCCGATGATCGCCCGCCCTTCGAAATAGCGGAAACCGTGGGTCTCATCGACCACGGTGACCGCCTCGCCCAGGAAACCACGGATTTGATCCATCAATTCATAAACCACTGACTCAGAGCTGGCCCGCAGATGCAAGAAGATGTCACCAGCGCTGGCCGGCATCGGGTGCTCGCCGCCCGGCACCCCGAAGAAAGTCTCCAACTCTTTCGGCTTGTCCGCACCGGGGAAGAGGTACTCCCAGGCCTCATTGGACAGCCCAAGCGTGGTGCGCAAGCCAGCGCCATCAGCTCGAATGTTCATCGAATTGACCAGGGCCGGCAAGCGGTCGAAGGTCTCCAAGGCGGCTGCCAATTCAGCATCGCGGTCCTGGCGCTTGAAAGCTAACACTGCGAAGATGACGTTCTGGCCGATGTCTTTGAAGACATCCTGGGCGTCGCTGATGGTGTCCTGGCTGATCGGGGATTCTGGGGCGATTGTCATACCGCTGATCCTACAACCGGGTGGGGACAACGCTGCGCTGGATGCGCCGACAATCTTAAGGCTTCACGCACAATAAGCATCGTTGGGGCCAGCGCAGGTCATCCACCGACGGTTTGTCGGTGACGCGTGCACCGCGCCACCGCGACCATTGGTGACAGGGAGCCAGTGATTGCCAGGGCAATCAGGCTGGTGGTTGGTTTTACTCCCACCATCTACCCGCCACCCAATCCCAGCGAAGACGCAGCGATGCCAAGCAGGGTCCGACAGAGCTTTTTCGCCGCATCACCTAACTGCTGTGACGGCGCTGACCTTGACTGTCGTGGCCCGCACCACCGCGACCGCTGTGGGCCGCATGACGGGACTGGCAATCCGGCTCTGACCTTGATGGAACCCGTCCCCGTCGACTCCAGACTGGACCTCAAGGTCCCAGTCTCTCTGCCTCAGTAGCCGCGGTCCAATTCGACAGCGCCTGTGGGCAGCTGACCAGCCAGCAACTGCTGACGGGCTCGCTCGAAGGAGATGACCGCGTCATCTGGCGAATTGAGGCCACAGATGTGTGGTGTCATCGTCACATCGGGATGAGACCAGACCCAGTCGCCGGGCGCCGGCGGCTCGACGGGAAAGACATCGGCGGTCAGGTGGCGCAGGTGGTGCGCCGATAAAGCCTGCCGAGCCGCCTCAAAGTCGACCGTCGCTCCCCGACCGATCAGAATCAGGTGGGCGTCGACCAGCTGACTGAGCATCGACCAATCGACCAGGTTCTCGGTCGCAGCAGTCAGCGGCACCGTCACCACCAAGGTGTCGATCTGCTTCCATCGAATGTCGTTTCGCTGGCGCTGCTGGTTGGCCGAACCAGCCCCTGCTGAGTCAGCCCTCTCGATGGTCGTCCAGGCAGCCACCTGATCGAAGGTGGCGTCATCGACGCCACGCCGGTTCAACCCCCAAATGCTCGCGAAATGGGGTCGCAAGGCCATGGCCGCCGCTCGACCGACGTAGCCGGTGCCGAGGATCGCCGCCGCTCGCCGGCCCGGATCCTGATGGCGGAAATCGCGCCGCCAGAGACCCTTCGCCTGCTGATGGATGAATTGCGACCAAGCCCAGCGATCGGCCATGACTGCGGTGGCGCAGTACTGCCCCATCCGCTCAGGCATGCCATCGACCGTCCGGGTCAGCAGCTCAACATTGGCCGGCAAGCGCCCAATCATCGCGTCAACCCCCATGAACGGCACATGCACCCAGCGCACCGTCGCCGGGATCTGAGCCGGATCACGATTGATCGAGATGACCGCGCCCGCCGAATCACGGGTGCAGTTGATGCCTGCAGCCCGCAACGCCTGCTCTTGGAGCGGGTCGATCAGGTCATCAATGAAAATCGGCCGAGCGATGTCGCCGGCCGACAAGTGGACCGGTCGAGCTGGCCCGCTGACCGTCCGGGAGTCAACCCGCCCAGCGGTTGACGCAGAACCACCAACCGCTGGTCGGTCTCCTTCAGCTGACGCCACCCGTCGCGTGCCAAGCCCATTGTCTTCGGTGAAATCGTTGCCCATAACTGCCCCTTTGAACCGCACAGAGTCCATCGCCGCATCGTCAATGAGCTGCCATTGATGCGCGACCAGCAACGATCAATTACAACGGGCATCTCCACTGGCGATTGCTGCACAGTCTACTGGGCTGGTCGCCGAAAAAGGTGCAGGACTGCGCCCCCGGCTTCACTCCTGCCCAAGCAACTCCAACTCGTCGGCGTCGAGCTGCAGATCGACGGCCTTGATCGAATCGAGGATCGATTCGGGGCGCGAGGCTCCCGGGATGGGGATGACCCGATCACCCAGAGCCAATTCCCAGGCCAGGGCCACTTGCTGGGCAGACACGTCGTGGTTGGCGGCCACCTGATGGAAGGCCGAATGGCGATCGCCCAACTGCTTGGCCGAGCCAATGCCGCCCAAGGGACTCCACGGCAGGAAGGCGATGCCCAAGCGCTGACACTCCCGCAGGGTGTCAATCGTCGAGCGGTGCCGCGGTGAGAACTCGTTTTGGACCGCCGCCAAGCGCCCACCGAGCAGCTCATTGGCCAGATTGATCTGTTCAATAGAGGCATTGGAAATGCCCGCCCGGACAATGACGCCAGACTCCAACAACTCGACCAGGGCGCCGATCGATTCGGCATAGGGCACCTGGGGATCGGGGCGGTGATAGTAGTAAAGGCCAATGGCGTCGACACCGAGATCCTTGGCCGATTGTTTGGCCGCGGCGATCAGATAGGCCGGATCACCATTCTGAGTCCAAGTGCCATCACCGGGGCGCAGATGCCCCCCTTTGGTGGCGACCAGGACCGACGCTACATCGCCCGACCAGGACCCAAGCGCCTTGGCGATCAAGCGCTCATTGTGGCCGACCTCGCCAGCCAGCAGATGATAAGAATTGGCAGTGTCGATCAGGCGGACACCGGCATCCAAGGCCGCGTGGATGGTTCGGATGGACTGGGCCTCATCCGGGCGGCCTTCGATCGACATCGGCATCGCCCCGAGACCGATGGCGCTGACCGGGAAATCAGCAATGTTACGCAGAATCATGGTGCCTCCTTGGCATAACGGGAAGGCGATGGCCCCCCACATGCAACAGTTTGGCACAGACCAGGGACAAAATCGGCCAGGCGGCAACGAGGCACGGCCATGCTGCCGGCTGCGAGTAGTGGCTGGCCCCTGCCAACTGCTCGCGGTGACTTGGAGGTTCCCC
>JAITVZ010000087.1 GCA_031285505.1 Propionibacteriaceae bacterium
CCCTGCGCGTATTGCGCGGTTGAACCAGCCGTGTCTTGGCCAGGGGCTGTATCCGCTGCTGAACCCAGCCCAGATGCTGGCCCAGCCCCTTGGTCCAGACCAGCTACCGGATCGACTGCCTGACCCACCTGGGCGACGCCGCTGAAAGGCTCGTCCAAAACAACGATTGCGTCGTCTGCCAGGCTAGCCTGGAGCATCGCCCGGGCGATGGCCACCCGGCGGCGCTGGCCACCGGACAACTGGCATACCGCTTTCGACCAGACGCCCCGATCGAGACCGATGGCAGCCAGCTCATCCTCCGCTCGGCGCCGCGGCATCGACCGGGGAGCGACCAGGCGAAGATTGGCGATGGCGGTCAGCTGCCCGGCCAGCCGATCGTCTTGGAAGACGGCGGCGATCGGGCGATCAATGCCGGTCAAGCGACCGCTGTTTGGCTCGATCAAACCCATCACCAAGCGTAACAAGGTGGTCTTGCCCGAGCCGTTCGGCCCGCGCAACAACAGGCGTCCACCATCAGGCAGGACGAATGTTAGGCGGTCCAACACCAGCTGGTCACCGTAGGCGAAACAGAGATTGTCAGCGGCGATCATCGTAGGTAGGCCCCCAACCCAGCTCGAAGCCGACCCAGCGCCCAGACCAGCAGCCGTTCGAATAAGAAGGCCATCAGCACCACCACCGCCGTCCAGGCGAACAGGTCACCAGTGGCCAACAAGACCTTGGCTTGGTAGAGCCGTTCACCGATCGATCCGCTGGTCAAGCCGATCACCTCAGCGCTGACACCAGACTTCCAGGCCAGACCGACACCAACCACGGCGCTGGCTTCGATGCCGGGCAGCAGTTGCGGCAGGTCGATGGCCCACCAACGCCGCCATGGTCCGACTCCGCCCAGTTGGGCCATTTCAAAAAGGCCCAACTGGCGGTGGCGCAGGGCGGTTTGCCAATTGATGTAGACCAGCGGCGTCACCATGCAGGCCACGATGATGCTGGCCAGGGCGGTCTGATCGGCCCAGAGCAGGACCAGCAAGACGAAGCTGACCACCGGCACCGCTTGAACCACCCGGATCGCCGGGGTGATCAGCCAGTCGATCAGGGCCAGGCGCCCAGCCAACAGCGCCAAAACTGCTCCCATAACTTGGGCGATCAGGAAACCGATCAGGATGCGACCGGTCGAGGCCACCACTGTCAACCAAAATCCCGGGGTGCAGGCCAAAGCTGCCAGGGCGGCAGCGGCGTCGAGGGGTGAGGCCAACAGCAGCCGTGAACCAACGATCATGGCCAGGCCTTGCCAGACCAACAACCAAAAGACCACGGCCAAGGCTATTCGGGCGATCCTGGCCGACAATCGTGGCTGGGGCAAGCGCTCAATCGGCGACATACAACCCAGTGATCGGCCAGACGTCACCGACGGAGGCGGGGTTGGCCTGGTGCAACACGCTTAGATAGCCGTCCAAAGCGGTCCGCATCTCTTGGCCGGTCAAGGCGACAATATGGCTGCGCGGTATGGCAGCAGCGGCGATGGCCGGGTCAGCCACCACTCCCAGATCGACAATGCCGATCGCGGCCTGATCCGGTTGCTGATTGGTGAATTCAACGGCGGACCGATAGGCCTCAACCACTGCCGCCAATTCATCGGGATGCTGCTCGGCGAAATCGCTGGTCGCCACCAACACAGCTGAGACCAGTTGCGATTCGGGCGCCAATTGATCCCAGACATCAGTCAGGTCGAGGGCGATCCGCAGTGTGTCGTCGGCCGCCAACAGGGCCGAGGTATATGGCTCCGGCAGGATCGCCAGGTCAGTTTGACCGGCAGTCATCGCCGCCACCGCCTCAGCGGCCTCGCTGCGATAATCGATGGTCACCTGATCGGTCAGACCAGCCTTGCCCAGTAGGAAATCCATGACGTATTGCGGTGTCGTCCCCAGACCGGTCGACGCCAACGAATGCCCAGCCAGATCAGTGAACTGGTGGATGGAGTCGCCGCGCTCAACGATCGACAAGGTGCCCAAGACAGCGACTGCGGCCACTTGGACGCCGCCAGCAGTCTTGGTGTGCAACAAGGCCGCCAAGTTGGCCGGGATCAATGCCATATCCAACGAGCCGTCGATCAAACCAGGGGTGATGGCATCAGGCGAAGCGGCCAGGGTCAGTTCAAGCGGCGGCGCGCTCGGATCGTCGATCAGGGCAGCCAAGGCCATGCCGGTCGGACCCTTGAGCGCGCCCATGTTGATCGGCGAGCTGCTGGCCGCCGAAGCGCTGCCGGAAACCGACCCGCTGACCGTCACCCCTCCTGGCAGCGGGTCGACCGTTTTGGCGCAACCTGCCGCCAGCAGTGCCAGTGCCAGCAAAGCCAACGGCAGCCAAGCCCGCTTGGCCGATCTGACCGACCTCACCGATCGCCGCCGCAACAGCCATCCGCCTGCGCTGACCCGCCGCAGCCACAGCCGGCCGGCTGGCGCAGGTTGTTGTAGCTGGTGTGCAGCAGTTGATGAGCCAGCGGCGAATTCGGTTGGCCGTAGAAATCGTCATAGAGCCGCAGGATGTCCGGGTTCTCCTGAGATTTGCGGTAGGTCGAAGTCCGGTCGATGTCGACCAGGACCTCCTGGCGGTCGCGCAACTCTTGAACCAACTCTGGAGCCGGATTGCCCGCTCCGGCGATGCAGCCACCCGGACAGGCCATGATCTCAATCAGGTCATAACCGACGTCTTCGCCGGCGATCACCCGCTTGATCAACGGTTCAGCGTTGCCCAGACCGGAGGCGACCGCCACCCGGACCGTGCGATCACCGGCCGTGACCGCCGCGTGCTTGAAGCCCTCCAAACCGCGGATCTCCTCGAAATCAAGGTGCTCGGTCAACGGCTCACCGGTCAATTGCTCGACGGCCATGCGCAAGGCCGCCTCCGCCACCCCGCCGGAAGCACCGAAGAGAACGCCGGCGCCGGTGACCCGGGCATAGGGCTCATCGAAGGTCGACGGTTCGATCAGCTTGGGGTCGATGCGCAGCATGTCGAGCATCTCGATGAACTCAGTGGTGGTGACCACCGCGTCGACATCGCGCAGGCCATCCGGCGCCAGTTCTGGCCGGGCTGCCTCGAACTTCTTGGCCAGGCAAGGCACGATTGAGACGACGTAAAGATCGTCGAGGGAGACGTTGTATTTCTTGGCGAAATGATTCTTGACGGTGGCGCCCATCATCGCTTGGGGCGACTTGCACGACGACAGGTAAGGAATCAGCTCGGGGTAACGCTTCTCCACCAGGTTGACCCAACCGGGGCAGCATGAGGTGAATTGTGGCATCACGCCACCGCTAGACACCCGATTGAGGAATTCAGTGGTCTCCTCCATGATCGTCAAATCAGCGGCGAAGGAGAAGTCGAAGACTTTGTCGAAACCGACCGAGCGCATCAGACCGGCGATGAAAGCCGAAGCCTCACCGAAGGGCACGCCATACTTGGCTGACAGCACCGACCGGGGCGCCGGGGCGATGAAACCGACCACCAGCTTCTTCGGATCGTTGATCGCCTCAAAGACCGCGGGCCGCTCGCGAACGTAATCGAGGGCGCCACAGGGGCAGGCGGCGACGCACTGGCCGCAAGAGACACAGTCGGTGTCGATCAAGGGTCGGCCATCAGAGGTGCCGACGGTCAAAACACCGTCATGGAACTGGTAGGCCAGCACCCCGGGCCCTTCCAACTCGGCGCAAGCGGCGATGCAACGACCACAGGAGATGCACTTGTTGTGGTCACGGATGATGAAGGGGTGATCGCGGGTGATCGGGTCATAGGGCCGGGTGTGCAAGGGGGTTCGGTAGGAGATGTTCTCTCCAGTGGCTGTGGCCCGCAGGTCGCAGCTGAAACGAGCCTTGCAACCACACTTCAGGCAGCGATGAGCCTCCGCCCGGGCAGTGGCTTCGTCGAAGACCTGCTCGACCTCGGCGAAATCATGGCGCTGATCGAGTGGCAACTCCGTCGGCTGGTGGCGCACCAGCTTGGGGATGGCGGCGAACTCGGCCTGGGGCAGATCCTCCAGCGAGCCGCGTGAGCAGTTGTAGGCCTCATGCGACGGGCGGACGTAGCCCTGGGAGACGAACTCGTTGATCGCCTCAGCAGCCCGCCGGCCAGCCGCCACCGCCTGGATGACAGTGGCCGGGCCGGTGACGCAGTCGCCGCCAGCGAAGATCTTCGGCTCCGAGCAGGCCATGGTGTGCGGGTCGATGTCGATGTCACCGTATTGATTGAGCTTGACCGGCAGGTCGTTGTAGAGGAAGGCGGTGTCGGTGCGCTGGCCGATGGCGCCGATGATTGAATCGGCCTCCAGATCGAACTCCGAGCCGGGAATGGCCACCGGGCGGCGCCGCCCCGAGCGGTCCGGCTCGCCCAGTTCCATCCGCAGGCAGCGCATCACCAAATGGCCGTCCTGCTGGCGAATCGACTCCGGGGCGGTCAAGAACTCCATCTGGACACCCTCGGCGATGGCCTCCTCGACCTCATAAGGCTCAGCCGGCATTTCCGCCTGGGTGCGCCGGTAGACCAGCGACACCTTGGTCGCGCCATGGCGCCGGGCGGTGCGCACGCAATCAATGGCGGTGTTGCCGCCACCGACCACCAGCACCCGGTCACCGACCGGCGCGGCTGTGCCGGAGATGACAGAGTGGAGATAGTTGATGCCCAAAGAGACCCCCGGTAGATTCTCACCGTCGAGTCGCATCGGCGTGGCCGTCCACGAGCCGATCGCCAAGTAGACAGCGTCGAAGTCGCGCTGCAAATCCTCCAGGTTGATGTGCGAGCCGAGCGAGATGCCCAAACGAATGTTGACACCGAGCGACTCGATGACAGCGATCTCGGCGTCAAGGGTGGCCTTGGGCAGACGGTATTCCGGGATGCCATAACGCATCATGCCGCCGGCTTTGGAGCGCTGATCAAAAACCGTCACCTGATGACCGGCGATGGCGGCGTAGTAGGCGGCCGACAGGCCCGATGGCCCAGCGCCGACGATGGCGATGTGCTTGCCCGATGGGGCCGCCTTGATCGGGGTCCAGGGGTGGCCAGAGAAGAGGTCATGATCGGCGGCGAAGCGCTTGACCCGATTGATGGCCACTGGCTGATCGACCAGATTGCGGCGACACTGGGCCTCGCAAGGATGGGGGCAGATCCGGCCGCAAGCCGATGGGAAGGGGTTACGGTCCTTGATGACACGCAGGGCTGCCTCGAAGTTGCCATCGGCCACCAGTGCCAGATAGCGCTGGATGTCGATCCGAGCCGGGCAGGTCTGCTGGCAAGGTGGCAGACAGTCGGCATTGTGGTCGGCCAACAACTGTTCCATGCGCACCGCCCGGAAAGCGTCAATCGCTGGAGAATGAGTCAGGATCTCCATGCCCGCCTGGATCGGGGTGATACAAGCTTTGACCGGCCGACGTTCAGGGCCGACCTCGACCATGCACAAACCGCAGTTGCCGTTCGATCGCTTCAGGCGGACATCATGGCACAACGACGGCACATGGATTCCGGCCTGGAGCAGGCTTTGCAAGACGGTCAGCCCGCCCATCAATTCGACCGAGCGACCGTCGACCTGGACGGTGATCGGCTCCGGAGGCAGATTCTCGACAACAACTTCGTTCATTGGCATTTTGAGCCCCTTCCGCTGGCTACAGCATGCCAGATTGTCTGTTGATCTGGCGACAGTCTCGCCAGCCTCAGCAAGGAGGTCTGGCGATGGGTCATGTGCGGAGCTGGCCCTGGAACCTTCACCTGATCCGAAGCGCCGATCGCCGAACCACCTGGGGTTGCGTAGGCTTGGGCCATGCCTGACGCCGCAAGCCTTGACCGCTCCCACCGCCTGCGCAGTGGCATCGTCGCGGCTACTTTGGCAGCGGCGCTGTTGTCCGATTTGATCGGCTATTTGGTAGCCTTTTTCCAGACCGATCAGCCGCGATCACCCCAGCCGGCCCTGTGGTGGCTGCGGTTGGCTCTAGACGTCGCTTTGCTGGTGGCTAGCGGCGTGCTGATTTTCAGGTGGCGTCATCTGCATCCTCTCTGGGCGATGACTGCCGCTGCAAGCGGCGCCGCCCTGGTGTTGGCGATCACGCCGGAGATGGTCTTGAGCTTCTCGTTCGGACGGGTCAACTTGGCTTGGCTGATCTCCAGCGCCGTGCTGCCAGCGGTGGCCCTCTATTACGTCGCCCAGTTCCGCGGCATCCTGATGACCCTGGCTTGGTTCGCTGCTTCGACTGGGGTTCAACTGTTGATCAGCACTTGGCGATATCACTCATGGGCTCAATTGTTGCTGGTTTTGGGCAGCAACGCCTTGCTGGCGGTGGTGGCCATCGGCTTGGGGGTGCGTCGCCACCAGCTCAAGGATCTGATTGAGCGCAGCAATTTGCTGACCGTCGAGCGCGACCAGCGGGCGCAATTGGCGGTGGCCGCCGAGCGTGATCGTATCGCCTCGGAGATGCATGACATCGTCTCGCACTCGTTGGCGGTGATGGTCACCCTGGCTGATGGCGCCAAACGATCCTTGCCCGATCATCCCGACACCGCCAGCGAAGCCCTCGACCACATCGCCGCCACGGGCCGATCGGCCGTCACCGACATGCGCCGCCTGCTCGGCTTGGTCCACACCGCCACCGATTGGGGGCCACAACCTGGCTGGGATGAACTCGACGCCTTGATGACCACCTTCCGCCAGGTCGGCCTGCCATTGACCGCCGACCTTTATCCGCCGGCTGACCAGGATCCGGCTTTGGGCTTGGCGGTATACCGGATCATCCAAGAGGGATTGACCAATGTGTTGCGCCACTGCCCCGATCCGCTCTTCGTCAAGGTCGGTTTGCGCCCGCTGCCGGGCAATCGCTTGGTCGTAGAAGTGCTCAATGGCCCCAGCCGCCAACCAGCCCGCCAGCAACTGGGCAGTGGCGCCGGGAGAGGCTTGGTCGGCCTGCAACAGCGCGTCGACCTCTGGCAGGGCCAGCTTGAATCAGCCATGACCATCACCGGTGGTTGGCGCTTACGGGCGCTGTTGCGCTACTAATAAAGCATGCTTCAACCCAGTGTCACCGACGACCAGCCGATCCGCGTCCTCTTGGTCGACGATCAGTCCTTGATGCGGGTCGGTTTCAATCTGGTGCTGCAAAATGAGCCTGGCATCAAGGTGGTGGCGCAGGCCGACTCCGGGGTGACCGCCATCAAGGCCGTCGATCAGCTGCCGATCGACGTGGTGCTGATGGACGTGCGGATGCCTCTGATGGATGGCATCGAGGCCACCCGCCAGATCACGGCCACCCACCCCGAGACCAAGGTGATCGTCTTGACCACCTTCGACCTCGACGACTATGCCTTCGCCGCCCTCAAGGCCGGTGCCAGTGGCTTCCTACTGAAGGACATCGCCCCGGAAGCGATGGTGGCGGCCATTCGTCAAGTGGCGGCCGGTGAGGCGGTGGTCTCACCGCGGATCACCCGGCGAATGCTCGAATTGTTCGCTCCGGAGCTGCCGACCAACGATGCGGTCACCGGCGAGCGGCCGGCTGAATCCAGCCTGCTCGACGGGCTGACCAGCCGTGAGCGTGATGTCTTCGACGCCATCATCGTCGGTTCCAGCAACCAAGAGATCGCCGCCGCCCTCGATGTCTCCGAGACCACCATCAAAACCCATGTCGGCAATGTTTTGAGCAAGCTCGGTCTGCGAGATCGGATCCAAGTGGTCATATTCGCCTATGAGAACGGGCTGGCGCCCAAAGCGACTGCCGGTTGACCGTGCCGGCGATCGACTGCTCAGGCGCCCCTGACCCGGCTGGGGTTCAGCACCCCAGCCAGCCAGCGATCCGAGGCGGCGAACTCTTCATCGCGCGAACCAGCGGTCTGCTTGACCGTTTGGCCATCGGCACTCGGGTAGGAGCCGAGGAAGACCAGACGCCGACTGGTGCGATGCAACGCTGCCAAAGCGGCCTGCATCCGCCGCTCGAAAACGTGGCCCTGAGCGTCGATCGAGAAGGAATAGTGTCCAATCTTGGTCTTCTCAGGTCGTGATTCGACCCGACAAAGGTTGATGCCACGGGCGGCGAATTGCTGCAAAGCCTCAATCAGACCACCGGGCTGATCGGCGCGCAGATGGATCACCAAGCTGGTCTTGTCGTGACCGCTGATCGGCGCTGGCCTGACCGGACGTGACACCAAGATGAAACGGGTGACTGCGCCGCGGTTGTCGGCGATTTGTGTGGCCAAAGGCTCCAATCCATAGAGCTCACCGGCCACCGCCGCACAGATGGCCGCGTCAAAACCCGATTCAGGATCAGCCACTCGCCGGGCGGCGTCGGCGGTCGATCCTTGTTCGGTGACCGAGGCGTCGGGCAGATGTTCGGCCAGCCAGCCGCGCACCTGAGCCGCCGCATGGGGATGGGTCAACACGGTACGCACCGCCTCGATGGCTGTGCCCGGTCGGACATAAAGGCCGAAGGCCACCTCCAGCAACACCTCGTCGATGATTTGCAGACGTGAGTGGCCGGCCAGGTAATCGAGAGTGGCTGAGACGCCCCCTTCAACCGAGTTCTCAATCGGCACCAGGCCGGCAGTGATCTGACCATGGCGGACAGCTTCGAGGACGCCCGGCACGCTCAGGTAGGGCTGGGCCGACTCTCCCGGGCGCAGCGCCAACAAGGCCTGATGGGTGAACGTGCCTTCTGGGCCGAAATATCCAAGCATGGCCTCAGGCTACAAGGCCATCCGGGCGAGCCCAGGCGACGACCACCGCATGGGTGCGCTGACGGATGTCTCCATGCTGATTACGTGTCAAATAGTCCAACTCAACGACACCGCGACCGGGCGTCGATCGTGAGGCCCGGGCTGCCGTGACGCTCAGTTCGAGACTCAAGGCGTCGCCGGGGCAAGTCGGGCTGGGCCAGTCCAGGTCGATGTGGCGGCCCACCGGCCCATCCAGTCCAAGATCGACCAGCAAACGCATGGTCCAAGCGGCTGTCTGCCAGCCGGAGGCGATCATCAAATCATCAGATTGATCGTCTGGAGCCAGCACCGAAGCAGCGCCCAGATGCATCGCCTGGGGGTCGTAATGCAGGGCGAAGTCGAGGATCGCTTGGCGCGTCACCATGATCGGGGCTGATGAACGCCAGCGATCGCCGCGGTGGAAATCTTCGAGCCATTGCAGAGTCGGCATGGCGACAGTTTAATCACGGGACCCACCCAAGATTGCGGGAAGACGCTTCGAACATGGTCGGTTATACCGGTGCCATCCCGCAATCTCCTCAGCTTGTCAGTCGGTTGAGGCTTGCTCCGGCCACTGGTAGGTCAGGGCGCCGCTCGGGCAACGGTCAATCAACGCCGCCACCTCGTTGGCTGGCGCGTTGTCAACCACGATCCAGGGGCGGCGTGCCACGTCGAACACCTGGGGCAGGCCCCGGACGCAACGACCGGCGTGCTCACAGATCTCAGCGTCAAAACTGACTGCGAGCCCCTCGCCTTGATAAGTCTTCTTGGCCATCAGTTCTCCTTGAGTGGATTGATCACAGACCGAATTCGCGACGGCGAGCGGAAGGAATCAGCTCGGCGTATTGCGGATGGTCTTGGATGTAGGACTCGATGAAGGGGCAATAGGGCAGGATCTGCCATCGGCGTTCTTCGGCCAGATTGAGGACGAATTCCACCAATCCCGATGCGACACCGCGCCCCTCTTCCAGGGAGATGGTGTGACGCAAAGCGTGCACACCATCCTGGTTGACGTCATTGGTCACCCAACCGATGACTCGTCCATCCTCGATCGCTTCAAAACGGGACTGTCCTTCTACAAATTCCATCCGACAATGGTAGCACGCCATTGTCTATTTGTGTATGCTGACAAGGCAATATGCCATCGTACTGGCATGAATGGCCTCATCCGGTTTGCGGGCGGCCTCTCGACGTGCCACAGTTCGCCAGGTGATCGAAACCACCTTTTCCAAGAGTCGCTTCCGCTGGCTGCAAAGCCCACAAGCCAGCGCCGCCTTGGCTTGGCTGGCGGAGCAAACCGACCCTGCGTCGTTGGCTAGCGCTGCCAGATTGCGCCGCCAACTTGACGCCACACAGGCGGCTTGGGTGGCCGAGCTCGACCAGACACGCCGTCGGGCCAACGCCAAGTTGGGACCACTGGCGCCAGCGATCATGGCCAGCCGCACCGGCCTGGAACAGGCCACCCGCTGGTCAGTGGCGAGGTGGCGGGCCGACCGTCTGCGACACTTCGGCGTCGCCACCGTCATCGATGCTGGCTGCGGCATCGGCATCGACGCTTTGGCGATGTTGCAGGCCGGCTTCGATCTGGTCGGCATCGAACGCGATCCGGACACCGCCGATTGCGCCGAGGCCAACTGGCGCCAGTTCGGTGGCGATCCAGATAAGTGGCAGCTGCTCCGCGCCGACCTGACCAGCGTCGATTGGCAAGGCTGGCTGCACGATCCAACTTGCGCCATCATGCTCGACCCGGGGCGACGCGGCGCCAACGGACGGTCATGGAAAGTGGCCGATCTGAGCCCGAGCTGGGATTTCGTGACCGGCATCATCGAACGAGCCGCCGGGCCAGTGGTGGTCAAGCTCGGTCCGGGTTTCCCAATGGAGTTGATCCCTGACACCGTCGACGCCTGTTGGCTGTCCGACCGCGGCGACCTGGTCGAATGCTCCTTGTGGGCATCGACCCTGGCCAGCGGTCATCGCCAGGCCGTCCTGCTCGATCGATCAGGCAACGAATTTGATTTGGATGTGACCAGTCTCCCACCAGCGCCGGGGCCACTGGGCACCGTGATCTATGAGCCTGATCCGAGCGTGATTCGCTCCGGGGCGATTGGCACGCTGGCCCGGTTGATCGATGCACACCCCGTGTCCCGCGGCATCGCCTACCTGACAAGCGACCACTACCTGCCCACACCCTTGGCCAGCGCTTTCGCCATCAAGGAGCAGCTGGATCACCGCGTCAAGGCGCTGCGCCAGTGGGTACACGATCAGGGAATCGGCATTCTCGAGATCAAACTGCGTGGCGTCGACCTCGACCCGGCGCAGTTGCGCCGCCAACTCAAGCCGACTGGCCGGAACTCTGCCACCTTGCTGCTGACTCCGACCATCGATCACCTCCAGGCCCTGTGGGTCGAGCGCTTGGCTTGACCCACAGGGCTGCGGCAACTGGTGTTTTGCCGGCAGTTGCGCCGCTGAACAGAGCGCACCAGAGCCGCCGATAGGACAGCGGGCAATTGGCTGCGACGATCAGTCATACTGCTATGAATCAGTCAATCGGTTTATAATGCAGTCATGCCCCCAACTGACATCATCGTGACCGGCCAAGCCCGGGATCTACGTGCCCCCGATCGTGCATTGTTGCGGGTGCACGTCAGCAAGACCGGCCGCGATTGGGCCTCAACCCACCACAAAGTGACCCTGGCGGTGGCCGGAGTGACCGAAGCGATCAAGCAGCTTCAACTGGATCACCCCCAGGCCATCTATGAGCACTCGATCTCCCAGGTGTCCCAGCGTAGTTGGACAGATGACTCAGGGGCGGTGTTTTCCGAGGCGGTCGACATCGCCGTGGTGTTCGTCGACTTCGCGGTGATGAGTGACTGGATCTTCAACCAGACCAGCGAAGTGGTGGCCGCCGAATCGGTCCAGTGGCAGTTGTCGCCAGCCGCTCGCAATGAGTTGCGCATCTCCTTGAGTGTCGAGGCGGTCCGTGACGCCCGTCGTAAGGCCGAAACCTTGGCTTTGGCCGCCGGCTTGACGATCACCGGCATCAAGACAATCACCGATCCGGGTTGGACCGACCAGGCGCCGGCGGGGCCGATGATGCGGGCGATGATCGCCGGCGTCAATGCCGATGACAGTCAAGCCATCGACATCACCCCCAGTTCGATTGAGACCGCCGTCCGCGTCGACATCGCCTATCTGGCTGATGTCGAGACCACGGTCGATCCCTACCCGACGAGTCTGCTGCACTGACGACGGCTTGGCGGAGCGAAGCTCCTTCGGCGATTAATTGTTGGTATGGGCGGTCACTTGATAGCTATTGGTGACCGCGGAGGATCTTCGGCAATCGGTTGGCGCGTCGGCCCCGATCAACTGGCCACAGCGACGGTCCGACCGAAGCGCAGCAAGCCAGTGCACCGGGCCGCCACAGCCTCATCATGGGTGATCACCAGCACTGGTCGGCGTTCCAGCCCGGCGAAGATGTCATCGATCAGTGTTTTGGCCGTTTCCTGGTCGAGGTGTTCGGTCGGCTCATCAAGGACCAACAAGCGATAATCGCCCACGAACAGCCTGGCCAGTGCCAAGCGGCGCAATTCGCCACCCGACAGGCCGGCGCCGAATTCGCCGACCAAGCGCTGCGGATCGACAGCCAAGCCAGCTTCAGCCAGGGCCACCAGCACCTGCGCGTCGCTGGCGTCCTTGTTGCCGATGCGCACATTCTCGGCCACGGTCGTGGCGAAGACATGGGCGTCTTGGGCCAAATAGCCGATCCGCCCACGCCGCTCCAAAAGGCCCTGTCGAATTGGAATCTGGCCGATGATGGTGGCAGCCAAGGTGGTCTTGCCTGACCCCGATGGCCCCATGACCGCCAATGCTTGACCCGGCAACAGCTCGAAGTTGAGCCCACTGGCCAATAGGGAGTGTCCCGGCCAACCGATGCCCAGATCACTGGCTAGAAGCTCGGGCTCTTGGGCACTGCTGGCTTGGTCAACGTCACCACTGCCAATCGCTGGGGCAGCCAGCAGGTCATTGACCCGGCCCAAGGCCACTTGGGCCCGGGTCCAGGTTTGAGCAGCTTGGGCGAAATTAGCGAAGACCTCATGCAAGGCCAAGGGGGTCAACACCAGCACCGCCAACATCGGCGCTGGCAAAGTGCCTTGCTCGACGCCAAACGCGCCGATCACCAAGCCAGCGATGACGGCCGCCCCAGCGGCGACCGTCTGCAGACCGGCGCCAATGCCACCGGCCCAGGCCGCTCGCTGCTCCAGACGGCGCAAACGCTCATCGACCTTCGCCAGGGAGGCCAAGGCGGCGTTTTGATGACCATAAGCCAATTGATCGACCGCCGTGCGGCTTAGATCATGGACCAGCTCACCCAGGGCGCCGCGCAATGGCACCGCTGCCTGATCAGCCCGTCGCGACACCCGCCCGGCCAGCCAGGGGATGACCCACCCAGCGATGACGGCACTGGCCGCCAGCGCCAATGCCGCTGGGGCGCTGAAGTGGCCGAGAACCAGGCAGCAAGCCAGCACTACCAGGCTGGCGGCGGCGAAGGGCTGGACGATTCTGACCATGACGTCGTCGATGGCGTTGACGTCGGCGATGGCCCGCACCAGCAGATCGCCTTGGCGCCGGCCCAACAGTGTCGTTCGGGCCAGGGCCTGGTAGACCCGCAGGCGCAGACCGGCTTGCATCGACAAAGCCAAATCGTGTCCGACCAGTCGCTCGACGTAGCGGAAACAGCCGCGAGCGATGCCACAGAAGCGGACGCCGACAGCGGCCACCGACAATTCCAAGAAAGGCGGATGCTCAGCGGCCCGTGAGATCAACCAAGCGGACACCCCCATCAGACCGACGGCGGCCCCCGAGGCCGCGGCAGCCAACAAAACGGCGGCGATCAAGCGCCAGCGCCCCGCTGGCACCGCGTCGAGTAGGCGCAGCACCAACTTGGGCAAGGAGCCCCGCTGGCGATCGGCGGCAGTCATGGCCAAGTCTGCTGGCTCGCCCAAAGCCGAAGACTCGCCGACATTCGAGCTGGCGCAGCCTGGTTGATTGACAGAGGTGATTCCCTGCGGGTCAGGAGTGGCTTGGTCGGTGATGGCCGTCATGGCCTCTTGGTCAGCCGACGCAGTTGTCACCGTCGCTGTCACGAGCGCCGGCGCCAGCAACGCCGACGCCTGCCGCTGATCGGTTGTCCTCAGTGAAGCAGTCGCCGCCCCAGCTGACAGTCGACCCGGCGTGGCCTGCAGTGACTCCGCACTCGAATCACCGATATCGACCACCTGATCAGCCATTGCCAGCACCGCCGGGCGGTGGGACACCACCAGGGCGGTCACGCCCAATTGACGCAGGTTGGCCAAGATGGTGGCTTCAGTGTCCCAGTCCAAGCCGGCGGTCGGCTCATCGAGCACCAGCAATGAGGCGCCGCCCCAGCTGATGCGGGCGATCGCCCGTGCCAGGCCGACTCGGCGACGCTCACCGATCGACAGGCCTTCACCATCCTCACCGACCCAGCGCCCGGCCTCCAGATGGGCTGCGCCGGCCATGGCCAGCGCTTCGTCGACTTGAACGTCATTGGCCGCCGCAAAACCCAAGCGGACGTTGTCAGCTATTGTTCCCGGCACCATGCATGGGATCTGATCGACAAAGGCACTGCCCGCCCGCCAATCATCCCAGTCCAACTGATCGGCGCTGACGCCACCGAGGAGCAACTCCCCGTCCGTCGGGGCGATGAATCCCATGATCAAATGGATCAGTGTGCTCTTGCCGCCGCCGGAAGGGCCGGCCAAGGCGACGATCTGGCCCGGACTCAACTCCAGGTCATAGGGGCCGAGGGGTTGGTCGGCATCCGGATAGCGGAAGGTCAGGGCGCTGGCGTGGATCGAAGGACCAAGCGGCTTGATCCTGGAACCACTGGCCCCAGACCGGCTGGCAGCGGTCACTGGCGTCCGCTGGAACATCGCCGTGCTGGCGTCCCGCGCCGGAAGTCTGTTGCTGGGCCGAGACCGAACGCGGCGCCTGGCTGGGTTGTCGCTGATCGACGGGCCAGGGACTCCTTGGGCCAGTCCGCGATCGATCTGGGCGAAGGCCGCTTCAGCGGCGGCCAAGCCGTCGGCGGAGTCGTGGAAATGCACTCCAACCTGACGAATCGGCAGGTAGATCTCCGGTGCCCGGATCAGAACGAACAAGGCATTTTCGAAGGTCATACCCGATTCAACCAAACGGGTGCCGATGACCAAA
>JAITVZ010000020.1 GCA_031285505.1 Propionibacteriaceae bacterium
TTTTCCCAGTTGACGACGTGTTCTTGGTTGCCGTACCACTTTCGGAAGTCGCCGCCTTTGTTGTAGGGGAACCATCGCGCGCCACTGGCTGCGGCTTCTTCACGTGACATGCAAGCAAAGGCCGAGCGTGTTTGAGAGACCTCCCACCACTCCCGCAAAAACCGACTATTGTCGGCCGTTGCCAGCCCTTGTCGAAGGTTCGCTACCTCGCTCAGGGGCGTGCCAACCGAGAAGGACTCCCGCATCTTTTCACTAAGCCAGTAAACAATCGGCGAACCAGGGATGACCGCGAAATCGGCCTGCGGTACTTCGTAGCGGTTGTAGGTAATGTCTCGGAATAGTGTCTCAATCGCGGCCACCGACCTGACATTGACGTGCTGCTCGAAGAGGCGGCGATAGACACCTCGCGACGCTCCAGGTGAAGTATTGTCAATCACGAATGCTACGGTTCCGAAGTCCGATCCGAAGACGCCTCGACCAAGGTCGACCATTGAAACGATCCGCTGATCTCGAAGTAAATCGTGCCGCAGGGCTTCGAACGATTTCAACGACATCCACGATGGGAGGTTGATCATCGCCCAAACGCCACGGTTTGCCGACAAGGTCTGGGCTCGGACCATGAACGCAGTCATGAGATCGGCTTTGCCTGTCGGGTACTCCTCCTTCATGAACTGTGAAAGTGTGGGATTCATCTGTTTACTGCCCATGTATGGCGGGTTGGCTACGACCACTGCGTACTGTCTGGTTAGGTAGGTGGCTTGCTCGATCACCTGTGTGGCCCGCCCGGCCAAGCCGCTGAGCATGCCCGGATCGATGGTGTCGAGTTGGGCCGTCGCGATGGGTAGCACGGCTGCATTTGGCCTGATGAGGGAGCCGAACGTGTCAGCTTTGGTGAAGCACTTCCAGAACTGCTCCTCTGTGTTCTTATCCCCGTCTTTGGTGACGAGTTGCGATAGCTCAAGTGTGTCGAAGTTGATGGGTTCAATGACGCAGATGTTGGGCTGGACCCTAGACTGTAGGAATCGCCGCTGCTTAACACGGGCCTTCATAGTGAGGGCGAAAGCGGCCAGTGCCCCGGCGCGCCCATCGATCTCGCAGCCGTATAGGTTGTTGGTGAGGATGAGTGTTGGGATGTCGCTGGGGGTGTAGCCCTCTTCTTCATAGATCGCATAGAGCAGGTCGAAGGCGTAGGTGAGCATGTGGCCGGAGCCGCAGGCGGGGTCCATGACCGTCAGCTCTTCGGGCCTGGTGATCTGAAAGTCACCAGGGTCATCTACAGGAGCGATGTAGTACTCCATCTGGTCAATGAGTTTGGAGTCGGGATGGTTGAGCATCCATAGGCGGCCCACTGAGTTTTGGATGAGGTAGCGAACGATCCAGTCGGGCGTGAACAGTTGGGTGGCGGCGGGGATTTCGTCTGGTCCGGCTTTGTCACCTTTCTTGAAGCTGGCGAATACTTCGTCTTTACGTCGGGCGATGTAGTACTGGTAGAGCCAACCGATGACCTCGACATCTTGACAGTCTTCCTTAGTCAGGGTCTTTACGGCTTGGCTGAGCACGGAGTCTTCCGAGAGCAGGTCGGCGGGTTTGAGCAGGTTGGTGTAGTCATCAGCGCGCGCGAACATGAAGGGCATGGCCTGGTTCCAGAAAGCGCAGTGGGCGTTGAGAATCAGTCCGTAGGCTTCCCCTTGAGGATCTGTGGAAGTGATCGTGCCGAGCAGTAGGGCATTGATTCGCTTGATGGTCGCGGGTGAGGTGAACACTTGCTTGTCGTATTCGCCGCGTTTTGCTGCTGCGAGGCCAGCGGGTTGTCCGGTGGTGCGGTCACCTTCGGGGGAAACGACGTGGGTAGGGGTGTAGTCGTTGGCATCCATGAATCGCAGCCCAACGATGCGGTTGAACCAGATATATGCTTGCTCCTCGGCGACCCGCTGTCGGCCTAGTGCGCTGCCACCGTGGGTGATGACGGCGGCTTCAAGAGCCGAGACAGCCTGCGGGGACTCGATCCGCGCAGCGGAGCCTGTTCCGAGCACAGTAGTGATGCGGGCCGTGATGTCTCGGATAAGTTGGGTGCGGGCTCCAGCGGCGAAGGCTTCAAGTTTCTTGGTGTCGATCACAGGGAGACTCGCTTTCCTTCGCCGATAGCCTGCCGAAGGATGGCACGCAGCTCGGAGACGTAGCTCTCAATGTCCTCGTCGGTGGTCAATACAGCACCAGCCCTTGGTTTGGGCAGGGTCTTGATAGAGACGATGACTGGTTTTGGCTGCTGTTCGTCGCTAGGTGCGGCTTGCTGGCGTCCTACTTCGACGATGTTGAGGATTGACGTGTAGCCCCTTTCATCGAACTCGGCGGCGTGCTGCTTTATGACGGGGATCGAGGTGGCCGAACTGATGGCCATAGTGGCACGTTCCACCACTGCCCGTGCTTGGTCCTGTGCCGCGCCGGTGGTGGCGCTCCAGGCGGCGCTTTGCTGGACCGTTTGCCAGCGTTCCTCGATCTCACTGGCAGCGGCTCGGCGAGCGGCCTGCACAGCCTCGTCTGTCGCCCGCTTAAGTGCGGCTGCTGCTTCTTTGAGCCGGTTCATTCCGGTTCCTCGCAGGGTCTTAGGCTCCTCCAGCAATGCCTTCATAAGGCCGGCTTCACCGTCTGGGAGATAGCCGAAGTTCGCTTGATTCGCTGATAAGAGCCTGGCTGCATCGTCATAGATAGCGCGTTGTGGCCCGTTGAGAAAAGCTTGGATCGGGTCGATGGCGTCTTGCTTGGCGTCGAGCAGATCATCGACATTGGCGATGAATTCGTCGAGATACCATTCGACCGTTTTGTCGATCACCTGATTGAGTAGTGCCAGTGGCGCGTCCAGCAGTGTGACGAATGGATATTGGCTGGCGGTGTGCCGGATGGTTTGCAGCTCGCGTCGTTCGGAAGCCAGTTTCTCTCGAAGGATCGCTGCTAGTTCCATCGGGTCAGTTGGCAGGTTGGGTTCGTTGAAGAACTCTTGGGTGAAGTGACGAACTTGTTGCACTTTGCCGGGGTCGAACTGGCGCTGTTCAGCGACGACGGTGTTGGGTCTTTTAGCTCCGTTACGCAGTGCTTCGGCGACCTCGGTGCGTTTGAGCGTCTGGGAGTCGAGGGAAAGTGTCACTTGAGAGTGGGCGAACAGGCGGGCGACTGCGCTGAGGATCGCGGCCAGCGGCCAACCGTAGGGTTTAGCCTCGAACTGCTCGACTATCCGCTTGACAGTGACGTTGGCACCAAGACGGCGCTGACCGAGAATGAAAGTATTCACTTCATCGGCGGCATCTTGCAGCAAATCTCGGGCGGTGACTTCGACGAGGGCAGGGGCTGGTTCTTGGACGATAGCGGCGATACCCGTCTCGGAGTACTCAACACCGCTCAGTGTGGCCAGTTGGGTATAGATGCGGGAAATGAGCTGATTAAAACCCTCTTGGACACGGGCTTCCGGCTCACCAGTCGGGACGGCGATCTCAGAGCCGTTGATGATGAAGCTGGCATTCTTGATGGCCTCACGAACTCGGCCCTTCAGCTCTTTCTCCAGGTCGAAAACGTGTTGACCGCGCTGGTCCAGGATGCGCTGTTGGGTCTGTGTGAGACTGGTTGAGCGTTTTCGCTGGACATACTTCTTGGTCTGTACGGCCAGGCGGAGATCCTGGTAGAGCCGTCCATCGTCACTCAGGACGACGCGAAGCTCGTCACGGTTGGCGGAGTGTGCCTTGATGACATTCAGCCGATCCAGCAGACCAGTCTCGTATTCACCAAAAGCCGAAATGTAGTGGACGGTCAGATCATGTTGGGTGCCATAGACAGCATTGTCAAGCTGTACACCGAACTTGAAATCCCTGCCTGTCGGCGTGTGTCGGAAGGAGGATACCTTCACTACATCACCACGGATAATGTCAATCAACAGCCTGGAGACCTCAGCGGAGTCGATGTCGGTGTTCTTGATCTCCTGCTCAATCTCCTGCTCTTCGTTGGTCAAGTACTCATACTTCGTGCCGTTGCGCTGAATGTAGGTTTGCTGCTCTAGTAGCTCAAGGGCTTGGTTAACCCCGAAATGCAGGTCGGTCAGGTCTTGGCCGAAATGGTCATACAGCAGTACGGCCAGGTTACGCGCGGTGGCGTTGAAACCCTCGATGTACTTGACCAGGAACAAGGCACGCAGCAGTCGAAGGGCGGTGTCGTTGCCTGATGGGAGTTGGCGTTCAGCGGTGGTGATATTGCGGATCGCCGCCGACTTCACGGCTTGGCGGATACCGGCGAACATCAGATCGAACGGAACTACAGCCCCGACTGGTTGATCAATTAGCTTACCTGTGACTTCCTGAACTACACCGAGCATGGAGCGCTCACCGACCGAGGAGTGCCGACCCTCGAACACATTGTGCTCAGATAGTCCCACCAAAGCGGCCTGGAAGAACGGGAACTGGTAAGGCACGAATGGATAGAGTCCTGAGAAGTCTGCTTCGTCGGCATAGTTGCGGTAGGTCTTCGCGCCGTCAACAAAGTCGAAGAGGGTGCGTAAGTTGGCGTGCTCATCGTCATACAGACTTGCTAGCACAGACTCTCCGGTGGGATTCTTGCTGAGCAGACGCTTCTCGATGACTTCTTTCACGTCTTGGCTGGTCAGCTTCATGCGGGTGGAGAAGCGGGCTTGGATTTTTGAGAAGTCGTTTGCTTGGGATTTGTTGCGGTCGCCGATGACTTGATCCATGTCTTCTTGGGAGGTGACGAACACCCACGCTCTGCCGCCGCATTTGGTCTTAAGCGTCTCCACTATGGTTTGCAGGTTCAGCATCAGCTTGGTATTCGTGCCGATGAACTGGCCAACCTCATCCACCAGGAACAGCAAGCGATGCTCTGGTCCTTGTTTGGTCAGCCAATCAGCGACCTCATCGGCGAAGTCTTCGATAGACACCCGCGTTTCATCGCGGTATTTGGTCAAAATCTTGACCGGCGCGCCAGCAGTATCACCGGTGGCTTGGGCGTAGGCCTTGGTGACGTTCGCTTCTTCGAGGATGCCCTGCTCACGGCCCTGGCTCCACGGTCTGCCTGCCACCGCCGCGTAGGCATCTTTGAACTGCTGGTAGATACCGCGCTCGTCGAGGTCACGCTCGAAGCGAGCGATATGAGGCTGATTGCCGCAGTACCCGCGTGACTCGTCAAAGACCTTCACAAACACCCGTAGCAGGGCATCGGCTTGGTCCTTGGTGATCAAGTGGGCTTTCTGATCGATGTTGAACAACAGTGAGGTTGCTTGGGTAGCGGCGCATTTTGTGAGCAGTGCGACCAAGATCGCGTTGCCTTCGGCTTTGGTCTTGAAAGCATCGATGATGCCCAGTCGGTCATAGGCTTGCCCAGGCACCTCGCCGAGAAGGTGAGCAAGCATCTTCAACAGATGTGACTTGCCCGAACCGAAGAAGCCTGAGATCCACACACCGTTACCGCCATCGAATCGGGGAGCGGTGTAGGTCTCAAGCATCAGCTCCAAGGCAGAGGCAATCTCACCGGTCAGCACATACTCCTGGACTTCGGTGTCGAGATCGGCGGTATCGTCCGCTTTGATGACGCCCTCAATATGGCGGCTGACATCGCGCGCAAAGATGTCTGCGATATGAGTGGTCATCATGCCTCCTGGTCTTGGATATTCTTGGCTCGGTAGTATTGGTCGTCGGTCAATTGGTCGAATAACACCAACGCTGATCCGAGCGTGGCGGATTGGCGGTATTCGCCGGGGAACAGCATCAGCATTGGCTTGGCTCCGGCGACAGTCTGGATATTGTTCAGGACATTGTGAGAACGGATGAACGGAAAGACCTTCCCGATTCCGACCAGTACAAGGATGTCGTAGTCGCCGTGCGCTTTGATGCGTTGGCCGATTGCCGGAGCGAGATGCTGCTCGGGGTCGAGCATCCCTTGGAGAAGCTCGCGGAAGTCTGGCTTGGACTCGTCGGGTTCGATCTCAATGACCTGCTCCAAAACTCCCCGATCCTTGAGGAGTTGCATGGCTAGGTCGTACAAGTCGATGGTTAGAACACTCAACCCTTGCTTGGTCGTCAGTTGATTGACCACCCGGTTCATTGCCTTCTGCGCGTCCAACTCCTTATCGGGCGGGTAGGCCCATATGAAAAACGGCACCTCGTTGCCGAGACCCTCCATCTTCAAGAACCGTTCGGAGGACAGAACCTTAAGCAGGTGAGCTTCCTCTGCGGGGATGTTGCGTTCACTCATCTCGTATCTCCTGACGTGGGGAAGAATCGGATGTCGCTCGGACGCTGGTCGTCAAGGAAAGCTCGAACTTGGCGAGACAACAGAGCAGGAATGATGCAGCCCTGTTCAGTCAAGAGACCAGCTTGACGCAGTGCCAAGTACAGGTTTGTCCGAAGCTTCCTCAGCGTCGAAGGCTTCAGCACTTCCAACTCCTCATGCCAAAGCGATTTACTGGAGACGAAACGCTCAAAATCTGCTGTCTCAAGAACCAACGTACCCAGTAAAAAACGTTCACGCAGCACCTCCACTGCGAACTCAGCCACCAGCACATAGCGGCGGCAGAACGCTACCCACATCAAATGTCTTCGATCCGAACTGGAGGCCGTGGCCAGATAAGTCACCTCAGCATCGGTCAACGTCGCCATCCGCTGCACTAACTCACGGCTCGTTCTGACCGCTGATGCCTGCGTACGAGCGTGGAGCAGATTGCTGGCATCGAGGGCCGCGCGGGTGGACTTCCAGTCGTCCAGGCTGAGATAGAGCGGCGCAGCGATAGCAGCTTCACCAGCCAACAGTCCACCAACCAGAAAGGACAGTCGATAGCGCGGTACCGACGAAGCCTGAGTGCCCACGAGGTCTCCTTCCTGTCACGAGGCGCATAGAACAGGGTACAACGCGCCTCCGACAGTTTTGGCCCCGATCCTCAGTCGGTGCCCCTTCCAAGTGGTGTACTCGAGCAGCTGGATCGCGCAGACGGTGATGCCGAACCGCCGCTCAAAGCCGACTCACGGTGAAGCGCACCACCAATTCGTCATCGCCCGCCCAATCTTCACTCTACTGGTCGTCCCTACTGATCGACCTGGCCAATACCTCGTCGGCCATAGAGGAGTTGGTGGCGGCAATCGCCTGCGCCACCTGGCCAGACCCGGCCCAGCTCAAACTGACCCGGCTGGACACGACAAAACCAGAAATCTCGCGGAATTCTTAAACAACCCCTATGAATTCACGAACCTGACCGGCAGCAATCAACTCCGGCGTTAAAGTCAGGTCGAGAGTGACCGCACCATTTCTCGTCCCCTACGCCAGCTGTGAAACAGAGAGTCTGAACCGCCCAGACTACGGCCCAAGCGTGGCCAGTGGAATCACACACACTCCGTCGGGTCGGGTATAGGCGTCTCCACTGGCCGTTATAACTGCCAAGACTTGGGGATGACCAGAACTCTGAGTGTCAACAGTGTCAGCGAAAGCCTGCAGATTTGCCGCCGCTTGATCGATAATTCTTTGAGACCCTGCGAGTTTGATTTCGAAGGCCCCCCAACGGCCATGGCCGCCGTCAATGATGGCATCGACTTCCCGATTATTACTATCTCTATCGTGATGGACGGTGGCGTCAGCCGCTTCAGCGTAGACTCGCAGGTCACGGATGACTAACGACTCAAATGGAAAACCGAACGTCTTCATGTCGCGCCGCAACTCGTTGACGCCGGCATTGATCAGACTGGCGGAGATGGCAGGATCGACAAAGTGGTGTTTGACACTGCGCCGCAAGCGAGCTTTTGAGCGCAAGACTGGTGACCAACTGGTCAGTGGTTCCACCTGTCAATGACGAAGGCACCGATTCGGTCAAGGCGTTCAGTGTGCTGGGAGTCAGCCTCTCGTGGCAAATGTGGTTTGACTACCATAGACATACCTCATTGAAGCCGGGCTGTCAGCTTCAATCGTGCATCTGCAGGACTTTCAACCGGTGTTTTGCAGACAGCTCGCGAGGTAACACGTCAACCCAGCCCGCAGTTCCCCGCTCACTGCTCATCACCAAACACACGCCAACAAATGTCGTTGCGCAAGCGCTGGTCATCAAGGACCAACGCTCTGATCGGCTCCGGCAAGCGACCGCGCTGCCAATCGCGCTCAGCCAGTCGCACCGTTTCGCGGTCTGACTTGGGCGCCGACTCCACGACAGCGCGAATGGCATAGGCCGATGCCCCCAACTCGTGGGCGGCGACATGAGCGACCACCGCCGCTTGGCCGGCTGCCAACGCCGCCAGACGGGCCGCCTGCGACACAGCAGTCAGCTCCCGCGCAGCGCTTTGCGCCGCACCGGCGAATAGCTTGCACTCGGTCATCGTCATCGCACCGGCGACCCAGGCCCGTGTCGCTTCAATCGCGGCGCGGGGGCGCTCATCTTGACGCAGGCGCTCGAACAAGCAAACAACATGCTCGGCACAGTCCGCCGCCCACAAGGCCAGCAGGTGATGGGTATCGTCAGTCAGCACTCCACCGCGCCGAATGGTGATGAAGCGTGGATCACGAATCTTCGGTCATATCACGGCCCGATCCTTCTCATCCCCTGCCCCCAGACGCCTTGGACGGGGCCAGCCTCACAACTCGCACCCCAGATGTGCCCACCGCCATCCCACGCTGCGGGGCGTGGTGCAGTGGACCACCCAAACCACCGATCAAACCCGACTGGCCGTGAAGCGCACCCCCAGCTCGTCGTCGCCCGCCCAATCCTCACTGGCCTGGTCGACTCGATTGATCGACGTGGCCAAGACCTCATCGGCGATCGAGGTGCTGGCGGCGGCAATCGCCTCACCCACCGGGCCAGACCCGGACCAGGTCAAACTGATTCGGTCGGAAACGTCAAAACCAGAGGTCTTACGGAACTCCTGGACGGCCCGAATGAATTCGCGCACCTGCCCGGCGGCGATCAGCTCCGGTGTCAGCGTCAGGTCGAGAGCGACCGTCTCACCGGAGCCATCGACCACTGACCAACCCGCCCGGGGGCGCTCGGTGATGACCACCTCATCGGCACTCAACTCGATCCCATCGCCCCAATCGATCCGCACCCGGCCGTCGGCAGCGATGGCAGCAGCGATCTGCGCCGGATCGGCGGCAGCCACCGCGGCCGCCACTGCGGCGGTTTGCTTGCCGAAACGTTTGCCCAGGGCCCGGAAATTGCCCTTGACGGTGTAATCGACCAGATCGCCAGCGTCGGCGAAAGACTCGACCCGGTCGATGTTCAGCTCGGCGCGGATCTCATCGATCAGCTCAGGGGTCAGGCGGCTCAAAGACGATGAGGCGACCAGGGCCCGCGACAGGGGCTGGCGGATCTTCATCGAGGCTTCGGAACGGGCCGACCGGCACAGTTCCACCAGGCGTCGGGTCAATTCCATGGCCTGCTCAAGCGGCTCATCGATGACCGTCGGATCAACTGACGGCCAACTGGCCAAGTGGACGGAGCGGGCAACATCCCCCGTGGAAATGGTCACCCCGGAGGCGACGAACAGATCCTGCCAGACCCGCTCAGTGATGAAGGGGGCGATCGGCGCCATCAGGCGGGTCAAGACATCAAGGGTCTCATGCAAGGTCGACAAGGCCGAGTTGTCACCAGCCCAGAAACGGCGGCGCGACCGACGGACATACCAATTGCTCAGCTCATCGACGAACTCCTGGATGAGGCTGCCGGCTCGCAGAGTGTCGAAGGCCTCAAGAGCCTCGGTCACCTGATGGGTCAAACTGGCGGTGCGCGACACCAGCCAGCGATCAAGCACATGGCGTTGGGCCACTGCTGGTGCTGCGCCGGGCGTCCAATGGTTGACTCGGGCATAGAGCGCCTGGAAGCTGACCGAATTCCAGTAAGTCAACAAGACCTTGCGAACTGTCTCCTGGATGATTGCATGGCCGACCCGCCGCGAGCTCCACGGTGAGCCGCCAGCCACCATGAACCAACGAACAGCGTCAGCGCCATGCTGATCGAGCAGCGGCATCGGCTCCAAGATGTTGCCGAGGTGCTTGCTCATCTTGCGGCCATCCTCAGCCAGGATGTGGCCGAGGCAGAGCACATTGCGGTAGGAGTTCTGGCCGAACACCAAGGTCGAAACGGCCATCAGCGAGTAGAACCAGCCGCGGGTCTGATCGATCGCCTCGCAGATGAAATCAGCTGGGAAGGAGTCCTGCAACGCCTCGGTCGAATCGGCCTGCCAGGGATAACCCCGCTGGGCGAAGGGCATCGAGCCAGAGTCGAACCAGGCGTCGATCACCTCCGGCACCCGCCAACTGGGCTGCCCGCAAATCTCGCCTGATTGGTCGACGTGGGGGCAAGCGAAGCTGATCTCATCGACGAAGGGCCGATGGGGGTCAAGACCGGATTGGTCCTGACCGGTCAGTTGGGTCAGCTCTTCGAGCGAGCCGACGCAGACCTGATGGCCCGATTCGCAGCGCCAAATCGGCAGCGGCGTGCCCCAGTAGCGGCTTCGTGACAAGGCCCAGTCGATGTTGTTCTCCAGCCAATTGCCGAAGCGGCCATGCTTGATGTGCTCGGGGAACCAATTGGTCGACTCGTTCTCGCGGAGCAACTGCTCTTTAATGGCGGTGGTGCGGATGTACCACGACGGTTGGGCGTAATAGATCAAGGCGGTGTCACAGCGCCAGCAATGAGGATATTGGTGAGTGATGTCGAGCGAGCGGAAGAGCAGACCGCGCTCGCCCAACGACTCGATGATCGGCTGATCGGCCGACTGGAAAAACATGCCGCCAACCAACTCCAGGCCGGCTTCAAATGAACCATCCGGCAGGATCGGATTGACCAAAGGCAGGCCATAGGCCCGACAAGCCAGCATGTCGATCTCGCCGAAAGCCGGCGCTTCATGGACCACACCGGTGCCGTCCTCAGTGGTGACGAAATCACCCAGGATGACGTAATTGGCCTCGCCCGGCAGCGGGGTGACCTCGAAGGGACGGCGATAATGCCAACGCTCCATCTCCTGGCCGGTGAAGCTGGCGACAACCTGGTAATCATCGCCTAGCACCGACTCACGCAGGGCAGCGGCGACGATCAGCGTCTCCTGGCCGTTGCTGGCAGCGACATATTCAACCCCAGGGTTGACCGCGGCGGCGGTGTTGGCGATCAAGGTCCACGGGGTAGTGGTCCAAGCCAGCAGGGCAGCTTTGTCGGCCCAGGGGCCAGAGGTCAGAGGCAGGCGGACGAAGACCGTTGTCACCTCATCCTCTTCATAGCCTTGAGCCAACTCGTGATCGGACAAGGTGGTGCCGCAGCGCGGGCAATAGGGAGCGACCCGATAATCCTCGACCAGTAGGCCCTTCTCGTGGATCTGCTTCAGCGCCCACCAGACCGACTGCACATAGGGCGTCGACATCGTCTGGTAAGCGTCGTCGAGGTTGACCCAATAGCCCATGCGGGTAGTCAACTCACGCCACAGCTCAATGTGCTGGCCGACCGAAGCCCGGCAATGCTCGTTGAACTCCTTGATGCCATATCGCTCGATATCTGGCTTGCCGGCGAAGCCCAGCTCCTTCTCAACGGCGATCTCGACCGGCAGACCATGGCAATCCCAACCGGCCTTGCGCGGCACCCGGAAACCCTGCATCGTTTTGAAACGGGGGAAGACGTCTTTGAAAGCCCGCGCCTCGATGTGGTGGGTGCCGGGGCGACCGTTGGCCGTCGGCGGGCCCTCATAAAAGGTCCAACTGCCCTGAGGTGCCGGCTTGGCCAGTGTGGCCTCGAAGGTGCCGTGCTCGGCCCAGAGACGCAGGATCTCGTGTTCCATGGCGATCAGATCGATTTGCGGGGCGACCGGGTTGTAGGCGGGCGATGGATCGCCCGGCGCAGTGGATGAACCCTGCTGCGCACCAGGCACATCAGTGCCAGTTGTGGCATTGGTTGCGCCATTTGTGTCGGTGGCCACGACCCCACCAGTGGTGCCCCGGTTGGCGGTCGCCCTGGCCCCACAATCGGCCTGTGGGCGATCCGGCGTGGTCGAAGCATCGATCTGATCATTCATAATGCTGTTAGTTTACGCGAGGGCAGTGACTTTTTCGGGGCGGACCACCTGGGGCCTCATGCCTCTAAACTCACTTCATGCAGATCCTCATCGTCAAGGGTGACATCACCACCATTCCGGTCGACGCCATGGTCAACGCCGCCAGCCCGAAGATGCGCGGTGGCGGCGGTGTCGATGGGGCGATCCACCGCGCCGGCGGGCCGGCGGTGCTGGCCGATTGCATCCGCCGTTTCCCAGCCGGGCTGGCGGCTGGTGAAGTCGGCTGGACCACCGCCGGACGATTGCCGGCCCAATGGGTCATTCACGCCGTCGGCCCCAACCTGATGGCCGGTCAGACCGATCGGCAGTTGCTCGAATCGTGCTACCGTCGCTGCCTGCAGGTGGCCGATCGGCTCGGCGCGCCGCTGGTGTCCTTCCCCCTGATCTCAGCTGGCACCTACGGTTGGCCGCTGGCCGACGCGGCCGAAACGGCTGTCACCACCGTCATCAACACCCCATGCCAGGTGCAGCAGGTCATCTTCGTCGCTTACAGCGATGAGGCTCGGGACGCCCTCAACGCGGTCGCTTCGCGTCTGAGCGGTGGCGCCCCGGCTTGATGGTGGTTGCTGGAGCTTGGCTCCAACACACGACCATGCTCGATCTGGCATTCGCGCGTCGTCGAATGGGAAGAGCAGACGAGGCGCCATAAGCACCGATCCATGCAAGAGCGGAGGATTGATGAATACAGCGTCACGCGACACTAGTACTCCCACATCCTTGCGAACCAGTGGTCGCCCATCCGTGGCCGCCAACCATAGGCCCGCAAAATCGTGAACACCGGCATCTTCGCGTCGGCCGAACGGATCTGCAGACGCTGAGCCCCAGTGCCCGGGCTCCAAATGAACGAACGATGCAGCCCACCCATCGACTTCCCCCTGGCCACCGAACCACTCACGTGGAACGACCAAGTCATCAGGCTGGCGTTCCAACGCAACATCCCCGACGTCTCACCGAAGGCATAACGACCATTTGGCAGGAGGTATACGCGCATCACCCAAGTCCGCTTGACTTCACCCGCGCCGAAGACGTTGCGCCACGAAGCCTCCTCCACCCGCCAGCGGACCGTCGCCGTGACCGCCCCAGCCGTCTTGCCGGGCTCGAAGCTGATCGTGTAAGGCAGACCCAAGCCATTCAGCCGATTCAGGGCCGCCACCACTTGATCCAACGTAGCTGGAGCCGTCAGCTGCGGCAGGGGCCCGGTCACCTCTGTCAAACCCGACACCTCGACGTTATCCAAGATGCGTCGGCCGCGACGGGCCAGAACAAGCAGCAGAGTGAACAAGGCAACGGTGACCACGGCAAAGATGAGGAAGTTACGCAGCCCTTCAGGCGATGTGACACCTGCTGAGACACCTCTGGTGCTGACCCCGTTATGGGTGTGGCCATGCGGTATCCCCGGTATGGCCGCTAGGATCGTTCCAGTTAGCCCTATCACCCCTAAGATGGCGCAGGCAAAGGCGCCGATGAAACACAGGCCCCCCCTCTCGAGGGAGCTGAATCCCAACACCTGCCCCTGTGGCGCTGGTCCACCCATGGTTCGCCCATTGACTTTCATCTGAAACTTGGCCACATTGCCTCCCCCAATACCTGGCCACTTTACCTCCCTGCGCCCCCCCGGTCACCACGACCCGTCCAAAACACCTTTGCCATCACACAGCCACATTGGGTCAGAATGACCACCAACCGGAGAGCCTGTCAACCAGTTCCTTCGGGTTGATGTCGATGTTGATGCTGGAGCCGACACTGACTCCCGAAGCGGCGCATTCTCCTCATATCCGTCTCATAGTCGTGCGCAGTGAACGCTGATCCGTCCGTTCGTTTGAACATAAATCCAGACATCTGATCGTCCAATATGCAGCGGGGCAGGCTCCTGCCCTGGCCAGGCGAGTCGGGGCTATTGCGGTGGAGGGCTTATGGCATTGACAATTGGCGGACGTCGCGTCGTGGTCGGAACAGGCATCAGTTGGATCTGGCCGTCGATTAACCGTCGCCTCAGCGGTAGTCGCCGTCATCGGGAGCCGCCTTGTCATCAGGACTTTCCCATGAAACAGGCCCACGCCGCCGTCCGCGACCATCAGAGTCAGCCTGGCCATGCCGTCTCCCACGACCGAATCCCCGACCACCGCGCCCAACTCTCATGAAGTCCGGCCAATATTGCGGATCGATGCCGTGCTGGGTCAAGACCTCCTCCAAAGCGGCGCGACGCTCTTCCATCCTGGCTTGATAGTGATCATCAGCCTGCCCACGAGCCTGCTCCAAGGCGGCGATGCTCCGCCCGAGGTAGTCACACAGGCGGGCCACCTCATCATTGGTCAGGGCGTCGAACAAGCCATCGCCAGGAGCTGGATCAGTCAGCTGCTGCTCGGTGGCCCGGCCGGCATCGGTCAGCCGAACCACCATCACCCGACGATCAGTCGGCGATGGTGATCGCTCGATCAACCCCTGCCGTTCCAACTTGGCCAGGAGCTCGGCCAGCGCCTGGCGAGTCAGGCCGCTGAGGAAGGTCAACTCTGGTTGTGGCATCTCGTCTTTCATCTTCAACAAAGCCAGGATCCGGCCCTGACCCTGATGCGGATCGTGCCATGGTTGTCGGTTCGGCCCACGATGACGCCTGCGCCCTTGGAGATGCGCCAGGCGCATCAGACGCTCGGCAGCCAGGCGGCGTAGGGCGGCACCGTCGGTTGGGTCTGTTGGTTGGGTTGGCTGGGTTGGGTCCGGTGATTCGGTTGGGTCGATTGAGTCGGTTGGGCTTGTGGGTTGGGTTGAGTTGGTTGATTCAGTCATGATCTTTCCTTGAAAATTCTTGCAGTACGTCAGGTACCTGACATAAGTCTGCGCCATGCCTTGATCTTTGTCAAGTGCATGACAATCATCGGGGCAGAGCTTCCAAACCTCATTTCTCTGGCCGAACACCTTTCGCACTGAACAACCCTTCTTCTGTCCGCTAGTCTGGACAGACTGATCGCCACCTGAGAAGGGAAGAATGGAATGATCCGACCCGCCCATCAGCTAACCCGGATCGGCCTGTTGGTCTGCGCCGCCATTCTGACTCTGACCGCCTGCAGCAACCCCGATGCCGATCTGCCCAGCCTGGGCGACTCCACGTCCACTGGACCAGTCGACTTGGTGGTGGCCGCCAAAGAATTATCCGATTGCCTGACCGATCTCGGTGTCCCCCACCGGGTCAGCGCTGACCATACCGGCGCTTTGACCCAGGTCAGTTTCGGCTCGATGGACTCAGATGCGCTGGTGATGGCCACCTGGCGCGACGGCTATCAGACCGCCGGCACTCGTCGTGGCGATGTGACCGCCGAAGAGCAGGCCAAAATCGACGAGTTTGAACGAGCGCCGCACGACGGAGCGACCCTGCTGGTCGATTGGGTCGACAAGTCGGATGATTTCGTCGCCTGCCTCGACCAGTCCGGCTACGACGAGGAGGCGGCCACTGCCATCGACAGCCCACCACCGGATCCATCCGAGCTCCAGGCGCAACTGACGACCAACAACCGTTGGACCGCCTGCGCCCGCGACCATGGATTGCCCAACCTGGCCGACTCGGTGCTGTTCACCGGCGAGGAGGCCGACCGTATGCCGAGGGTGATTCTTCCAGTGACCACCGACCCTGAGGTGTTACGCCAAGTGGTGGCAGCTTGCCCGACGTTCAGCCCCGACAAGATGGAGCAGCTCGACGACTGGTACCAGGAGCACGGGTTCTATGAAGAGCTACCGGCTGACCTGCTGGCTTTCGACCCGATTGTCAAGATCGACCCGTCAGCGATCCTTGACATCGATTGGTGCGCCCCGCTGACTGCCGAGCAGCAAACCAGCGCCGATCAATTCAACGCCGTCAACCGCGCGCTCTACGAAGGCCAAGATGTCACCATCGACCTCGGGCCGGACGATTGTCCACAAAACCAGACCGGCTAGCCCAACTGGCCGATGGGCAAGGAGGCCGTAGGCGCTGATTATCAGTTGGGACAGCCGCGCCCATCATCATCACCAAAGCCGCCCGCCAGGCGAACGGATAGCGCAAGTGACCGGCGGTTAACCACCTTGAGACGACCCCCGTTCCGATGGTCGATGCGGTATCAATGACCCATGGACCAGGGAAAACGTGAGCACGACTTCGCCGGGCGGCACCACCTGACCCTGATGCAGGAGATCGCCAAGGTGGTGCGCTTCACCAGCTTCGAGTTGAGCGCCGGTTTGATCCAGATCATCTTGTTCACGTTGCTGTCGGAAGGCCTGCACGCCAACTACGAGCTGTCCTACCTGTCAGCCTTGATCGGCTCCGTCGCTTGGAGTTTCACCGCCAATCGCCATTTCACCTTCAAATCGGTCAGCAATTTGCCGCTGGCCATGGCCAAAATTGCCCTTTACTATGCCATTTTCACGCCGGTCTCCACCTGGATCGGCGGGCACTTGGCGGCGCAACACTGGGGCATCCACCCCTCAACTCAGCACTACATCATCCTGATCGGCACAATGGTGGTCAACTTCTCGACCGAGTTTCTGGTCTATCGATTTTTCGTCTATCGCAAATCGATCAACAGCTCACCGGCCGGGCAGCGCGAGCAGGAGCACTATGCCGCAGTTGAAGAGCGGGCCGAGCATTAGACAGCAGGCTCGTTTCGATCCGCCAGACGATGCACACAGAAAAGCGTTATCTGACCGCCAGTATCATGGTTTCGCGGGCAAATACCACCTGAGGCACCAGACATATTTCTCGAGCACGATACGTGAGTCTCGTCGCATCTATGATTAATCAATGATAATGCCTTATACTCTTGGTAGTAGCATTGCACGCCTACTCATCGAGGAGTCAGACATGAAAATCAGGACAGACAGACACTTCAGCAAGTTTCTTACCATGGTGATGTTGGTTGCATCGTTTGGGGCCATAGCGAGCCCTCAAGCGCAAGCAGCAGGCTATTGGCAGTATGAGTACTACTACGACCATTTCACTAGCTACCAGAAGTGTGTTAATTTCGGGAACAGCTCCGTCCTATACTGGCCCGGAACGGACGGTTACCGCTGTTATCCGACTGCCGGGTCGCCGCGCTGGAGTATGGACATCCACTGGACATACGACGCAGACAGCGGTTTCGGAGGGAACAGCAGCGGCGGAGCCTTTCGCTGATGATAGGGCATTTGGATGACGCACCCCGAGATCTGCTGGCCGACTTCGAGGATGTGCTCGCGCGACTACCACCTCTTGACCAATACAGTCACGCTGTGTTGAGACAGCATTTCCCGGGCACAACAATCGCTCAGGAGACCAACGCCTCGATGACATTTTTCATGGCCATCAGCCATCAAATCAGCCTCCAATGCAACCACATTGGCCAGTCACACGATCTGGAGATATTCGTCAGAGAGCTTGACCCCGATTATCATCTCCCGCTGGTCAAGCTGGCCCGCCAATACGGCAACGATCACCACATCAGCGTCGAATCGTATTACTTCTATGACTCCCACATGGCCATGTATGGGTTTGGCGATGCAGACGATGGTCGTCAGGTAGACATAACCCAAGATCCGACTGCACGACCTCGCCCAGGGAAAGCTCATTGGCCTGGCGACGAGCCGCTCATTGAGCGAAATGCCCAACCATGACGGAGCGCCACAGAGTTTCTGGGCTATCGCTTCTCGGCCACCGCCAGTCAATCAGCATTTCATCAGCTGAGCCGTGCGAGTAGGAGCGCCATGTGGGAATCTCACAGGAGGCTGGCACCAGCGCGGACTCATCCCACTGACCGCTCAAGCGTTCGAAAACACCTAGGTTGAGTTCCGGGGGCCGGAAGCAGCCACCCCGCCCGCCTTGCCCCACTTGGCGATGCCAGCAAGAAACTGTCACCGGTGGCGGCTATGCTGTGGACATGAGGGCTACAGCATTTGGAATTGATATCGGTGGATCGGGCATCAAGGGCGCCCCGGTCGACCTTGAGAGCGGCGAGCTGACCACCGAGCGGATCCGCTTCGCCACACCATCGCCGTCGACGCCGAAGGCGGTCGCCAAGACCGTCGCGCAACTATTGGCGGAATTCGGCTCCGATATCGATGGGCTGCCGATCGGCATCACCATCCCCTGCATCGTCCTGCATGGCGTGACCAAGCTGTCGGCCAACCTTGACCCGAAGTGGATCGATTGCCAGGCGGCTGATCTGTTGTCCTCAACCGTCGGGCGGACCGTCCATCTGCTCAACGATGGCGACGCCGCCGGCATCGCGGAGGTCTATTACGGCGCGGCCAAGGGTCAAGACGGGCTGGTGATCATGACCACCCTGGGCACAGGCATCGGCTCAGCCATCCTCTACAACGGCGTGCTGGTGCCCAACACTGAGCTCGGCCACCTGGAGATCGACGGCTTCGACGCTGAGAAGCGGGCCGCCGCCAGCATCAAGACCATCGAAGATCTGTCTTGGAAGGCCTACATCAAGCGGGTCCAGCGCTATTACGAGACTCTGGAGATGCTCTTCTCCCCCGACCTCTTCGTCGTCGGCGGGGGCATCTCGCGTGATTCCGACAAGTTCCTGCCCTTCCTCAAGCTGCGGGCGCCAATCGTGCCGGCCCACCTGCGCAACCAGGCCGGCATCGTCGGCGCGGCCTGGCACGCCCACCAGCTTGACCAATCAGGGCGGGCCGATTGAGTGGTCGCCGCTTGGCTGGCTGCCTAAGCACGCAACTGATCCAACGGGCAGCTGCCGAGTGTGCTAGCCAGCCAGTGAGCCTAACGACTCAGCGCCGTCAATTACTGGCCGTGGTCGGCGTCTTGCGTGACTGACCGTCACAAGAGTCATACCACTGCGCCACCTTGTCGCGGGCGGCTTTGATATCTGAACGATCCTCATCGATGTGGCTGACCACAGCGTCGAGGAAATCCTCTTCGGCCTTGACGGCCGGTGGCACCTTGTCGGGCGCGCCTGGGTCCACCTCATGCACCGCCCCCCCCTGGGGCATCCAGCTTTGATCGCTCATGCTCCCAGTTTAACTGACCAGACCCAGCGTCGCTGGGCAATATTGGTTGTCGATAAGCCTTTGGGCAGCGGCTATGCATCCGAGCTCGCGCAGTAGCAAGACTCAGTCACAGCACTCACTAACCGGGCTAGCAAAAGGGGCTCGCTGACTGACGCCTGGTTTATCAACTGAATCGGCAATGTTTGGTTGGTGTGGCAAGTTTGGTTTCGATGCTGGCGCGGTGACCGCCGCCCGACGACTGCCCACATCCAGGCCCGAAACAGCTCGCCGACACACAGGCCGCTATTCTTAGGTCTTAGCGGCGGTCATGCCGCAGGGATAACACCGTAGTCGACCCCCCTTGTTCGACCGTCATCAGCCGGTGGAGCTAACGACTAGTTGGAGGAACACATGACTGAAAATCTGGTGGACGACATCACCCAAAGCGCCTCGCTGACCCTCCCCGACGGGCAACGCGCCGACCTGCCGATCGTTGTCGGCACTGAAGGCGAGCGGGCCATCGACATCAGCAAACTGCGGGCCCAAACCGGTTACATCACCCTCGACGATGGCTACACCAACACCGGCTCATGCCAATCAGCGATCACCTATATCGACGGTGAGGCCGGCATTCTGCGCTACCGCGGCTACCCGATCGAAGACATCGCCAAGCATTGCTCATTCATCGAAGCGGCCCAGTTGGTCATTTGGGGGGAGCTGCCCAGCCCCGACCAGCGGTCCCACTTCTCGGACATCCTGACCGAGAATTCGGCCCTGCCCGAGGACTTCCGGCGGCACTTCGCCGCTTTCCCACCGCACGCCCACCCGATGTCGATCATGTCGGCGCTGATCAACGCCCTGCAGAGCTACGATCTGCCGGGCCTGACGATCGACTCCGATGAGGAGTTCGAGCGGGTCAGCGCCACCTTGATGTCGAAGGTGCGCACCATCGCCGCGGCCTCCTACAAGTCATCGATCGGCGAGCCGATCATCTACCCGCGCTACGACCTGCGCTACGTCGAGAACTTCCTCCACATGATGTTCTCGCGGCCCTATCGCAACTTCGTGCCGACCGCCGAGGCCACCCGAGCCCTCAACCTCTTCTTGATCCTCCACGCCGACCATGAGCAGAACTGCTCCACCTCAACGGTGCGAATGGTCGCTTCCGGTCAGGCCAACCTCTACGCCTCGGTGGCGGCGGGAGTCTGTGCCCTGTGGGGCTCGCTCCACGGCGGCGCCAACCAGGCAGTCATCGAGATGCTCGACTTGATCCTCGAATCGGGTATGTCGACCAAGGAATACATCGCCAAGGTCAAAGACCGCAGCTCCGGCATCAAGCTGATGGGCTTCGGGCACCGGGTCTATCGCAACTTCGATCCGCGCTCGCGCATCCTCAAGGACGCCTGCGACGATCTGCTCAACGCTCTCAATATCGATGACCCGCGCCTCAACATCGCCCGCGAGCTGGAAGAGGTCGCCCTGGCCGACGATTACTTCGTGTCGCGCCGCCTTTACCCCAACGTCGATTTCTATTCCGGGACCATCCTGACGGCGTTGGGCATTCCGCCGGAGATGTTCACCGTCATCTTCGCCATTGGCCGCACGGCCGGCTGGATCGCCAATTGGAAGGAGATCCACGACAACCCCGCTTCACGCATCTACCGGCCACGCCAAATCTATGTCGGTCCGCCACAACGCGAGTGGATGAATCGCTTCCAGCGGGAGAAGGCCACCAGCCAGGAGTTCCGCGTGCCCGATGAGCTGCGCAGCGATGGTGGAGTGGTCGCCTGACACCGGGGGGAAGAGCTTCCCTGATTGGAGTTGATTTAGCCACGGATCATCGCATCACTTGATGCTATAATCGATTCCTGGAGGTGACCATGAGAACCACAGTGACCCTCGATGATGATCTTGTGTCGCGAGCAAGCGAATTGCTGGGGATCGGGGAGCGGTCAACGCTAATCCGCCTCGGCCTTCAGTTACTGATTCAGACTGAGAGCGCTCGCCGTCTGGCCGCTCTTGGAGGCAGTGATCCGACAGCATCCGCCGGTCGGCGATCTCGGCTGGACCAATGATCCTGGTCGATAGTTCAGTCTGGATAGATCATTTCCATCAGACCGAAGCGGCTCTTGTGGCAGCCCTAGGTGCAAATCTTGTTTTGAGTCACACCTTTGTGATTCAGGAGTTAGCGCTCGGCAGCATCGCCAAACGTCAACTGGTTCTTGGATTGCTGGGCGCTTTACCCAAAGCATCCGTGTTGAGTCATGATGAATGGCTGGCCCTGTGTGAATCGCACCGGCTATGGAGCCACGGGCTCAGCCCCATTGATGTCCACCTGCTTGGATCAACTCTGCTGCAACCGGGCCTGTCATTATGGACGCGCGACAAGCGACTGCGGCAAGCCGCCTTGGAGGTCGGTGCCACCGTCTTTGCAGACAACCCCAATTGTGATTGAGATTCTGTTCGCTGGAGCAGCGGGTCGTGTGGCGGCGAGCCTCGCGTCAGGCTAGCGCAGTCGCTCAGAATTCCCAGAGACTCCAAGCATTGGGGTGTGTCCATGCTGATCCCGGGCGAGTAATTCATCCAAAGTTCTTGTGGATAACTGCCATTTTGTGGGGCGCATTTGTCAAAATGATGCTATAGCGACGTCTGATGACTGTCGTGAAGGGGGAGCATCATGGGTTTGACAGGGCAGGCGGTAATCAGTTCCAACCGGTTTGCTGCTAGCAGTCGGTTCACTGCTGACGGGCCGGGGTGGAACGGCAGACTGCGAGGCTGCGAGTCGCGGCGAGCGGGCCTGGAGTCAGGTGGCCTCGGGTCATGTGGTTGTGGATCGACCCCGACGATCCGCTCCAATGGGGCAGTCACACCACCAGCATCACCGTCGGCGCTACCAGCTTGACGGCCACAGCCACCGCCCAATCAGTCACCTTCAACGGCGGACAGGCCGATACCACGGTCACCTGCAGCCAGCCCTTCACCGCCCGACCCCGCGACTCTCGTTTACGAGAACACTCGCCGACCGGCTGTGACCTCACCTACATGATTGGCAACAACCTCGACGACCCCAACGACCACTTCCAGCTGTCTGGTTATAGCACCTGGGAAATCCAATGGTCGACCAGCGACAACCAAAGCGGGCAATTCACCTGGCAAACCCCCACCAGCCAAGGACCAGCGATCCACATCAATCAACTCCACACCGTCGAAACCAACCCGCAAGGCCAATAGCCCGCAGCTCGGTCAGATCGACGCCAAGACGCAGGGCTTGACCGACCGCGGTCGATCCCGGGCCATTCGTCGATGGTGCTGACCCCCGCCTTAGTGCCAAGGAGGCTGACTGGCACGAACGAGTCGACCATCGACCCCACAGGCTTCCGGTGATACTTGGGCGGGTCAACGGCCGCTAACGCTCTCGCCACCGTGTGACGAGACACCCCCAACGCCCGGGCGATCTCACGCCCGGACTGATGCTCCAACCTCGACAACCGTCGAATCTCTGCCCAATCATTCACAGTAATCACTCCCTCAATCTGCAACGGAGTGACTCACTTTCCAACCGGCAAAACTGGCCCACAATTGGATCGTCATTGGCAATTGATCAGTTCGGGCAGGTGGACGCCGCCAGCGGATCGGATTGTCGAGGCCCGCCGCGATGAGGAAGCCCGACGTAGCGCGCCGACCATCGCTGATTTCGGGAGCGCATACGTCGAGAGTCGCTCCACTGAGGGCACCAAGTCACGTTATCGGCAGTTGCTCAAGCTCTACATCTTGGGTGAGCCGTTGCCGTCGAAGAGGAAGGATGCCAAGCCCAAGGTCTACACGACGCACAGCTTGCGCGCGGTGAAGGTCGAGGAGTTGACTCGCAGGCAGGTCAAGGACTGGTGGGCCAGCCTGCCGTTAGGTGAGAGGCTCGACTCGTGCAACCAGGCGTACGCCCTGCTGCGAGCGATCATGAATGCTGCCGTCGAGAACGAGGAACTGGCTGTCGAAGTCAACCCCGTCAAGATCAAGGGTGCGGGCAAGCCCTCGCGTGAGCGCGACAACGCGCCCCTGCCGCTGCCGGTGCTGTATGCCATTGCTGACGCCATGCCGGTACGGTTCCGTCTGGGTGTTTTGCTGGCCGGTGTCCTCGGTCTGCGCTCAGGAGAGGTTCGCGCACTCCAGCGGCAGGACTTCGACGGCGACGTGCTCCACGTCCAGCATTCCGTCAACCCCCACGACTGGGACAACCCCATCGGCAAGCTCAAAACTGACCGTAGTGACCGCCGCCTGGTGATCCCGCAAGCACTGATGAACGATGTACGCGAGCACTTGCGCGACTTCACCCAACTCGGACCAACGGGTCTGCTGTTCTGGACGATGGACGGCAAGCCCGTCCGCTCCGCCGCCTGGCTCAAGATGTTCAAGAAAGCCTGCCAACAGGTCGCCGACGAAACGGATGACGAGGCCACGCGCCGTCTCTTGACGGAGAATGGCGGCTACGTTTTCCATGGGACGAGGGTCATTGGACTGACAGGCATCTACCGCCTCTCGGGCGGCAACCTCAAAGCCGTCATGACTGTCGGTGGGCACACTTCAGCCAAGACGGCTCTACGTTACCAGCGGGCGGAACTGGATTATCAGCGAGCAATTATGGAAGCTGAATCGCAGGAAATCGAAGCGCAAGGGCTCGGTCGAGCCAGAACTGTCGGTGCTGATGATTAGGCTATTCCATGACGATTCGGATGAGACGGGAGGATAGTTGTGAGCATTGATTTCGTCCCAACATTGGCCTTGGACGGCACGCTGGCCGCCTACGAGTCCAAGACGCTGGAGTACGCCGAGCTTGGGCTAGATGAGCCGACCTACGTCGAACTGCCAGGAAGACTACGGTTCGTCGTGCCCACTCGCCACGCTGAGATCATGGCCGGTGGCCTGAGGTCGTCACAACTCGGCAACCAACCCGTTGATAGTGACTCACCCAGTCACCAAGTAAGTCACCAAGTAAGTCACCAAGTAGGCCCGCAGGCTCTCGCCATACTTCAACCCGCGATGAAGGCCCCCGTATCGCGGGCCGACATTCTCAGGGAGATCGGCATCTCAAATGACTCTCGAAACGCCCGCCGACATATTCATCCATTGCTGGAGGCTGGGTTGCTCGTACTCACTGATCCATCCAGCCCAAACAGTCCGCAACAGCGATACCTCACCACCGACGCTGGTTTGGCCTGGCTCGCGGAACACGAAGCAAAGTTCCAGGAAATTGAGATACAAGGGCCTGGTCGAACGCGGATCGTCGGACCCGATGATTAGGCTTATTTATGACGAATCACACCAGGAAGGAGGCTCGCGATGCCCATTGATCTGACGCTCATACCCGACGGCAAAATGACCGCGCCTGAGAGCAAAACCCGCGAGTACAAGCAGGACCTCTCTTCCCCCGCCAAGGCGATGCGTGCCCTAGTGGCTTTCGCCAACTCCGCTGGTGGACAACTGGTCGTGGGTGTTCATGACGACCTCCATGTCGTCGGTGTGGCCGATCCGTTGGGCGAGGAAGAGCGTTTGGCCAATCTCATTGCCGACTGGATTGAGCCGCGTCTGGTGCCAACCATCGAACTGGCGACAGTGGATGGAAAGTCGGTGCTGGTGGTCAACGTAGCGGTAAGTGGTCGTCGTCCTCACTACCTCAAAAGCGAAGGCCCCGAAGCAGGTGTGTATGTTCGGCTCGGTAACACCAACCGCCAAGCCGATCCTGGTCTGATTGCCGAGTTGGAGCGTGGCACCAAAGGCGAGTTTTTCGACAAGCTGCCCGTGCCGACGATGACGGTTGACGACCTCGACATTGAAGCCCTGTCCAAAATGTTGGGGCGCTCCATTGACGAGACAACACTGCGCACACTGTCTCTGGCCACCCTGGATCAGGGCCGGCTCGTCCCAACCAACGGCGGCGTGCTGCTGGCCGGCAAGTTCCGCGAAGAGAAGTTTCCCTTCGCCTGGGCGCAGTGCGGTCGTTTCCGTGGCCCTGAACGCTTGGACATCTTCGACCAGATTGAGGTCCACACCCATCTGCCGCTGATGATCGATGAGGTGATGGCGTTCTTGATGAAGCATGCTTTCAAGACAGCCGAGTTCGGCGGAATACGGCGCAAAAACGTCTACTCGATCCCGGTCGAGCCGTTGCGTGAGATCGTCATCAACGCCGTAGTCCACGCCACATACGCAGGTGCGCACTCACCGATCCGGGTCGCGTTCATGGACGACCGCATCGAAGTGGACAGCCCTGGCGGCCTGATGCCCGGCCTGACCATTGATGACATTGTGAACGGCGTCTCGGAGATTCGTAACCCGGTTCTGGCGAGGGTGTTCAGTGAGATGGACCTCATGGAGGAATGGGGATCGGGCCTTCGCGGTGTGGTCAGAAAGCTCGCCGAAACTGGCCTTCCTGCCCCTGAGTTCGTTGAACTGCCAGGCCGGTTGCGGGTCATCGTCCGCATCCCCAACCATCAGGCGTCCATCACGCCGAGGCCGGGGACGACCCGAGGCGCTCAAAGCGAGAGTGGGTCTACCGAACAGCCTGGTACAGAGTCACCCGAAGTAACCAAGATACCCAAGAAAGTAACTAAGATACCCAAGACAGGGCTGGTGTTGCTGTCCGCGCTGGTAGCCAGGTCGCTGTCGCGCGCTGAACTGTTGGGGGAGCTTGGGATGACTGACCAGTCATCCAATGCTGTTCGCCATATCAAGCCACTGATTGACGCTGGGCTAGTGGAGATGACCGAACCGGACAAGCCGCGTGTCAAGACCCAGCGCTACCGCATCACTGAAGCGGGCACAGCGTGGCTCACTGACCATGAAGAGTCTAACGAATGATGAATGACAAAACTAGAGCCAGATTCTGCGCCCCCTCCTCAGCGAGACCCTAACCGGCCAACAGAAGGGGGCTCTTCACAATCTAGAGTGTGGCTGATTGGTGGTTTCGGGGTGGTTTCTGGTTGTTTGGGGTGGGGTCGGGGCCCGGCGATGATTGGGTTGTAAGGCTTCGATCATAGGGGGACCC
>JAITVZ010000031.1 GCA_031285505.1 Propionibacteriaceae bacterium
AATTCAACAAGCAGATCATCGGTGCCAGACATATTCACTCTCAAAAAAGACAGCAGCACCGGGGACTCCTCCCCGGTGCTGCTGCGTTGTGGTTACTTGGAGGCGTTCGCCTTGGCGCCACCGTAGCGACGCTCGAAGCGGGCCACACGACCACCAGTGTCTAGGATCTTCTGCTTGCCAGTGTAGAAGGGATGGCATTGCGAGCAGACCTCAGCTCGGATCGCACCGGTCGATTTGGTCGAACGCGTGACGAAGTGATTGCCGCAACTGCAGGTGACGTCGGTGACGACGTAATCAGGATGGATTCCTGGCTTCATATTCTCTCCTTGATTAAAGCCGGGTCGGGAGCACGTGAACCGGCAACCTCACTATTATGTCAGACTGGCTTTAGCTAGCCAAGTTGCCGGCTTGCCGGCCTTCGCTGATACAACGCCAGGTCGGGTCGCTCTATTCCCAGACATGACGCGACGCCCCTCAGTTTGGGGTGGTCCGCGAGATTTGCAGCAAGAAGTCGTGATTGGATGCGGTCTTGCGCAGTTGCTTGAGCAACATTTCCAGAGCCGCTTGATCGTCCATACCTGACAGGACTCGGCGCAATTTCCAAATGATCGACAGTTCGTCGCGAGCCATCAACAACTCCTCGCGGCGCGTGCCCGAAGCGTCGACGTCGATGGCTGGGAAGATGCGCTTGTCAGCCAAATCACGCCGCAAGCGCAACTCCATATTGCCGGTGCCCTTGAACTCTTCAAAGATGACCTCATCCATCTTCGAACCGGTCTCGATCAACGCCGTGGCCAAAATGGTCAACGATCCACCGTTCTCGATGTTGCGGGCCGCGCCGAAAAACTTCTTCGGTGGATACAAAGCCGCCGAATCGACGCCACCGGAGAGAATCCGCCCAGAAGCCGGAGCCGCCAGATTGTAGGCGCGCCCCAAGCGGGTGATGCCGTCAAGCAGGACAACCACGTCACGACCCATTTCCACCAAGCGCTTGGCTCGCTCGATGGCCAGCTCAGAGATGGTGGTGTGGTCTTCGGCCGGACGGTCAAAAGTTGAAGCGATCACCTCACCAGAAGTGGTCCGCTGGAAGTCGGTGACCTCTTCAGGCCGCTCATCGACCAACACCACCATCAAATGAACCTCGGGATTGTTGGCGGTGATGGCGTTGGCGATGGTCTGCATGATCATCGTCTTGCCGGCCTTCGGCGGGGAGACGATCAGACCACGTTGGCCCTTGCCAATGGGAGACAACATGTCAATGATTCGGCCAGTCATGTTGATCGGGTCTGTCTCCAGGCGCAAGCGATCTTGAGGATAAAGCGGCGTCAGTTTGGCGAATTCGGGGCGATTCCTGGCTGACTCCGGATCGCCACCATTGACGGTCTCCAAGGAGACGAACGGGCTGAATTTCTCACGCCGCTCGCCATCGCGCGGCAAGCGCATCGATCCGGTGACCACATCACCCTTGCGCAAACCGAACTTCCGGACCATGCCCATTGGCATGTAGGCGTCGTCGGGGCTGGGCAGATAACCGCTGGTGCGCACAAAAGCGTAACCATCGAGCACATCGACGATCCCGGCTACTGGCGACAAGACGTCGTCAGCGCTGACCTGGGGATCATTGTCCAAGCGCTCGTTGCCGCCATGGCGCCGGGTTTGGCGATCACGCGAGCGACGGCGCCGATTGCGATGATTGCCACCGATGGCGTCATCTTCGCGAGGGTAATCACGGCTCATCGGCTCGGCCTTGATTTTCGGGGCCGGCTCGACCACGTCCATCCCCAACGCCGCCAAGCGGGCGCCAACTTCATCCGCCACATTGACATCACCAGCTTCCTCGACGCCCTTGTGTCCGCGTTGACGCCGATTGTGACCATCGTCTGACCGCTTGGTTGAACCGGCATCGTGGCTTGAAGCGGCGGTGGCGGTGTGCGTCTGGGACGAGCGTGACTCCTTGGACGACCGTGATTCCTTGGCTGGGCGGCGGTTATCAGCAGTCGGCGCTGTGGCCTCTGTAGTGATCGGCGCGGCTGACTCATCCTGCTTGCCAGCAGCCGTCGGCGCCACCACCTCGGCCTTGCCCGTCTTGGTTGCACCTTCGGTGCGGGTCTGACTAGCGGTTGCCCCATCTGGAGCCTCAATCGAAGCACTGCCACTTTGCGCTTGGCGGATGCGATTGACAAGGTCGGCCTTTTTCATGGTCGCCACCTTGGTCAAGCCGATTGATGAGGCGAGTCTTTTCAAGTCTGGCAGGAGCATCGACTCTAGGTTGGTCGTCACGGATGTCCTCTCCGATGATGATGAGGCGTGGTCGCATGAAAAAGGACCACGAGCTTAGATGAGTGGCGGCCAAGTTCATCGGCCGACGTTTGAAAATGCAGAGGGATGACATCCACTCCGACTCTCAGAGCATATCACAACCGTGGTATGACACCAGCCAACCCGGGTTCTAAACAGAAGGGCAATGCAGTCCCCGACTGGTTCAGTCGGCATCTACTCCAGCAACAGAGGCCAAGGCGGCCTTCAAGCTGATGAGATCATCGACTACCGGTAGGTTCGGGAAGTCAGCCATCACTTGAGCTGACGGCTGATAGAGAAAACCATGATCAGCGGCCAACAGCATGTCGGTGTCATTGTAGGAATCACCAGCTGCCAAGACCGTGAAGTTGAGACTCTGGAAAGCCTGAACAGCCGCCTGCTTCTGATTAGGCATCCGCAATCGAAAATCTCGAATCATGCCAGCGTCATCAATGACCAATTGATGAGCAAACAGCGTCGGCCAATCGAGTTGACGCATCAGCGGCGCAGCGAAGTCATAGAAGGTGTCGGACAAAATGACCACTTCGAAGGCTTGGCGAGCCCAGTCCAAGAACTCGCGAGCACCCGGCAGCACCCCCAGATCGGCGATGACGGCTCTAATCGTGTTGATGCCGATCTTGTGCTCATCCAAGACGCGCAGGCGATGGCGCATCAACTGGGAATAGTCGGCGACATCTCGGGTGGTCAGGCGCAGCTCGTCAATCCCGGTGGTCTGCGCCACACCGATCCAGATCTCCGGGACCAAGACACCTTCCAGATCGAAGCAGGCAATGTGGGGCGCACGCGCAGGCGCAGATCTATTCATGACTCTCCCGTCAGGTCGAGGTTGTCAGCCGAGATCACAGGCCAACAAATCGTCAAGGGTCTCGCGACGCAGCATCAAGGAGGCCGCAGCGGCTTGGACGCTGACCCAGGCCGGCCGGGCCGCCATATTGTAATTCGATGACAGGGGCCGAGTGTAAGCACCAGCGCCTGGGACCGCCAGCAGATCCCCGGGCATGACGTCAGCGGGCAACCAGACATCATGGACCAAAACATCGCCTGATTCACAATGCTTGCCGACCACTCGACTCAGCAGCGGTCGGGCGTCACTGATTCGGTTGGCCAGGACGGCGGTGTAATCAGCACCGTAGAGTGCTGGTCGAATATTGTCACTCATGCCGCCGTCGACGCTGACATAGCAGCGCTCCCCTGCTTCCAAGGCGATGGGTTTGACCACCCCGACAGTGTATAGAGCCACTCCCGCCGGGCCAGCGATGGCTCGTCCGGGCTCAATCGCCAGACGCATCGCTGGCAAAGCAAAGCGGTTGACGGCCTCACGCACCGCATCATTGAGACCAGCGGCCCACTGCCCCGCAGTCAATGGCTGATCTTGAAGGGTGTAGGCGATACCGAATCCGCCTCCCAGGTCCAGTTGACTGATCTCGTGCCCAGTCAAGTCGCGCAGCGAAGCCGCCAGCTCACAGAGGCGATTGGCAGCGGCGATGTATCCAGCCGTATCCATGATCTGGGAGCCGATATGACAATGCAGACCCGTCAAGTGCAAATGGGGCTGTTCCAAGACATATTCCAGTGCGGCGAGGGCTTGGCCGGACTGGAGAGAGAAACCGAATTTCTGATCTTGATGGCTGGTTGAGATGTACTCGTGGGTATGAGCGCTGATGCCCGGGCTGACCCGCACCGACACCACCACCATGCGGTCCAGACCAGCGGCGATCGACTCCAAACGATCAATCTCTTCAAAACAGTCGACCACCACCCGGGCGATGCCTTGGTCAACCGCAGCCGTCAGCTCTGCCAAGGATTTGTTGTTTCCATGCAGTTCGATGCGCTGCGCTGGAAAACTGACGGCTTGAGCCAAGGCCAACTCATTGGCCGAACAAACATCCAAACCCAAGCCGACCTGTTCGATCCACTTGGCGACTCGACGAGTCAGCAGCGTTTTGCTGGCATAGAACACCTCCCAGTCGGCAAAGGCCGCTCTAAACGAGGTCGCACGACCAACAAAGTCGTCCTGATCAAGGACATACAACGGGCTGCCGAATTGCTCGACCAATTCAGTGACGGCGCAACCACCGATTTGGAGAACTCCTGTCTGATCGCGTCGGGCGCCAACCGGCCAAATCTCGGGGACAAGGGCATTGACGTCCTTGGGGCGCTTCAGCCAACTCGGGGCGGCGGGGTTGTCCTCATTTGGGGCAGCGATATTCACGCCCGGCAGTCTACCTGACGAAAAAGGGCTGACCTCTGCTAAAGTAAGGCTCGGTTATGGCCCCCGTAGCTCAGGGGATAGAGCACCGCCCTCCGGAGGCGGGAGCGAGGGTTCGAATCCCTCCGGGGGCGCCATGACCGAGCCCTTGGGATCGGTGCCGATCAGGGCTGCAGATGAAACTTTTTTTGAAAAACCCTTGTGTAGCGGGCGGGGCCGTGTCATCCTTGTACGGTCATCGGATGAGGCCAACCCCTGATGGCCGTAAACGACCAAGCCTTATCGGCGACTCTGCCCCAAAGGAGAAAAATGGACTGGCGCCACCAAGCGGCTTGCCTGAATGAGGATCCGGAATTGTTTTTCCCGGTGGGCAACACCGGACCGGCCTTGCTTCAGATCGAGGAAGCCAAAAAGGTGTGCATGCGTTGCACTGTGCGTGATCAATGCCTGGCCTGGGCGCTGGAAGCCGGTCAGGACCATGGCGTCTGGGGCGGCAAGAGTGAAGATGAGCGGCGGTCAATGAAACGACGAGCAGCCCGGTCTCGCCTGCGCATCGGTTGATTGGGACATCCACTCCCCTGATGGTCTGATGATCATTGGCAGTGTCACGACAATTGAAATTGTCATAATGGCACTCGGACTATGGCCCGGGCGCCAACGCCATCCGGATTGGGCACCAAGTCGAACTCACCATGGAGATCCTCTAGCAGGGTGGAGACGATTGACAGCCCCAAGCTGGTGCGTGATTCGTCTTTGACTTTGAAGCCGGTCGACAAGCCGTGGCCATTGTCGATGACCAGGATCTCCAAAACCCCGTCGGGGCGGTGGCGGGGCTGAATCAACACCGAGCCAGCCCCGGATTCGAGGCCATGCTCGACCGCATTTTGACACAGTTCTGTCAGGATCAACGACAGGGGCGTGGCCACCGTGGCGTTGATCTCGCCAAAACTACCTTGGCGACGCGCATCGACATAACCCCTCTCGGTCGCCAGTTCGCTGCAAAAGCGCAGCAGACGATCGACCACGTCATCGAAGGCGACCGATCCGGACATGGAATAAGACAGCATCTCATGGACAACGGCGATGGCCTGGACCCTGGACATGGCCTCCTCAAGAGCCATCCGCGCTTCGGTGGACTCCATGCGTCGGGCTTGGAGTCGCAGCAGCGCCGAAACAGTTTGCAGGTTGTTTTTGACCCGATGGTGGATCTCGCGGATGGTGGCGTCCTTGGTGACCAATTGACGTTCTCGACGACGAATCTCGGTGGTGTCGCGGCAGACCACCAGTGTGCCAATGCGATCGGAGCGGTTAGTCAGCGGCAGTAGGCGCATGAAGGCTGACCCTGAATCCGTCTCGATGGTCACTTCCTCGGAACGCGGCGATCTAAAGGCAGCGCTCAAGCTGGTGTCAATCGACCCGCCGGTGCGCTTCATCAGGGCTCCGGTCAAGGGGACGATCCGCTCACCGATCAGGTCGGACGTCAAGCCGAGCCGCCGATAGACACCGACGGCGTTCGGACTGGCATACTCGACGACCCCCTGATTGTCAGTCAGGATCAATCCTTCTCCGACACGCGGGCTGATGCCGGTCAAACGGGAGTGACCGCGGTCAGGGAAGCTGCCGCGCCAGGCCATCTTCATCAAGATGGCGGCCGTTTCCAGGTAGTGGTCCTCCAACTCACCAGGAGCGCGCACCCCCATCTGATTGGTGTGCCGCTCAATGACACCCCAACACTGGCCGGATACCATCAAGGGAATAGTCAAGACATCCACCGGCAGGCTGGCGCCGGCCAGTTGATCGGCGCTGGAGCAGATGTGGTGGCTGGTGTACGCTCGGCTGACCAGATGGTCGGGATCGTCAGTGATCGACTGACCGACGACATCCTCCTCAAGCGAAGTCGGCCCTGTTGCCGGCTGAATTTGAGCAACAGCGAAGTATTGATGCTGATCCTTGCCAACCAGCCACAGTATCAAATCGGAAAAGGCCAGATCAGCCAGGATGTGCCAGTCGTCAACCAAAGCATCGAGGTGACCACGTTGGGCGTCTGTCAGGTGAATCTGATCAGCGATGCTCTGGGGAATCGTCAGCATGAAGGCCATTTTAGCGACCAGTTGGTGTACGGCAGAGGAAATTCGGCACGTGTACGGCTGGAATCGGCAGTGGTGGATCGCCAGCCGCCCACCGACACCAGTCATTGGCGCCTTGTGGCACAATTGGAGGGCAATTAGTCGATTATCGCAAGGAGTCTCTCATGGGTAAGGCCGCTCGTAAGCGCCGGGCACGCAAGAACAGCAAAGCGAACCACGGCAAGCGTCCAACCGCCTGACCGTCTCTTCGCCCCGACCCCAGACCGCAGTCGGTCCGCACTGGCGACGATTGGGCCCAACCTGTCGATGCTCCTGTGGACAAGCACCTGTGGCTGGGGTCTCAGCTTATTCGACCGAACTCGTGGTTGATGCGTTCGGTCAAGCCTGCCGGCACCGCCGCCGGCGCGTAAGCATGTCTGACCGCTTGACGAATCTCTTGCCAAATATCCGCCTCTGTCGAGCAATGTTCACAGGCCGCCAGATGCTGGCGGACCTGATCGGCGATCGCAACCGGCAATTCCTGATCAAGCAGCGCGTTGATACGATCAGCGGTGAACTGACAAATCGCCGGTAATTCCATCACTTCTCCCCTATCGGTTGCAGGGCCTGACGCAACTGGGCCCTGGCCCGGCTCAATCGAGACATGACCGTGCCCAGGGGCACACCCAGGATTTCGGCGATCTCCTTGTAAGAGAAGCCTTCGACATCGGCCAAATAGATGGTGTACCGGTATTCCTGTCGCAGACTCTTCATCGCATCAAGCACCCGCGCATCAGTCAAATGGGCCATAGCCTCAGCCTCAGCCGACAAACCAGCATTGTCGAGTCGAGACTGAGCCACCATCAGTTGATAGTCATCCAGATCAACCGAGCCGGTCGCTGGGCTACGTTGCGCCTTGCGGTAATTGCTGATGAAGGCATTGGTCATTATCCGATAGAGCCAGGCTTTGAGATTGGTGCCAGGCTTGAACTGACCAATCGAGCTATAGGCCTTGGCGTAGGCCTCTTGGACCAAATCCTCGGCATCCACTGGATTGCGCGTCAGCTTAAGCGCAGCGCCGTAGAGCTGCGGCAAGAAAGATACGGCTTGGTCGAAGATCGCAATCTGATCGTTGGACTGGATCGGATTGGCTGCTGTTGGCTTATCCATTGATCCCCAGTCTAGCCAGCAAGCGAGACTTTGGCCGCCAAAACTGGCTAAAAGCGGAAGTCAGACCGTCATGCACTCCAAAAATCGGCGACGGACTGACCAGGCACTGCGACTGCGCAGGTGGTATGAATAGACCATGAGTTTGATGCGTCTGGTCGCCCGGTCCATGCTGGCCGGTTACTTCATCACCGATGGTGTCGACACCATCCGTCATCCCGAACAGTCGGCGCAACAGTTAGGCGACCTGGCGGCGCGCGTTCAGTCTGCCGGAGCCCGCCTGCTGCCCGAGAAGCTGGCCAAGCGTCTGCCCCAGACACCCGAGGCCTTCGTGCGGGCGCATGCCATCGCCCAGGTGGTCGGTGCCGGCGCGATGGCCAGCGGCATTGGTCGGCGCGGCGGCGCCAGCTTGTTGGCGCTGGCTTATCTGCCAAGAGTGCTGAACCACCTGCCACGTTCGGTCAAGCAGATTGATCGAGCCTTTTGGCGGGAGCTGGCTTTGCTCGGTGGACTGTTGATCGAAGCACGTGACACTCAAGGCAAGCCGGATGTCCGTTGGTGGGTCAGCCAGCAGGGGCGGCTGACCCGACAACAAAGCCAAGTCAACCATCAGCTCGAAAAACATGGCGCCAAACCAGACAAGCACTCGTCCAAGCGGGCTCGTCAGGCAGCCTAGCCCCACGCCGGATGAACCATCCTTCGCCGCGCAGCCAATCGGCAATGCCTTGGTCGGCCCCCTACCGCCGCCGTGGCTTGTCGGGGCGACTATCGATCCCCGGTTCGAAGTCAGCCACGGCTCGTGCCTTGGTGTTGGCTAGCCTGGCCGATCATCGCGGCACAATCCGGGGAGCCTTGGTGGCCCGCGACACCCGCTTGATGGTGCAGGGTCTGCGTCAGCTGGGAGCCCTGATCGATGATTCCAGCGATTGTTGGTCGGTCGACCCAATCGCCAATTGGCCAATCCAGGCCGATATCGATGTTGGTTTGGCCGGCACCGTCATGCGCTTTTTGGCACCAGTGGCTGCCTTGGGGGCCGGTCAGATCAGCTTCCACGGTGACCCTCAAGCCAGTGCTAGACCGATGGGGCCACTGCTCCAAGGTCTTAACCAATTGGGGGCAACGATCACGGGAACCGCCCTGCCTTTCACAGTCAAGGGCCCGATAACCGGGCGCCTAGCCAGCATCGACGCCTCCACCTCCAGTCAATTCATGTCCGCCTTGCTCTTGTCCGGGCCGGCTATGGCCCAGGGGTTGACCCTGCGGCAGACTGGTGATCGCCTGCCCTCGCAACCACACATCGCCATGACCATCGCTGCGCTTGAGGAGCACGGCGTCACCCTGGATCGATCTGACCAGCAATGGCGAGTCGATCATCAGGCGATCAAGGCCATCGATCAGCGTATTGAGGCAGACACGACCACGGCGGCGGCTTTTTTGGCAGCAGCCGCCATTTGCGGCGGTGAGGTCACCATCGTTGGATGGCCGCAGCACTCACTCCAGCCCGGTGGTCAGATTCTGGATGTTCTCCAAAGCATGGGCGTGGGCATCGTCAGTGACGGTGAGCAGATGACCGTTCATGGCCATGGTGAGCTTCAAGGCGTGGACGTCGATTTGAGTGGCGCCAGCGAGCTGACACCGGTGGTGACCGCCTTGGCAGCCTTGGCAAAAGGGCCCAGCCGAATTCGTGGAGTTGGCCACATTCGTGGCCATGAGACTGACAGAATTGCGGCCTTGGCCCGCGAAATAAACGCTCTTGGCGGGGCAGTCACAGCAGTCGACGATGGCTTGATCATCGAGCCTCGCCGCCTGCACGCTGGTTTGTTTCACACCTATCACGACCATCGAATGGCTCATGCGGCTTGCCTGATTGGCCTGAGAGTCGAGGGGACGCGTTTGGACGATGTCGCCTGCACCTCAAAAACCATGCCGACTTTTCCGCAGCAGTGGCTGGAGCTGGTCGGATGAGACGAACGAGTGGCTCCTGGTTCGAAGAGGACGTCGACGCCTATGGTCGCCCGCCGAAGCGCACCCGACCTCGAACCAAGGACCGACCCGATTACAGCCAGCTGCCACTCGGGCGCGTGTTGTCGATTGATCGCGGCCGTTTTCGGCTGTTGGTCGACGGTCAGGCAGTCACGGCCAGCAAGGCCCGCAGTCTGGGACGCAAGTCAGTGATCGTCGGTGACCAAGTGCGGGTCGATGGCGATGTCTCCGGCCAAGTCAACAGCTTGGCGCGCATCACCGAGGTTGAGCCCCGACGCAGCGTGCTGCGCCGGACCGCCGATGACGCCGACCCCTTCGAACGCCCGATCGTTGCCAACGCCGATCAGTTGGTGATCGTCACCGCTTTGGCCGATCCCGAGCCTCGTTTGGGCATGATCGACCGGGTGTTGGTCGCCGGCTTGGACGCCGGACTCCATCCAATCCTGTGTTTGACCAAAGCCGATCTCGCCACTCCCGAAAGCCTTCTATCGATATATCAACCACTAGGTGTTGACATCTTCATCACCGAACCGGATGCTGACCTGTCAGTGTTGTCGGCGCGGTTGGCTGGGCATGTCTCGGTCTTTGTCGGTCATTCCGGAGTCGGCAAGTCGACCCTGGTCAATCGCCTGATCCCCCAGGCTGATCGCCCCACCGGGGACGTCAATCAAGTAACGGGCAAGGGGCGTCACACCTCCACCTCGGCCATCGCCTTGCCGTTGCCTGGGGCTGATGGCTGGGTGATCGACACACCTGGGGTGCGATCCTTCGGCTTGAATCACATCAGTGATGATCAATTATTGGCGGCATTCCCCGAGATCGCCGCAGTCGCTGCCGAATGCCCCCGCGGCTGCTCACACCAATCAAGCAATTCTGATTGCTGCCTCGACCAAGCGGCCAGTTTTGGTTTGATCAACCCGGCCCGCCTCGAGTCATATCGCCGGCTGTGCTCGCCTGACATGGTCTGACACGCCGGAATCTGCAACGGCGAGCAACAACTTGCAGCTACGCTTCAACTATGGCGAACCCCCTGGTTGATGATCTGCGTTTGGCCCACATGCTGGCTGACGCCGCTGATTCGGTGACATTGGATCGATTCCGTGCCCGTGACCTCGATGTCAGCTTGAAAGCCGATGCCACTGTCGTGTCCGACGCTGATCGACAAGCCGAGGAGACGATCCGGCGGATGTTGGCCACCGCCCGTGGTCGCGATTCCTTTCACGGCGAGGAGAGCGGTGACTCCGGTTGGGGGCCGCGTCAGTGGGTGGTGGATCCAATCGACGGCACTGCCAACTACGTGCGCGGTGTGCCAGTCTGGGCTACGTTGATCGCCCTGATGATCGAAGGAGTGCCGCAAGTCGGCGTTGTCTCGGCGCCGGCACTCAATCGTCGCTGGTGGGCCCATCGCGGCGGCGGCGCCTATACCGGCAAATCCTTGTTGCGCGGTCGCCAGATCAACGTCTCCCAGGTGGAGCACATTGATCAAGCATTCATCTCCTATGCTTCACTGGAGCCCTGGGTCGAATCGGGCCGTGGACACCAATTTGGCATGTTGTTGCGAGAGACTGCCCGCACCAGAGCCTTCGGCGACTTCTGGTCGTACATGCTGGTGGCCGAAGGAGCGGTGGACATCGCCGCCGAGCCTGAATTGGCCTTGCATGACATGGCCGCCCTGGTGCCGATAGTTGAGGAGGCCGGCGGTCGTTTCACATCGATCGATGGTATCCCCGGGCCGGGCGGACCGGGGGCAGTGGCGACCAACGGTCGGCTCCATGCAGGTGTGCTGGCCATGCTGGCGCCCACCCCTAGCGAACCAGAGGATTCACTGATCATCCCCCGCCGGGCGATCCATCCTCATAGCTGACCATTGACTCTGGGCAAGCCGCGATTCGACCGATGGCCCGAACCGCAGGCTGCTGGCCGGACCCAAAGCGGCTCTTCACAATTGGGGGTGTAGTTTCTTTTTGAAACCACCTGTTTCGAGGAGGCTTCGGGCTATATAGTTTGTGAGGTTGGTGAAGCCGAGGGCGGTGCCGCGGAGGTGTTCTA
>JAITVZ010000081.1 GCA_031285505.1 Propionibacteriaceae bacterium
GGGGGAGTCACCACTGACTTGACCTGGAAGGCAGTCAGCGCGTCGGTGATCGCTTGGGCTAAGCCGTCGGCGCCGACTTCGACCACTTGGGCGTCGTAATCGCGGCTGCGTTCAGCGAAACGTTCAATCACATCGGGCATGGCTGTCGGCTGGCCGTAGACCCAATCGATGGCCTGATCGGCGTCGCCGTCTCCTTCGATGTCGGCGATGGCCTTGCGGACCTTGCCGATAATGGCGTCACGAGCGTTCATGGTTCTTCTTCCACCAGGCCCGGAATGATTGCTTGGCTGGCACTGGCAGATCCCGGGCGGATGTCCAGACCTTGGCCGGCCACGGGGTGTGGCCCTTGAAGTAACGTTTCCAACCAAACAGCCGCCCGAACAGCGAACTGGCTTTGGTCATGAGTGTGAACCGGGAGCCCTTGGCGAAAAAGAACCCAGCGGCGCTGATCGCGGTGGTCTCCAAGTGGGGGCGGTGATCGTGACGCTTGTGGTCGGCGACATCCTTGCGCAGGTTGATCGTCACTTCGGGGAAGTTGATCTTGACCGGGCAGACATCGACACAGGCCTCGCATAGGGTGCAGGCGTAGGGCAGCGACAGGTCGACCGCCGAATGCAAACCGCGCATTTGTGGAGTCAAGCAGATGCCAATTGGCCCGGGGTAGACCGAGCCGTAGGCATGTCCACCGACCAGGTCATAAACCGGGCAGGTGTTCATGCAGGCCGAACAGCGCAGACAGCGCAGAGTTTGACGGGTGATCGGGTCAGCCAAGACTGTGCTGCGGCCATTGTCGACCAGCACGACGTGGACGTTTTGCGGGCCGTCGCCAGGAGTGACCCCGGTCCACATCGAGCTGTAGGGATTCATCCGCTCGCCGGTCGATGATCGAGGCAGCAGCTCCATGAAGATTTCCAGATCGTCGAAGGTCGGCACGATCTTCTCAATGCCGACCACTGAGATCAAGGTGTCAGGCAGGGTCAGACACATCCGAGCATTGCCCTCCGATTCGACCACTACCAGCGTGCCGGTCTCGGCCACCAAGAAGTTGCCGCCAGATGTGCCGACCTGGGCACGCATGAATTTGTTGCGTAAGTGGGTGCGGGCGGCGGCGGTCAAATCAGTCGGATTGTCGGTCAGACCGGCCGGCGCCGGCGTGCCGTAAATCCCCATCTCTCTCACGAAGATGTCGCGGATCTGATGGCGATTCTTGTGAATGGCTGGCACCAGGATGTGGCTGGGGCGGTCATGGCCCAGCTGGACGATCAACTCGGCCAGATCGGTTTCCCAAGCGGCGATGTTGGCGGCTTCCAGAGCCTCATTCATGTTGATCTCTTGAGTGACCATCGACTTGGCCTTGACCACCTCGGGCGCCTTCGTCTGCTTGACCAGGTCGACGATGATCCGATTGGCCTCCTCAGCGTCGCGCGCCCAGTGGACTTGGGCTCCAGCGGCGGTCAACTTGGCCTCGGCCTCCAGCAGGTAGTGGTCGAGGTTGCGGGCCACCTTGTTCTTGATCGCCTCAGCGGCGCTACGCAGCTCTTCCCAATTGGCCACTTCGCTGGCCCGCGCTGCTCGTTTGCCGCGGATGGTGGCGGTGGCCCGTTCCAGGTTGCCGATCTGCTCGGTGTTGGCCAGTTCGTGCTTGGCGTTGACCGGGAAGCGCGGCATGTCGATCAGTTCACCCGGCGGTGGGGCCGGTGTTAGGCGGCCGTCGGCGTCGCGGGGCAAGACGATGGGGGCGGCGGTCATGCGGACTCCTTCGACGACAAGATGGCAGCCAGGTGGATCGGTCGGATACGGGCCTGTTGTCGGTGGAGGATGCCGCCGATGTTCAGCAAGCAGGCGTTGTCCGGAGCGGTGACGAATTGGGCGCCGGTGTTGGCAATGGCCTTGGCTTTGCTGGTGGCCATGGCAATCGACACATCTGGATTCTTCATTGAGAAAGTGCCGCCGAAGCCACAGCAGCGGTCAGCGTCAGGCAGGTCGATCAGAGTCAGGCCCTTGACGGCACGCAGCAGGCGCAGGGGTCGATCGCCGAGCTTGGTGATGCGTAACGAGTGGCAGGACGAGTGGTAGGTGACCGAGTGGGGGAAGGAAGCGCCAACGTCGTCAACATTTAGGACATCGATGAGGAATTCAGTCAGGTCGAGGGTTTTGGCGGACAGCTCGACAGCTTCTTGATGGAGGTTGGGATGGTCTTTGGTCAGCCAGGAGTGTTGGTCGCGCACCGATCCGACACAAGAAGCCGACGGCCCGACCACATAATCACATCCGGAGAAGGCGTCGATATAAGCCTCGACGGTTTGCAAACCTTGCTTGACGTAGCCGGTGTTGGTGAACATTTGCCCGCAGCAGGTCTGCTTCGGTGAGGACACCACCTCTGCCCCCAGACGACCAAGCATCTGAGCGACCATTCGCGGGGTTTCCGGGAACATCAGATCGTTGACACAGGTCGCGAACAAGCCAACCTTCAGTCCACTGGCGGGTGGCGTCATGACGGGCTCCTTTCTAATTGGCAGCCTTGGAGCCGAGCAAATGGCGACGCCACGGCCCCCATGATCTTGGGCCTGACTTTAGAAGACGTCCCATTGGCTATGCAAGTCTGCCAGCTGATTTGCGTAATTTTCCCCGTTTGGACTGGTAGCGCCTGTTCACCGGCCAACAGTGCTAGCAATAACTGTTTGTCCTGGCCGTTAAGGTTGTCCGGGATGATTGTTATGTGATGTCTTGGCGATGATCGGTGAGTCCCGACTGTTCAGCCGCCTCAGGAAGGTCTGCCCGTGTTCGTTCAACCCTTGGCGCCGGTCGGCGGCAGCCTGGCCTGGTCGGCCATCATGGCGGCCCTGCCCTTGCTGGTCTTGTTTGTCTTATTGGGGGTCTTCAAAATGAAGGCCTGGTTGGCCTCGATCATCACCTTGCTGGTGTCAGTCATCTTGGCTATGGCCGTCTGGGGTTTGCCGGCAGAGACGACTTTGGCCGCCGGCAGCCAAGGCTTGTTCTTCGGCATCGCCCAGATCATGTGGATCTTGTTAGCGGCTGTCTGGTTGTACAACCTGTCGGTTCGGGCCGGCTGGGATCAGGTGCTGCGTCAGCTCCTGGGTGGCATCACCACTGATCTACGGGTCGTCGCCATCATCGTCGCCTTCTGCTTCGGCGCATTGTTGGAAGCCCTGGCCGGTTTCGGCACACCGGTGGCTATCACCGCCGCCATGCTGGTGGCCGCTGGCATGAAACCGTTGAAAGCCGCCGTGGTCTGCATGGTGGCCAACACCGCACCGGTGGCCTTCGGGGCGGTCGGTGCGCCGATCATCACCTTGGCCACAGCCGTTCAGAGTTCATTCAATCAATTCTTTGCCACAGCTGCTCCGGTTTCGACCGATGCGTTGGCCAGCGCCCTGGGGGCCATGGCCGGGCGCTTGACCCTGCCGATGGCCATCCTTGTGCCCCTTTTCCTGGTTTTCCTGGTCGATGGTTGGCGCGGCTTGAAAAACACTTGGGGCATCGCTCTGGTTTCCGGCATCGTCTTCGGCGTCACGCAGCTGGTCACCTCTTCGTGGATCTCCTTCTCGCTGGCTTCGGTCATGGCCGCTGTGGTGTCGATCATCGTGCTTGTGGTGATCCTGCGCTTCTACCAGCCGGGCAACCCGGTCAAGGCCGAACCCTTCAAGGACGGCGCCCAGAGCTTGGCCAACCGCGATCATGATCGTTCCCGTTCGGCGGTCGGCGCCGCCCGCCTCTGGGGAGCCTTGGCGCCATACGCCATCATCATTGTCTTGTTCGTCATCACCCAGTTGCCGCCAATCAGGGCCTGGATGGGAGCCATCTTCGGCAAGCTGATCCATTGGCCGGGGCTGCAATCGGGCAGTTTCCCAGTCGACGTCAGCGGCGCCGTCATCCCCCAACCGAGCGCGACCACCAGCTTGTGTGGCATCGTCTCGCAAAGCCAGATCGACTCCGGCGCGGCCCTGACCTCCTGCACCTTGGGCACGGTCAACCTCTATTCGGTGCTCGGCACTGGCACGATCCTGTTCATCGGCGGTCTGATCACGGCGGCCGTCTATCGTCTGAAGTGGTCGGTGGCCTTTGGTGAGCTCTGGTCCACCCTGAAGTCCTTGCGTTTCACCATCATCACCATCGCGGCGGTCTTAGCCATCGCCTACCTGCTCAATGCTTCGGGCATGACCCTGTCGCTCGGCACCGGGTTGGCCGCCAGCGGTGGCATCTTCATCGTCATCTCGCCGATCCTCGGTTGGCTGGGCGTGGCCATCACCGGCTCTGACACCTCAGCCAACGCCTTGTTCGGCGGCATGCAGGTGACTGCCGCCAACGGCATTTGGCCTGGTTCGGGCCAGCATGCCATTTTGGTGGCGGCGGCCAACACCACCGGCGGCGTCATGGGCAAGATGATCTCACCGCAGTCGCTGTCAGTCGCCTCAGCCGCTGCTGGTATGCCCAACCGCGAGGCGGACATCTTCCGCTCGGTGCTCGGCTGGTCGGTGGTGATGGTGGTGATTTTCGCGCTGGTGGTCTTCATTGAGGGCACCTTGATCCCCGGAGTCATCCCCCTGCCAGGCTGATTTGGGCAGTAACGTTCCGCCCCAGCAACAAGGCATCCTGGTGTCGGATGACGCGAGGCTACGCCCTGGTGTCGGATATGCTCTGCCAACGCAAGAGGGCCCCGTCAGTGTGAAAACTGACGGGGCCCCGCAATTTGCAAGCAACGATCAATTGCTGTCGGTCATCGGCTGTCGGGCCAGATCGGCATGGATTAATCGCCAATCGATCAGGCGGCGTCCTTGATCTCGACTGACTCCATGATCACTGGCGATTTCGGCCGATCGTTGTAATCAGTCGGCAGCTTGGCGATGGTGTCGACCACCTTTTGCGAAGCCGGATCCTTGACCTCACCGAAGATGGTGTGACGGCGGTTGAGGTGGGGGGTCTTGGTGACCGTGATGAAGAACTGCGAACCGTTGGTGCCTGGACCGGCGTTGGCCATCGCCAGCAGGTAAGGCCGGTCGAAGCTCAGTGCCGGGGTGAACTCATCCTGGAAGGTGTAGCCCGGGCCACCACGGCCATCACCTTGGGGATCGCCACCTTGGATCATGAAACCATCGATGATGCGGTGGAAAGTCAATCCATCATAGAAGTGTCCAGTGGTCTGCTGGCCAGTCTTCGGGTCGCGGTATTCTTTGCTCCCGTTGGCCAGACCAACAAAATTAGCCACTGTCACCGGCGCCAGTTCGTCGAACAATTCGATGGTGATGTCGCCATGGTTGGTGTGAAGCACTGCTTGGGTCATGTCATCCTTTCGCTTGAGGCGCCAGCCCAAACGGGCCTGATGCCGGCTTCATTCTGCCACTTGTTAAAGCTGATTGCCCCAAGCTGTTGTTGTCACCGGCACGATTCACTATTCGCAAGTACGGATGTCGTCCGGACAGTTCGTCACTTGTTCAGGGCTGAATCAGGCGCCGATCCGGGACGAAATCGGGGTGTTGTGGCAAGAACGGCGGTCGCATCCGGCAATTTTCCGGATAGACTGGCAAGCACTCCATCTGGAGTATGGAACGTTAGGATGACAACGATGATTCGTAAGGAAGACATCATGACGGCGGTTCCGGAAAAGGCCCGGCAAGCCGCCGATCAAGGCGCAGCTGCCTGGGAGGATGTGGTTGAGCGCGTGACGCCGCTGCTGCACACCGCTGCCGAGCGACTGACCCCAGTGGCTGAAGGCGTCAAAGTGACTGCCCAAGACGCCAAGCGTCATGCCGCCGGTTTTGCGGCTGACACAGTCGAGCGGCTCCAGCCTGGTGTCAATCAGGCTCTGGCCAAGGTGGCGCCG
>JAITVZ010000126.1 GCA_031285505.1 Propionibacteriaceae bacterium
AAAGCAACGCCGCCAGGACTCCTCCTGAGCGTCAAACAGCTCACAATGGCTTGGAATCAACCGTCTAGGCCAGGGCCTCGGTCACAGTGATGGACGGGTAGCCCCAGGCCTGCGCGACCGGGGCGTTGGTCAGTTGGCCGTCGTGGGTCGACAGGCCTTTGGACAGCGGCTCGTTGTCACGACAGGCCTGACGCCAGCCCTTGTCGGCGATCTGCGTGGCATAGGCGAGAGTGGCGTTGGTCAGCGCATAGGTCGAGGTGTGGGGCACAGCGCCCGGCATGTTGGCCACCGCATAGAGCTGGGCGTTGCCGACGGAGTACACCGGGTCGAGGTGAGTGGTCGGATGGGTGTCCTCGAAGCAGCCGCCCTGATCGACCGCGATGTCGACCCAGACCGAGCCCGGCTTGGCCGCCACTATCATGTCGTGAGTGACCAGCTTGGGAGCCCGTGCTCCGGGGATGAGGACGGAGCCGATGACGATGTCCGCGTCGGCCACGACCTCGCGGATCGAGAAGGCCGTCGAATAGAGCGTTTTGACGTGACCGCCGAACTCGGCGTCGAGTTGGGCTAAGCGGGCCAGGTTGACGTCGATGATGGTGACGTCGGCCCGCAGGCCCAAGGCCATCTGGGCGGCGTTGGTGCCGGCCACGCCCGCCCCGATGACAACGACCTTCGACGGCGGGCAGCCGACCACACCGGCCACCAGCTTGCCGGAGCCACCGAAGTGGCGGAAGGAGTAGAACGAGCCCGCCAGGGTGGACATGCGCCCGGCCACCTCGGACATCGGCGCCAGCAAGGGCAGGGTGCCGCTGGGCAGTTGAACTGTCTCGTAGGCGATGGAGGTTGTCTTCGCCTTCAGCAGGGCGTCGGTCTGAGGTTGATCGGCGGCCAGATGGAGATAGGTGAAGACCAGCTGATCCTGCCGCAGATAGTGATACTCGGCGGCGATGGGCTCCTTGACCTTGATGATCATCTCGGCCTGGTCCCAGACCGCGTCAACTGGTGCCAGGGTGGCGCCAGCCGACCGCAGCGCCTCGTCGCTGATACCCGACTCGACGCCGGCGCCGGCCTCAACGATGACCGCGTGGCCGTGTTCAGTCAGCTGGTGGACTCCAGCCGGGGTGATGGCGATACGGCCTTCTTGGCTCTTGATTTCCTTGGGGATTCCGATCCTCATGTGCGTTTCTCCTCTATGAGATGTCTGTGACACGCCTCGACTGAAGCGAGTCGGATGCGGCCGGGTTGACCCTGATGACCAGCCCTGAGCCATCGCAACTGTGCGCGCCGATCAGGTAAGCCTGGTGAGGTGGCCTGATTGGAAAGCCAGTGGCCGAGTCGCGAACTCAGGTGACAAGCCACGGCCCGCCATCAGTAATCCCAGTCTCACTTGGTGGCTCGCGAGTCGATGAGGGTCGAGCCACGGGCCACAGCTGCCCAGCATTGGAGCGCCTCACCGCCACGAGCATCCAAGAAACAAACTTACTTGATGTCTGCAATATTCTAGAGTGCATGCTTTATGAAGTCAATACGATAAATCTGCCAGTTGATTCCCAAAGTCAGCTTGTGACCAGGTTCAACCAGACGACGCTGCCCACCGAGGCCGATTTGATGCTGGGGCAGAGAGACACCAAGGTCCTACAGCGATAGCTCAATCAGTTGCCGGGCCGGGCCCGAGAGATCGCCGACAACCTGCCCTCGCTGATCCCCGGCAGTCTGCCCAGCGCCACGCCGGTAGACTCTGCCTCATGGTGAGCTCAAGTCTGTTGCAACAGGTCGCCATGCTTGATCGTGCCGACCAAATTGAGTTGATTGATTTCCTCCACGGCCAAATTGACGACACCAACCTGGACGCCGACACCAAGGCCATCTTGGACGAGCGCCTAGAGGATATGCGGGAAAACCCGGACGATCACCGCGACCTCGACTCCGTCATGGCCGAACTTCGGTCGAAATGGCTCTGAAACACCATCTAGTCGTTCGGAGGCAAGCCGCCAAAGACCTTGACGAGGCTGACAGGCCCCGGCAGTGACACATCGGAACTAACCCCCACGGTCTCGGCCTCGTGGGATTGAAATTGAGCGTCGCTGAACTGAAGTCACCACTAGCCGAAGGGGTGTTACGGCACGCCTAGATGGGCCGTCGAAGGCGACTGGAAGACGCTCTGATCGCCTGAGCTAATCCCACGACAATCCCACGAACGGCGGAAACAACTCCAGGATATGCACATGGCTAGGGGAAATAGGAGTGTATGGGCGCTAGGCGCCCTCTCCCAGTTTCCTTGGTTTCGGCAAAGCCCGCGAGCGGTCTCTGCTCTGCGTCAGCGTCACTGTGGGTCTAGGTGGACTTGAACCACCGACCTCTGCCTTATCAGGGCAGCGCTCTAACCGACTGAGCTATAGACCCGTGCCCCAGAACTATAGCAAGGCACCGGTCGTCTGGCCAAACCGATGGCGCGCCTCACTTGAAATGTCCGGGAGTGTTTGCACTTGCCTCAAGTTGAGGATGTCCGCCGGGGCGTTTCCTTGAACGAATGAGCGAGGGATTGCCGATGGGCGCGCGTCGTGATGTGACGAAGAAGTACGCATGCGATTATGTGAAAGTATCAAAAGCAAACGGGCTAATTGCTGGACGGGCTGGTGTCAGCGACCAGCTGGATCAGGGGCCTGCCCGCCGCGCGATCCGATGAGCTCCGACGCCTCACGCAGCGGCGGGGCTCAGTCGCGCCAGGCGGCAACGATGTCCTCTGGCCCCCAAGACTGCGCCAGCGGCACACCGGGTTCGACACCGTTGGCTGACACTGCCACGATTTGGGCCTCTGTTGCACCCGGAATCAAGTGGGCCGCCTCAACCACTGGCGCAAGGTCCCGCCGCGTGAAGGCACCTTGCTCGCGCCACTTGATCGATCCGATGAAACGGACATGCTTGGCCACTGGACCTTGATCTGCGCCAACCAGATCGATCTCGGGATTGTTGCGCCGATTCCACCAGGCGCCGACTGCGGCCACGCCGGAATCTGGTTGTGACATCAGGATACGCTGCAACGACTCTCGGATGAGCGGCTCCACCGCGCGCCCTCGCCAGGCGTTCCAGGAAGATTCCAAGCGCTGGAAGGCCAAATCACCCAAGCCTCGCTCCGCCAGGGGCAACGCCGCCGCGCCGAAGGCCAACCAGAAGCGCAGATAGGAGTCCGCCACCCGGTAGCGGCGGTTACGACTGTCGTGGCCGGTCGACAGCGGTGAATCAACCGCCACCACCCGCTTGTCAACCAGTGTCGTCAACAATGGAGACAGGGTTCCTGAGAGCAACGGCTGAGCACCGCCAGCCGTTTGAGCAATCGTGCTGAATGTAGTCTCGCCGGTCCCGATCGCCTCCAGGACTGCCCTGGCTTGAAGCGACCGCGGAAACTCGCCAAGCAATGACAGTTCAGCGCTGACCAATAGTGGTGACAGCGGGTCCGACAAGGCGCGCCGCAGGAAGGATCTACGCGACTCGCCTTCACGCCATGACGCGGTGATCTGCGGGAATCCACCGGTGATTAGCCATGCATCAATGGCCTCGAGCTCGGTTCCAGCCATCATCGACTGAACATCGGCGGGATTCAGAGGATCGACACGCATTAGGGATGCCCGACCGAAGAAGGGCCGATCGCTGTCACGCAGCCCCTCCATGACCGATTGATCCGATCCAATCAGCAACAACAAGACTGGTTTGGCAGCCAGATAACGATCCCAGATCGTCTGCAATGCCCCCTCGAAGGAAGGATCTTGCGCCATCAACCAGGGGATCTCATCGAGCACCACTATCGACGGCACGTCGCCGGGCAGGGCCACCGCCAAAGCGCGCAGTGCTTGATTCCAATCGGTAGGTCGCACGCCACTCAGCAGTTCCGCTTTGTCCAGCCCTGATGCGACGATCACCTCCATGAGGTCAGCTCGCTCTGCCTGAGGCGTCCGCCCGAAGGTGGCCTGGAAAGTGACGGAGACCACACCGGCCTGATCACAGAACTCTTGCACCAGCCGCGACTTGCCGACCCGTCGACGCCCTGTCACCACGAGGGCACTTCCCCGACTGGCACCGTCCCCTCGTCTGACCGACTCCAAGTGGGACATCAGCAGGGACAGATCGCGTTGGCGACCGCCGAACCGCATAGACACTCCTCAAGTTTGGACACTACTACGTATGATTGTATCTTACGTAGATAGATTCATACCTAACCCGAATCGAGGGTACAGCGCGTTTGCCGCCGCCAGCCTGGTCACCATCGGTAGAATGCCTTCAGCGAATCGCCGCCCGGACCGCAGGGGCTGGGCGGTTCCTACCCCCGTGGGCGACACCAGCTGTGCCTCGCGCCCGACGAACCCCCAGGAGGACCCCCGTGGAATGGTTGAATCTGATCGGCTACATCGCTGTTGGTGTGGCCGCAGTCATGCTCCCCGGCTTACTGGTCGGCGCAGCCGCCCGCCTGCGCGGTTGGCTGCTGGTCGAGGTCGCTCCGCTGATATCGATCACCTTGATCGCCACTGCTCCGATCCTTGCTGCCAAGATCGGTTGGTGGTGGGGATGGCAACCGATGCTGGCCTGGACAGTGATCATGGCGCTGGTCGTCTGGCTGATCGTCGGAGTCGTTTCGAAGATCTGGCCGAGCGCTGCCCCCAAAGCCTGGCGCCAACGGGTCAACAGTAAACACCGTTCAGGCCCGGACATCCACGCCGCTGGCCTCTCGGTCACTGGCGCGCAGCAGTCGACCGAGCGCCCAAGTGACAGTGCTGATCAAGCCCTCGACGCTGCCCCCAGCCGCCGCCGCGCCTGGTACTGGCAGCTGATCGCCTGGACCTTGGCGGCGATCATCGCCTCCTGGCAGTTCGTCAAGATGCTCGGCGTGCCCACCGCCTTTTCTGTCTCATTCGACAATGTCTGGCACTTGAATGCAGTGCGCTGGATTCTTGATATGCACGATGGTTCCAGTCTGACGCTTGGTGCCATGGGGTCTTCCGACCAGATCCCCTCCTTCTACCCAGCTGCATGGCATGACCTGGCATCACTGATCAACCTCTTGACTGGATCAAGCAGTGTGGTGCTGACGACAAATGCCGCCACTTGGGTGGTCATGGGTGTGATTTGGCCACTGGGCATACTGGCTTTGTCTCGCCGCATTTTTAATAACCATCACATCGCCACAATCCTAGCCGCTGGCATCCTGGCCTCAAGCTTCGCTGCTTTTCCCGGATTAATCCTGAACTTCGGAATCCTTTACCCCAACGTGCTCGGTTTTGCCCTGATACCCGGTGTCCTGGCATTACTGGTCGCCAGTCTCAAAATAACGAGAATCTCATCGGACGACGCGCCCATTTGGGAGCTACTCTGCCTGGCCGCTCTGGGGCTTCCCGGCATGATTCTGGCTCACCCAAATGCCTTGCTAGCGCTTATCGGCATCATTACCCCACTGGTTTTGGTCTGGTCATGGCGAGGCTGGCGCAGAGATCGACCATCGGATCAACGCCACAGCCGCCAACCAACCCATCGTTGGGCGTATCCGCTTGTCGGAATTATTTGGACAGCGATCGCCATCATTGCTTGGCTATTAATGCGCACTACGCCGTCATGGCCAACGAGCAATGTCAGTGAAACGACGCTGGGCGAGTTCTTGCTCGCTTCTCCGCTATGGTTGCGACCATTCTGGGTGTTGGGCGTGCTGATCTGCGTCGGTCTGGTGTTAGCTACCCAGAAGACTCAGTGGCGCTGGTGGCTCTGGCCGGTGGCGGTCATTGCGCTCCTGTGGTGGGCAGGGGCGACGATGACTAAAGGGCCGGCGCGTAGCCTGCTGATCAGTGGTTTCTATTGCGATCCAAACCGATTGGCCGCTCTGATGCCACTGGCACTCATTCCCCTCTGCCTGATGAGCGTTGACTGGGTCGCCAGCTGGTGGTCGATCCGGACTGCCACCTGGCAATCTGTGCCGCGTCGAGTTTCCACGACAGCCGCTATGGTGGTTGCTCTGGCAATCATCGCGCTGGGCACCAATCTTTCCGATGCCATGGGACTTCACTTGGCCCAGGTGCGTGTACGCTTCACCGTTCTCCAGGAGAGTGACCTCTTGGACAGTGACGAATTCACCCTGATCGAACAGTTGCCAAACCTATTGCCAGCTGGCAGTCGTGTAGCGGTCAACCCTGGAGCTGGCGGGCCATTGGCTTTCGCACTGGAAGACGTCCCCGTGACGGCCTATCACATTTTTTACGTGAATACCCCCGCTCTCGAAACCATCAATGACTCCTTGGATGAGGTCGCCAGCGAACCGGATTTGGTCTGCCCGGCTCTGGCGTCCCTAAATGTTGATTATGTGCTTGATTTCGGTGTTGACGCCATCAACGAGGACACGAGCTCCTTGAAGGGATTCGACCAGTTGTCCACGGCCCCCGGCTTCACCGAAATCGCCCGAGTCGGCGATGCCGCTCTTTATCGGATCGACGCCTGTAACGCCTGAGCGAGGAATTGTCCCTGGTCCATGGAATAATGAGTTTTCGTCACCAAGCGGCGCTCAGCGCCGGTTCAACCTGATGGAGGATCGATGACCAAACCAGACCTACTGGTGGTCGGCGCCGGCTTGTTCGGCTTGACCATCGCGCAGCGAGCCGCTGAATCCGGCCTGCGAGTCGTCATCATCGACAAGCGCCCCCACATCGGTGGCAACGCCTATTCTTCGCCCGATCCGACCACCGGCATCGAGATCCACCGTTATGGCGCCCACCTGTTCCACACCAGCAACCAGCGGGTCTGGGATTACGTCAACCGCTTCACCAGCTTCACTTCCTACGTCCATCACGTCCACACCAGCCATGCCGGGGTGGTCTACCCGATGCCGGTCAATCTCGGCACGATCAACCAATTCTTCCAAGCGGCGATGAGCCCAGATCAGGCCCGTGCCTTGATCGCCGAGCAAGCTGCCGAGCTGGGCGATAAAACGCCGTCCAATTTCGTCGAGAAGGGCATCTCGCTGGTCGGCCGACCGCTTTATGAGGCCTTCTTCCGCGATTACACCGCCAAGCAGTGGCAGACCGACCCGGAAGCCCTGCCGGCTTCGATCGTCTCGCGGCTGCCAGTGCGCTACAACTACGACGCCCGTTACTTCAACGACAGCCACGAAGGCCTGCCGACCAATGGCTACACCGCCTGGTTTGAGGCGATGATCGCCGACCCATTGATCGAGGTGCAGCTCAACACCGACTTCTTCGCCCCCGGGCATCAGTGGTCGAAAGAGGCCACCGTCGGAGCCATCCCAGTGGTTTACACCGGCCCGATCGACCGCTACTTCGACTTCAACCAGGGCGAGTTGTCCTGGCGGACCATCGACCTGGAAGAGCAGCATCTGCCGACTGGTGATTTCCAGGGCTGCTCAGTGATGAATTATCCCGATCTCGATGTGCCTTTCACGCGCATCCTTGAATTCCGCCACTTCCACCCGGAGCGCGATTATCCGGACGACGTCACGGTCATCCACAAGGAGTTCTCCCGCTTCGCCAACCGCGACGACGAGCCCTACTACCCGGTGGCGACCGCCGACGACCAAGCCCGGCTCAAGCTCTACCAAGAGCAGGCCGCTGCGGAGCCGGTGTTGTTCGGTGGGCGGCTGGGCATGTATCGCTACTTCGACATGCACCAGGTGATCGACGCCGCCCTGACGGCCTTCGACGAGCAGGTCCAGCCGCGCATCGCCGCTGGCCAACCCTTCGGCGAGGCCGGAGTCTGATAGTGGAGCGCACCGCCGCCGTCATGCGCTTGCATCGGCCGGGCCATTCGCGCGGCCTGCTCGACATCCCGCACTGGTCCTTCCTGCTGAAGTTGCTGGTGCGCAAGGAGCTGCGGGTCCGTTATCGCGGCTCGCTGTTGGGCATGATCTGGACCTACGTCAAGCCGGCCGTCCAGCTGATCGTCTATTTCCTGGCGATGGGCAAATTCTTCAGCATGAACGATCGGGTGACCAACTACATCGTCTACCTGTTCGCCGGCATCGTCGTGGTCAACGTCTTCAACGAGGTGATGCGCAACACCACCGCCTCAATCGTCAGCAACGCCCCCTTGGTCGGCAAGATCTATCTGCCGCGTGAGCTCTTCCCGATGGCTAGCCTCTGGGTGGCTTTCGTCCACTTCTTTCCCCAGGTGGCGGTGCTGTTGGTGGCGACGATCTTCTTCGGTTGGCGTCCCGGACTGCTCAACATCGGCGCCTTCCTCCTTGGCATCCTGCTGGTGGCCACGTTGGCGCTCGGCCTGGGCCTGATGTTCGCCGCCTGGAACGTCATCTTCCGCGACGCCGAGAACATCGTCGAGCTGATTTCGATGGTGGCCATCTGGTTCTCGCCAGTCTTCTACAACGCTGACATGGTGGCCCGGGCCCTGCCGGATTGGCTGTTCTTCATCTATCAATGCAATCCCCTGACCTGCGCCGTCGAGCTGTTCCACTATGCCTTCTGGGCGCCGACGACCGCCGTGACCAGCAATCCCGATCTGCTCGGCCTGCCAGTCGGCTTCGGCACCTTCCTGGCTGTCGCTTTCGCCCTGTCCCTGGCACTGTTGGCCTTGGGCCAGCTGGTCTTCCGCCGCCATGAGGCCCGATTCGCCGAGGAGCTGTGATGAGCGATCCGATCGGCGTCGAGATCAACGACCAGGACCCGATGGTGGTCGTTCAAGGCATCGACAAGGTGTTCACCCTGCGCCACACTCGCTCAATCAAGGAGTATGTCGTCAAGGCCTTGAAGGGCCACCGCGCCGACATGACCGACAGCTTCAAGGCCCTCGCCGATGTCTCCTTCAGTATCAAGGCCGGCGAGTCGGTCGGGCTGCTGGGGCTGAATGGCTCCGGTAAATCGACCCTGCTCAAGCTGATCTCTGGGGTGATGCAACCCGACTCCGGCAAGGTGCGCATCCGAGGCCTGGTGGCCGGTTTGATCGAAGTCGGCGCTGGTTTCCATCCGGATCTGACCGGGCGAGAGAACGTCTACCTCAACGGCGCCATCCTCGGCATGTCCCAAGAGGAGATCGACCGGAAATTCGACGACATCGTCGCCTTTTCAGAGATCGAGAAGTTCATCGACACAGAGGTCAAGTTCTACTCCTCGGGCATGTTCTTGCGACTGGCCTTCTCGGTGGCGACCCACTCCGAGCCGGACATCTTCCTGGTCGATGAGATCCTGGCGGTCGGCGATGAGCCCTTCCAGCGCAAGTGCCTGGAGCGGATCGCCGAGTTGAAGCGCCGCGGCCAGACCCTGGTGGTGGTGTCGCATGACACCAAGCGCATTCAGGAGATCTGCGACCGCGGCATCCTGCTCGATCATGGCCACATGCTGCTCGATGGGCCGATCGCCCAGGCCGTCGACCGGCTCCATAACCCGCAGTGAGCGAGATGGCTGGCGCTGGCTCTGATCGATTGCACTATCCTTTAGATATCATCTATCTGAATTGCTGTGGAGGTTCCCTATGGCCATTGCGATGGTGCTGGCAGCGATCGTCACCGGTGTGCTGGCCTTTCTCAACTACCTCTGGCAGGCATCAGCCAACTTGACCCCGGCCCTGCAGATCATCTCAGTGTTGATCTCACTGGCTTTGACCGTCATCACAATCATCGCGGCGATCGTCTACAACGGTCGGCGGTTGCGGCCCAGCTTTGACGGTGGTTGGTACTCAATCTGGACCCTTCGCTACGGCATCATCATGCTCTCACTGTTGGGCAATCTCAGTGTCTTGGTCGTCCTGGCGCTCCACCTGTTTGGCGTCATCCGCCACCTGTGAACACTATTGATCAACCAGAGTTGCCGCTACCGTCCCGTCTCAATCGGGCATCGAAGCCATTTCTTCTGGACGGCGCATCATTCGCCACCCGCCGCAGCTATTCACCCCGAAATTGTCGCTGCTGTGTCGTAGACTCAGACAAGTCTCAATACCAATGCGATGCGGAGTGACTCATGAGCCCCACCCAGACTGATCAGCCGATCAAGCCCCCACGCCTGGCCAAGTCCGGCAAGGCGGTGCCGACCGTCGATCTGCCAGCCATGGCCCCAGCTAACCAGGAGATTGACGGCTATCGCTTGGCGGTGCGGATGATCTTTCCAGCCAACGGGGACACTGACATCATGCCGCTCTACATCGACAAGAAATTGCGCAACGAGTCCCAGCGCTCCCGGGCGCGAGTCCTCGGTCGCCATGCCCTGTGTGTGCCCAGCGGCGAGTCTGTCTCACTCGGCTCATATTTCAACGCTTTCCCGGTGTCCTACTGGCGGCGCTGGACCATGGTCGAGACCGTCCGCCTGGATTTGATGGTCTCCGGCGCAGGAGCGGTCGTCGTCAAGCGCTCCAACGCCCGCGGTGATCGACAGCGGGTGGTCTCACGTGAGTTTGACGGCGTCAACCAACGCTTGAAGATCGACCTGCCGATCAAAGCCTTCGCCGATGGCGGCTGGTATTGGATAGACATCGAGGCCGGCGATCGCGAGGTCGTCGTCGCTAACGCCGGCTGGTATGTGCCAGCGGGCGATCGGCCCCATAGTCGCATCACTATCGCCACCACCACCTACAACAAGCCCGATTGGATCACCCGCAATCTTCAAAAGATGCACCGCGACCCTGACCTGATGGCGGTGATCGATGAGGTCATCGTCGTCGATCAAGGCACCGATCAGGTGCGCGACGACCCCGATTATCAAGCGGTGGTCGATCAATTCGGTGATCAGTTCAGCTTGATCGAGCAGCCGAATCTCGGCGGATCGGGCGGCTTCTCCCGCGGCATGTTCGAGACGGTGGTGCGTGGCAAGTCCAACTACGTGCTCTTCCTCGATGACGACATCAACCTTGAGCCGGAGTCGATCATCCGCATGGTCACCTTCGCTGACATGTGCAGCCATCCGACAATCGTCGGCGGTCACATGTTCGACCTGATGAATCGCTCGGTCCTCCACACCTTCGGCGAGCACATCGACCCCTGGAACTGGCAACCAGCGCCGGTCGGTGTCGGCTCCGAATATCGCCACGACTTCGCCAAGGCTGGACTGCGCGGCACCCGCTGGCTGCATCAGCGGATCGACGCCGGCTACAACGGCTGGTGGATGTGTCTGATCCCGGTGTCGGTCGTCAAGCAGATCGGCTTGTCACTGCCGGTGTTCATCAAGTGGGACGACATGGAATACGGCATGCGGGCCTCCGCTGCCGGTTTCGCCACCGTCTCACTACCTGGCGCCGCCCTCTGGCACATTTCCTGGGTCGACAAAGACGACTCGGTCGATTGGCAGGCTTACTTCCATGAGCGCAACCGCCTGATCGCGGGCCTCTTGCACAGTCGTTTTCCCCGGGGCGGCGACCTGCTGCGCAATTCGGAATTCATCGATTTGAAGCACATCGTCTCAATGCAGTATTACGCCGCCGCCGAGCGGGCCTTGGCTCAAGCCGACGTCCTGGCCGGGCCAGATCAGCTCCACGACATCCTGGCCTCGCGCAACGCCGACGTCCGAGCGATGGCCAAGCAGTATCAAGACTCGCAATACCGCAACCGTTATGAGGATTTCCCGGCGATCCGCGACAAGCGCCCGAAGAAGACCAAGCCAGCCCGCGGCCGGGCAGGCAGCGGCGGAGCCGCCAGTGGGCCAAGCCGCGTTCAAGGCTTGCTCGGCGCGGCCAAGGCCCTGCTGCGCCAGGCCCTGCCACCGACCGCCGGTTACACCAAGAATCCGCAGGCTCAGGTCTTCCACAAGGACAACCAGTGGTGGAACCTGGCCCGCTGGGATTCGGCACTGGTGACCAACGCCGAGGGCACCGGCATGGCCTGGTATGTGCGCCAACCCAAGGAGTCCAAGCGAATGATGCTGACTTCAGCGCTCAACCACGCCCGGATCCTGCGTGACTGGGTCGGGCTGCGCCAGCTTTATCGGGCTCAATTGGCCGAGGTCACTTCAATGCAGTCCTGGGCCAAGACCTTCGGTGTTGACTATCCCCAGGACTGAGCGTTGACCGGGCTGACGTCGTGCCAGTCGTCGGAGGCCGGTTGCGGTTGACTATCCCCAGGACTGGGCCTGGCCAGCCGGCTTAGGTCTGGTCGACCAGGCCGAGTGATCCGTGGTTGAGGTTCAGCGGCGGTGACCAGCTGGCCACCGATGGCCTTGCTCCGCCGAGAGCTCAATCACACCGCCATTTGTGCCCTCAGCCCCGCGCCCCTGCTCCCTCAAGCCACGGGCAACATCATTTTCTCTGGCGCTTGTGCCTTTGATGCCACCCCTTATATCCAAAGCTAATGCGTGGCGCAGCCAGGCGCTGCCTCTGATGCTGCACCCCTTCGCCCCCAAGCTGCTGCTAGGTGGAGCCCGACTCCCTGTCTGAATTCCGTTGAATAATCTGACCACATTCAGTTACTTGGTGACGGCGTTTATTATTCTTTTTGATATGTGCTGACCGAATGCCCTGATATCGAGGTCGCTTGGCCAGGGCTGACACAACGACCAGGCACAGCGATTGTCGGCCAACTACATGCCCCAAATCTCAGGAAATGGCTGGTCCCAATCGCCGCCAAGCGAGCCATCCATTACCACTGGTCCACTGGTCTAGTGGTGTCCATGGGACCACGATTAGGTGGTCACTTGCCCCCCTTTGGTGAACGACTTGCGCGAATAACGTTGTCGGAGGGTCCTTTTTCGTAGAAGAACTAGACAAATTGCCAGATGTTTTGACAGAAGCGTGGTACGCTATAAACACGGTCGAGCCAGCAAGGGGGATGCAGATTCGAGCGGGTTCAATCATACAGGTAATTGTAATATTTTGGGGTTAGCAAATTTTAATTGAGTGTGTATTGGCAGGTGCAACGTTGATATACCTGTTTCTACGCATCCTGATGTCTGCCAGTCCCATGGAAGGGAAGAGCCCATGTCAACGTCCACTGCGGTGACGCTGTCAACGCCCGATGGACCATTCACCATCATCGCCTCATCCGACGCCGTTCTAGCCTCAGGCTGGACCGACGACCTCTGGTCTTTGGTCGATCTGATCCACTTGCGACTGCGCCCGGCGGTCATCGAGGTCAATGGCAAGTCGGAGATCCTCGATCAGGCCAAAGCGGCCGTCGAGGCCTACTACGACGGCGACCTTGAAGCACCGCTCCATGTGCCGGTCCACCAGCAAGCCGGCGATTTCCATCTGCACGCCTGGGCGGCTTTGCGCACGGTTCAACCGGGCGAGTGTGTCACTTATACCGTCTTGGCCGAACGAGCAGGCAACGCTTCGGCTGTACGCGCCGCCGGCTCCGCCTGCGCCTTCAACTCTGCCGCCCTGTTCATTCCTTGCCACCGTGTAGTCCGCTCCGATGGCACCCTGGGCGGCTATCGCTATGGGCTGCCGATCAAGCAGAGCTTGCTGGAACGCGAATCCAAGGGTAAGTGAGCCTGAAGCGGCCCCGCTTGTTCAAGCAGTGAAGGGACGGTCGGAATCAGCGGTGACTGGGAGTCATGCTTGACCAGCGTTGACTGAGGCCACCTGGGCCAAGTAGACGGCCATCTGGGGTGAAGCGGCGTGGTGGGGTTGATGGGGATCGACCCCACCACGAGCCTTGGGGAAGGCTCTGTTAGATCACCGTTGGCACATGGCCTGGGCCGGCAGGTGGTGGGTTATGATCATCTCAGCCCATCGCAGTCACGGCCCGAGCAGTCCTAAGGGGACGACCGCCACGCCGTCCGGGCGACGGTAGGCCTCGGATCCCCGGGAAGCCGGAGCGGAGGATCTCGGTGGTGTAATCAATGGTGGTCAGGGGGATGATCCGGCCAGGCCGGTGGCCTCTCCTCGCAGCAGGGCACCCAGCGAGACGGTCGGTTCGACAAGGCCCCGCTCGGCCAAGGACATCGGGCGCATCCGCAGGCTGATGATGCGACCGGCGCCACTGCGGACCCGTACCCCCGGAGCGAGATCGGCCGACCCCGCCAGCAGGAAGCGCCCAGGGGCCAAGGGGTCATCGTCAACCTCTTGGCGGATGCGATCCCAGACCGCCGGTTCGAGCTGCCATTCATCGACGAACACCGGCGACAGCACCTGGGTCACGAGATCGAAGTTGGCGGCAACGCTCGCTCGGGCGGGCGGCTCGGTCAAAGTCAGGATCGTTGCGGCACGACGCTTGGCCGTGGCCGTCTTCCCGACAGCCTTCGCCCCCTCCAGCGCAATAGCCGGCAAGCCCGCCATCAGCTCATCGAGGGTCCGATCAACCACTCTCTCGTGGTACTCCATGAGTGGAGTGCAGCACGGGACAGCTGGCCTTATCAGGTTTTTCAACGGTTTTCTGTCAGGTGATTCAACGTGATTCTGCTGGTAGTTTCAACAAATCTCTGGCGGGTGCCGGGCGATGGTGGCACGGCTGTCCAGGGTGCGATGTGGGTTGGCGACTGCCTCGCCGGCAGACGATGTCACCGCTGGCCTGGCAGAGCCTGTAGTAAAGGTTCATTGGTGACCAGCCCTTCATACCGGGGAACTCAGCAGTCACATCGCCCGAAAATCGCCTGATGGCCCCAGCGCCCCAGCCTTCGCGCTCTTGTCGCTCAAGGATGTCTTCACCGACCGAGGCAGCCCGGTTCGCCACTTTGCTTGAAGGGGTTGTCCATGCAGCGCCAGCACCGGCGAGCACCAGCCGAATGCACAACGCTGACGCTCATCAGCATTAACAGGGACACCCCTAGTGGCAGGGGCAACCCTGTGGCTTGGCGAATCGACAATTGCCGGCTATTCTGATACCGATTACGCGCTAGCAACATTGCTCGCGTTGGTCGGTTGAGGGGTGACGATCATGGTCAATCGCCTGCAGTGGGGCCTGCTGCGGGCCTTCTACCGCTTGGCGTGCAGACAAGCCATCCGTCCGCGATCGGTGTTGCTGCTGCCCAGTCATGCCCCCGGTGTCGATAATAATCTGACTGGTCTGACCGAACCGCTGACGGCGCTCGGCTGGTCGGTTCGGAACTTGGCGGCGACACGTCCCGCCACCGCGATATCGGCCGAAACCAGGTCAGCTCCAACCAAGTGGCAACGACTGCGCCAGCCAGCCCGAACTGCCACCCAGATATCCGCTGACATCGCCACCTCGGCGCCGACCAAGCGTCCATCACCTTGGCCGCCGTCTCCAGCTGTGACCGCCGATCAGAAAGCACCTTGTCCCTGGCCAGAGACCATCAGCCGCCGGTCGCGCCGCCAGGCGCCTTGGCCCTTGATGACAACGGCCCGAGCGCTCTGGTTGATGGCCCGGTCAGCAGTGACGGTGATCGATGATCACCTACCGATGCTCAACCCGATCAACCCGCGCGCCGGCAGCCGTCTGATCCAGGCTTGGCATGGCCTGGGCGCTTTCAAACGAGTCGGTTACACCCGCCCGACCGATCAAGGCGGGCCGGCCCGGAGCAGCGGCGCCCACCAGCACTACACGGCTGCTCTGGTCTCGGGCTCGACGGTCCGCCAGGCCTACGCCGCATCTTTCGGCCTGCCGGTCGAGCGGGTTCAGGCACTGGGCGCGCCGCGCACCGATCGTCTGTTCAATCGATCCGCCCGGGCCGCCGATCAGGCCAGCGTCTGGTCGCGCTGGCCTGACTTGCGCGGCCGGCGGATCATCACCATCGCCCCGACCTTTCGCGGACGCGGCCGACGCGGGGCTCACTACCCCAGCGCCTGGCTGAATCTGGAGGTTCTGGCGACGGCACTCAGCCCGAATGACCGGCTGATCCTCCACCAACATCCTTTCATCGGCCCCTGGCCGACACAGCGCCAAGCACTGCCCGAGCAAGTGATCGATCTGACCGGGAAAATTGATCCAAATGCCTTGCTGGCGGTCACCAACCTGCTGGTGACCGACTATTCGTCGATCATTTTCGATTTCGCCTTGCTGATTCGGGCCGAGCTGAGTGAACGGTCTGAATCGGCAATCAGGTGGACAACGGACACGACCAACGGCACAGCTGCCAATGGCCGACAGACCGCGGGGGATGCAGGCCGAGGCGGCCAAGAGACAGTAGGCCCTGCAACCAGGGGCAGCGGCGGCGAGAGTGGGGACGACAACCTGGGTGGCGAGACCGGACGCGTCGACTTGGGCGTCGACAGGCGGCACGTTGACCAACGTGGCGACCGAGAAGCGCCGAGTGCTCAGGTCATTCCCCCACGATCATTGGTGCTTTACCAGCCTGACGCCGACAGCTATCTGGCTAATCGTGGGTTTTATCGACCGATGGCGGCCTATGCCTTCGGGCCACAGGTCACCGACCTGCCGGCGCTGATCGAGGCGATTCGCCACCCGTCGCCGCCAGATCAGACCGTTTTGGAAGATTTGTGGGCGGGCGACCTCAACGCCTGCGATGGCCTGTCCACCGGGCGATTGATCGCCTTGATCACCGGAAGTCAGCCGTCATGAGCCCCCGACAGCACCCGGAGCATGCGACAAAGCGAGTGAGCATCACCCGCCTTGTCAAGCAGCTAGCCGTCCAAACTGCCGTGGCCGCCAGCCGAGCGATCTATGGCCTGCTCAAGTGCCTGCCTGCCGACGGTCGAGTGGTTTTCATCTCCTGGCAAGCGGATCGCCCATCAGCGGACTTCGAGGCGATCGCCGCGCAGATCCGCTCATTAGCTGGCGACACACCGGCCACAGGCGGCCAGCCCCACCAATCGCTGTTTCAGTCTTCCAGCAGCCCGATGGCTGATGTCAGTGGCACGCGCCCGGCCAAGCCCGCCTCGGCCCGCCTCGAACAACCTACCCGTGCTCGCTTTGCCAGCCCCAAGCCCACCTCCGCCCAACCCAACAAACACACCCGCCCTGGCTCGACCATCCCGCGAACCACCTCCCCGGCCAGCTCTCCAAGGCGCATCGTTTTCCTGACCCATCGCCGCCGCGGCGGACTGATCGGCCATCTCTTGTTCGCCAGTCACTGGCTGGCGCAGATCTGGCAGTTCAGCCGCGCCGGCGTCGTCTTCGTTGACTGCTATTGCCCCTTGGCCGGATTGCTCAATCATCGGCCCAGTCTCCAACTGATCCAGATCTGGCATGCCTTGGGCGCTTTCAAGTATTTCGGCTGGTCAAACGTCGATCAAGCCGACGGTTGGTCAGCTCAAACCAGCTTGCCGCCGCGATGGTTGGCCGAAACGCTGCGGATGCACCACGGTTACACCACTGTGGTGGTCAGCCACCCCAGCTTGATTCCTGCCTATGCAGAGGCCTTTGCGGCGCCACCGGACATCTTCCAGATTGGTTGGCTGCCCCGCATTTTCGCTCTGTCCGATCGAAGGGGCATGGCAGAACAGGCACGAACAGTCCGCCAACGCCACCCCGAACTAGCCGAGACGACGCCGCCAATGACAGGCGGACGGGCCGGGTCAGCACCTCAGCCTGAATCGGCCGCGCCGCCACGCTCCCACGACCCGGCCGCGCCGCCACCCCAGCCTGACCCGGCCGAGCCGCCACCGTCAATACCCGCCAAACTGGCCAGGCCACCCCAACAGCTTGGGTCAGCGACAAAGCCAGTGATTCTCTACGCACCGACCTGGCGACAGGCCCGACCAAACCCAACCACCACCCTAGCCACCGAACAGTTACTGCGCGGCCTATCGGAGCTGGGCCACCTGATCGTCAAACCACACCCGCGATCGACAACCGAGACCCCGCAACCATGCCGCTGGCGATACCGCACCAGCGAATCAGCGGCAAGCGCCACCGCAAATCACCAGCAACCCAACAGGCCAACAGCACCACCCCAGACCTACCCCAACCCCGACCCGCAGGTGGCCATCGGCCAAACCATCAACGACTACACTTGCCAAGAACTACTAGCTATCGCCGATCTGGTCATCACCGACTACTCAGCCATCATCTTCGAAGCCTATCTAGCCGACCGGCCCGTTTTCGGCTGGCAGCCAGACATAGACAGCTACCAGCAAGAGCGCGGCTGCTACACCGACCCACGCGACCTGCCCTCACCCACCTTCACCGACGCCAGCAAACTGATCGCCGCCATCAACCAAACAATGATCGACCCCAACCAGCGCCAAATCCACCTCGCCGCCCAACAAGCCAGCCTCACCAACTGGCTGGACCCGGCCGGCGCGTCACTCAACTGGGCCAACCTGATCACCGGGTGAATTATGAGCAAAAACCGGTGATCAGCGATCAAGAGTCAACGATTGCATGGGCCCTAGGTCAAAGATCGCCGGTCTTCCAGGTCAATGATTGCATGGCTTCTGGGTCAGAGGTCGCCGAGGCGCTGCTTTCCTCTGGACGGCCGGAATCATCACACAGCAATTGGATATGCCACCAGGTCCCCACAGCCAATCACCGGCCGCGCCCCACCTCAGTTCCGGAACCTTCCCACCAACCCGCTGGCAAATCGGCATAGGTATCAATAACACCAGGTTGATGCTGTGGATCAACCAGCCGCGGCAGGCCCGGCCCCTCCAGAGACTCCCAACGCAGGTCCAATGCTTCAGCGGCGATTCGCTGCCGAACAATCACAATAGTGTTAATCAAGGCGTCAAGTGTGTCAGCTCCGGCAACATCCAGCGCCACGACAACGCTGCCACTATCGTCAATCAGCCGCCATGAACAAGTCACCAAGCCCTTCTCCGGCGATCTGGGCTTCATCAGCTCAAGACGGTATTTCTTTGAGCCAGACCACAATTCACGGGTCGCTATCGGACAATCATAGTTTTCAGGCATATTTGAAAGCTCCTCCCGATGAGTTATCAGCAAATCCTCCACCAATGACAATGCCACCGGTCGTGTTGTCCTTATCGCTGGGCAAGAAGTCCGGCCATCGGCAGTTTGCAAGGCGATCACCGCTCCAATCCTCATCTCGACTCATGGTGTCCGCAACACCCGAACCGGATCACGCCATCCGGCAGCCACTGCCGCCGGCAGCTGAGCCAAGGCTGACCCGCAGGTCACCGCCACCAGCAGAGCCAGCATGGCCAGCGGCTGGGGAGCCACCCCGGACATGCGCCAACTGACGCCAGCGCCGATGGCCAGGCCCGCCAGTCCCGCCAAGATGACAACCTCTGTCTCCTGGAGCAGTATCAAGGTGACGATCATCAATTGACTGGCCCCCAAAGCTCGGCGCCGGCCAAGTTCTTGACGTCGCGCGTAACCCATCATCAAAGCTACGATCGCCAGCAATATGGCAGCCGCAACCAAGGCGCCGACGGTGATGACCTCAGCGAAGCCAATGAAGCTGCTTTGCACCGATCGACTGAGGCCTGCGGCATCATCGGATCGCTCGATTGCCAAGTCGGTCGGCTCCACCGGGCCCAGCAATGATCGGGCAAGAGCCAGGCTGGCGCTCAATTGCGGCAACTCTCTGACCGTCAGCGACAAGGCGTGCCATCTTGGCTCATCGCTGCCCAAGCCACCATCCATCGTTTGGGGCGTCATGATTGGCGCCGGAATGATGATTGAGTTTGGTGCTCGGTCATGCCTGGAGGCGTAGTGACCCACTACCGCCCATTGGCGACCATCCTCAGCAACAATTGCCCCACCTTGACCACCAAAACCCAGGCGCTGCGCGACATCAACTGGCAGCAACGCTTCCGCTGATGAAGTCGGCCACCGACCACTGATCAAATCAATCGGCAACCCAGCCCAATCGCCCATCAAAAAACGGGCACTGCCCGCGCCGTGATCGACCATGGCGGCATTGTGAACGGCGAAGTCGGTCGACTCCAGCCAGGCAGTCTCGACGTTTGACAGCTTGGCGGTCATAGCTTGGTCTTGAGCGACCAACAGCCCCTCACCTGAATTGTCGATAATCGCTGCCGTCCGATAGGCGCCATCGGTGAAGAGAGCCACTGTCTCCAGGCGTTGGGCTTCAACCACCCCGGTCGTCAGTTGGATGATGATGACCACCACAGTCACCAAAATGGCCGTGAACCAGGTGAAACCTCGGGCCGCTCGGGCCGTGGCCCAGGCCTCACTGATCAGCTCCATGGCCTTCATGACAAGTCGATTCGATGCTGCGACGCCGCCACCAGCTGGTGGTCGTGGGTGGCGATGATCACCATCGCTCCCTTGCTGGCCAGACCCCGGAGGGTCGACATCACCAAGCCAGCCGATTGGTCATCCAAGTTGCCGGTCGGCTCATCAGCCAGGATCACTGACGGCTGAAGGAGAAGGGCTCGAGCCAAGGCTATGCGCTGGGCTTGGCCGCCAGAGACCTCACCTGGCCGGCTATTCACTGGCACATTGACTCCAAGATCAGCCATCAGGCGCTTGGCCCGCCAGCGCAGTGTGGCTTTGCGTTGGCCGGCATACAATGCTGGCTCGAGAACGGAGTCTATGACGCTGCGCCGCGGATCAAGGTTGGCGTCCTGGAAGACGAATCCACAATGCTCGGCGCGCCAGGCGGACCGCTGCTCATCGGGCAAGGCCGTGATGTTGAGACCGTCGAACGCCACTCGGCCCGACCATGGGCTCAATAACCCGCCAAGCAGATACAGAAGAGTGCTCTTGCCGCGCCCAGATTGGCCAGTAACCACCGTCACGCAAGCCTGGGGAATGAACGTCGTCAATTCCTCAATGATCGGCTGGCCCTGACGGTAACCGAATCGCAAATCCTCGATCGACAGGCCCATGACTGGATCACTCCCCACTGGCCAACACGGCATCGCCCGCGACAAGCCCCTCAACCAAGGCGATGCCTCCAGACGATCCGAGGACAGTGACATCCACCTGAGTATGGTCAGCCAGGACTACATAGGTTCTGCCGGTGCCGCTGGTGTGAATCGCCTGAACCGGCAATACCAGCCCTTCCTGTTGCGGTATCACCTCCACAGAGATGGGGATTGTTACCGACAGAGCATCCCCCAACAGATCGGCACAGGCCGGCGTCACCTGGCAGACACTGCTCGCGCCATCATCGGTCACCAGTTCGAAAATGACTGAATCCGAGTTGGCACTGGCCAAGGCCGGATCGACACTGGCGGCCATCGACTGACGGCGCAGCCGTCCAGTCAAACCATCGCCGAAAGAAGCATTCACTCCTTCCGGAACCAACTCTGATTGATCGGCGGTCATCACTACTGTTAATGCCGATAGCGCATCAATCGTTGACAGCGGGCGATCATCCGCTGCCAGACGCTTCCCAACCACTAGCTCGGCCGCCGTGTTGACCCGGACCGGTAGATTGGGAAACCAGATAATGTCACCCAGGGCCACCACACCGGTCTGACTCGCCCCGATTGACTTTTGCCAAGCCTTGACTGACTTCTCCAAAGATGCGTCGAAATGATCAGATTGGCAACTACTGCTGAACCCCAACTGGCAGAGGAACTGCCGCAATTGAACGACATCTTGGCCTCTTATTTCCAAGCCGAGATCACGAAAGCTTGGGATGGCTCCCGCCCCGGCGATCACTGGTTGCAGATCAACACTGAATAATGCCTGCCCACCGCTGATCTCATCACCAGACTTGACATTCACGACTGTGACTATTCCAGCCCGATTCACCATTGGGCCTGGCTGGGTTTGAGCCGATAATGAGCCAGTAAAATTCAAGGAGCGCCCAATCGCCCCTTGCTCAACCACCACCGTTATTTCTTGTTGCGAATCGCCATTGGAGCTAATCGATTGACTTGCCGTAATCGAATATCGCCCACCCCAGAAAGCGCCTCCAAGAAGCAGCAAGACCACTATTACGGCGATAGCTCGCCACAGCCAAGATCGCATGCCCGGTATTGCCACCGTCCCCCTTCAAGTCACCATCAAAGAATTGAGTAAACCCAGTACTCACTGATTGGTCGCGGCAAACAACGCCTTATCTACTGCCTCTTGCTTGTCGTGACAGACGGTATAGGCTGGCTCATCGCCTACCCCCGGATAGGTATAGCCACCCTGCTCAAGGATTTGATCCTCTGTCTGCATCGGCCCGGTGTCCATCCCCTGATCTACCAAACAATCGAAGAATTCAATATATAGCGGATATATGTTTTGCATGTCTTCACGGGATAGCGGCTGGCTCGCCGTCACCAGGCCCAAGTCAATCATTTTTTGGTTGCATGCCTGGCTGGCCGCTTCAAAACTCTGCCATGCCTCGTCGTCACCGCTGCTATTGAAGCCAACCGACCCATCCTCATGTCTGGTGACAGGGACACCTTGATCGAGCATGCACTGGTAATACATTTCGCTCCAGCGAGCATCATCAGCTATCACTGATGGCGTCAAAGATGCTTCTTCTGCAGGATCGGCAGTTTGGCATGCCGTCAAGAGCGTTAAACCGCCCGCCACAAGAACCGCAGCGCAAATCGCCCAAGACGCCTTGCCACGACCCCGCCGAAATCTGGCCCATTCACCTATTCGTATCACACTGACTCCCAGTACTCGCGGCTCACAATAACCTCAAGAGAGGCGTCGACGTTGCACCACTGATTAACATCACGATTTTCCCGAATGAACACCGAGTAGCCCCCAAGACAGTCACCCCACCGCTGTTCAGATTCTTTCAATAAATCCGCTACCGGATGCGTCCATGTCCCCGACCAGAGAAAGACCGCCAGCTCGGCCGTGAATAATTCGGTACTGGCCGATGTAGAAATATCCAGAGATAATAGATGATCTCTCAATCCCGCCATCAACCGACTTTCCACTGTCCCGAGCTCGGTTACCCCGTTATGATAAAGGCCAATGAGAAATTGTGCTGCTGGCCAAGCCGCACCCAGTAACAGGTTGTCAAGCCAAGTGTCAACAGCGCCATCAGTTAGTCCTGGATAATCAAGCGGCACTTCGAGAGTCCCGGAATATTCCGCACCATAGGTCCAAAGGAAAGCTCGGCTCTCATCCATTGGTTCTTCACCAATCCACTGCTCGAATTCATCAAGAGCAGATTCAATTTGCAACTGCCTTCGGCCCGCAGGATCTAACAAACTCAGGGTCGCCTCACCGGCCAACCGATGCATGGCATCCGTGCTCAGTTGGCTCATGACTGCCGCCTGCACACGTTCCTTATACTCATCTGGCAAAGCTTCGTCTAAGAGAGACGCTACTGAGAGATACTTGACCATTCGATACGTCGAGCCTACCGATCCGTTGAATAGCGGATCGAGATCACTACTTTCTCCACTTCGGGAAGACTGGTCAATGCTTGCTTGCTCCGCGCCCCATAATTCTGGAGGATAAAGCAATCCATCACGGGCGATGAATTCCCCGCCAAGCGGGACATCCATCCTCTGTTCATCTGTCCGATCCGCTGACGTAGGGCTCATCATGCCGCATCCAGACAGCGACACCATTATCACGATGAGAATCAGGCAGGAGGCATGGTGCCTCCTGCCCAGATCGACTCTAAGTCGACTCATCTTGATACTCGCATCACCAAGTGGTCCAGCCGGAGGAAACTTTGGCCGAACCTCCACTGACAAACGTGCTGCGGGCGGCAATCGACAAAGTGAAGGCGTTTGGTGAGGCGTGCCCGCTCATGCTGTATTTTGTACCCGAAGTGCTCTTTGTCAGAGTGACCAGGCTGCTGCTGTTGCCGGAAATGGTGAAAGCCGCAGACTTTCCGATGGAGATGGAGCAATTGAGGCCATTCGCCTTCACCTCTGTCCTATGAGTGAATGACTGGGACTTATTGACTGAAACACTGGAGCTCCAATCACAACCACTCCAAGGAGTGAAAGCAAAGCATGAGTGAGCTTCCGCCCTGTAGGTTGTCCCGCCCATAGATGCTGAATTACCGGCATCGAATGTTAACGCACTGGCAGATGCAGCGCTCCCCAGACTGATTCCGATGACCATCAAAAGTGCCGTGATGATCGGCACAACTTTGTACCTCGTTGACATGACTGCCTCTCTTCCCAAATGGGAACCTTAATTGCTTATGCCATCGGTGCGATGCACTAATTGTACCGTACCGAAAGCTCCTTAATAGCCATAAGTGTGCCCCCCCCCCCGACGCCCTGTCAACACGAATCCAATAGTTGCCACAATTTGCCAAATAATGCACTTGACAAGGAACTACATTGCATTGGCACTGCTCATTTGGCAGGCCCGGCAGAGGCATTAATAGGTCGATGCCAGAGCTCGACGAATGGCCGGCCGCAACAACCCAGTTGAATTCAACCCATCGGGGGCGATCCCCATGAGACGATCGCCCATCGTCAGAAACGACTAGATCAAGCAGAGCCTGTTCACGGCGGTAGCCGTATCAAAGTCGGCCGGACAGGAAGCCCAGTCAAGCAACGCAGCGGTGCCCATAAGGCCCAGTCACAAGCAGCTCACAGCCCAAAGCACACAGGCCAAAGATCACGCCCAAAGCTCACTACCCATGCCTCAAGCAATACCGCCTAAGCGACAGTCAAAACCACCTTGCCGACGTTGTCACCACTGGCCAAATGACGCTGGGCATCGGCTGCTTGCGTCAATGGGAAACTGGTCAGTTGGGGCAGCGGCAACGAGCCATCGGCGAACAGCGGCCAAACCGAAGAAACCAACTGCGAGACAATGGCTGCTTTCTCCGTCAAAGGCCGAAAGCGCAAACTGGTGGCGGTCACCGTTGCCGCCTTGTTGAGCAACAACCCCAAGTTGATCTCGGCCCTCACCCCGCCCTGCAAACCAATCACACACAGCCGACCACCCCGCGCCAACACCGACAAGTTCGATGCCAGGTACTTCGCACCCATGATGTCAAGAATGGCATCGACACCAGCGCCACCGCTGGCGGCCATCACCGCCGCCGGCCAATCGTCGTGATAATCAACAGCCAGATCAGCACCGTAACCCTCAGCGATTGCCATCTTCGCCGGGCTGCCGACCGTGGTCAGCACTCGCAGGCCCAACTGATGGGCATAGGGCACCGCCATCGCGCCAATGCCACCGGTGCCACCGTGGATCAAGATCGTTTGGCCAGCGCGCACACCGATGTGGGCGAAGTTCGACGCCACCGTGGCACTGGTCTCAACGATGGCCGCTGCCTCCAGGGGCGTCATCGGGCGGGTCGCCGCCGCAGCGAAGCCGACTGGGGCAGCCGCCGACCGCCCACTTGTCGGATCAATACAGTCGCCAGCAGCATCAATGCCCGCCAGCCGATGCTCCTGGACCGTGCCGCCCATTGACCCGCTGCCCAAGCCATCGCCCCAACCATCTGCAGCCTCGCCCCAGCCGTCACCATGGCGCGGCAGGTCGATCGGCACTCGAGGCAGCGGGGCGACCTGGCCGATCGGTGCGACCACGTATTCGGCATAACCACCACCAGCCAGCAGCGCCACCACCGCTTGCCCGACGACGATCCGCCGCTCGACCGGCGTGTCGGACTGCTCGACTCCAGGGCCAAATCCGACCACTCGACCGGCCACCTCCAAGCCCATCACCTGACTGATGCCCGGCGGCGGCGGATAATGCCCCTGGCGCTGCAAGAGATCGGCCCGATTGACACCAGCGGCCGCCACGGCGATCAGGACCTCACCAGGCCCGGGTGTCGGCGTCTCTTGCTCGGCCAGTTCGATTTGCTCCGGCCCGCCGGGCGCGGCGACTGTGATGGCTCTCATGACCACCAGCCTGCCATATTGACTTAGTGTCTCACGCCAACACGCACTGAACTCACGGCGCAGCACACTTGCTGGTGGCCTGCTCCAGACTCCAATTCAAAAGTGCAGCGCCGCCTCAGCCGATGATCCAGTTACCGGTGGTCGGCACCAATTCCACCCAGGTGTTGCCCGGGTTGAGCACCACCGGGGCGCCGTTGGCGTCGAAGTATTGGGTGACGGCCGTCTCTGACTCCTTCGACCAGGTGATCGGCGTAGTCATGCCACCGGAGGCCAATAGGCCCGAGCCACTGCCGGTGACGATGGTCTCGGGCACCTTGGAGCCGGCGGCGTCAGTGGCGGCGGTCATATTGACCTGGACCGACAACAACAACACATTGGTGGCTGACAACTGCGTGCCGCTGGTGACCGTGGCCGCCTTCTGCCCTTCGAACCGCAGCCAGCGGCCAGTGGCCGGATCCCAGGTCCAGCGGGGATGGGACACCTGGGAGATGGTCACGTCGAGACTGTTGGCCGGCGTGCCGATGGTTTGAGCCGATGAGGCCTGCTCGGCAAAGGTGGCGAAAGCTGGTGGCGAAGCTTGGTGATCGGCATCAGCCAACGGCAGGAGATTGGCAGGAATGGCGGCCAGGTTGTGCGGGGCCCGCCGTGAGCTGATCCGGGTGATGCCTTGTGCGCCCTCAGTGATCATCTGTAAACCATCGGCCTGGGCACGCTGGACATAGGGCGCCTGACCACCGGCGTAGATCATCAGGCCATGGGTCCAACCAGCGATTGGCCCATCCATTGGCCGGATCGACCGTACCGGCGCAATCTGAGCTGGCAGGGTCGAATGATACAGAGCGACGTAGCGAACGATGCCACCCTCGACCAGTTGTTCGTAGACGACATCCGCTTCAGCTAGGCCCTCTTGTGGGCGGGCCTCACTGGAGTTTTCGACCTTGACGGCCAAGGCCGGGCGGACGGTGCCATCGGACAGAACCCCAGTCAGCGGCCAGCGCGGCGGCTCTGGGGTCGGTGTCGGGGTGGGCGTCGGTGTCGGCGTGGGGGTTGGCGTCGGGGTGGGTGTCGGCGTTTGCGAACTGGCCGGCGCGGTCGGCTTGCCGCCGAGGGCGAAGGCCAGGGCGGTGCCACCGCCACCGATCACCAAGACAGCGGCGATGGCGATGATGATCCAAGTGCGCGGACTGAGCTTGGCGAAGAATCCGGCCAAACCGCCGCTACTACCACCGTCTGATCCGCCTGGGCCCGAGGGAGCAGCATGAGTTGGTTCGTGTAATGACATGGATGTAATTCCTTCGGGGTTGGAAACTACGACTGACTAGGAGCGTCGGCGATCTACTTAGTCGCGGTCTGCCCAGCGTCCATTTTCGCAC
>JAITVZ010000056.1 GCA_031285505.1 Propionibacteriaceae bacterium
TCCAGCTCGATCAGGAAGGGAGCGTCGGAGTACTGCCGCAGATAGGACTCGAACGCCGGTGTGGTCCGATCCCGGTAGAACTCGGTGAGGATGACGTGGCCCATCGCCTGGGCCAGCGCGCCGTCCGTGCCGGGCGCCGGCGCCAGCCACTGGTCGGCGAACTTGACGTTCTCGGCGTAGTCGGGGCTGATGGCCACCACCTTCGTGCCCTTGTAGCGGACCTCGGTCAGGAAGTGGGCGTCGGGTGTGCGGGTCACCGGCAGGTTGGCGCCCCACATGATGATGAAACCAGCGTTCCACCAGTCTGCTGATTCGGGCACATCGGTCTGGTCGCCCCAGACTTGCGGCGAGGCTGGCGGCAGATCGCAGTACCAGTCATAGAAGCTGAGTAATGTGCCGCCGATCAGTGAGTGGAAGCGAGTGCCGGCACAGAACGACACCATCGACATGGCTGGGATCGGGGTGAAGCCGACACAGCGGTCCGGCCCGTAGCGCTTGATTGTGTGGACGAAAGCGGCTGCCTGGATCTCCTGGGCCTCCTCCCAGGTTGACCGGACGAAGCCGCCGTGTCCGCGCGCCCGCTTGTAGGCCCGGGCGGTCTCGGAGTCGTCGACGAGGCTGGCCCAGGCCTCTACAGGGTCAAGACCACGGCTCTTGGCTTGACGGTAGGCGCGCAACAGCACGCCCCGCACGTAGGGGTGGCGCACCCGGGAGGGTGAGTAGGTGTACCAGGAGAACGATGCGCCCCGCGGGCAGCCCCGAGGCTCGTAGTCGGGGCAGTCGGGGCCGGTGGTCGGGTAGTCGGTGTTCTGATGCTCCCAGGTGATCAGCCCGTCGCGGACGAATACCTTCCAGGAGCAGGAACCGGTGCAGTTGATGCCGTGAGTGGTCAAGACCACCTTGTCATGTGCGTAGCGGTCTCGGTAAAAGCGCTCCCAGGTTGAGTCACCGCGCCGCAACGCCGAGCGACCGTCTGGAGCCATCCGTTCGCCGGTCAGCTTGGCCCGGATCGCCAGCAGAGCCGTCGTGGCGGGCGACAGTGGCTTGGTGTCGGTGGGCTTGGACATATGGTTCTCCCCTCTCGTCGTTGATCGAGTCGCGCCCGACGGTTCAGCTCTTGGCTTCCGCCTTGGGCCGAGCGTAGAACCACCAGTCGATGGCAGCGCAGACCAAGGCCAGCACCAGCACCACCACGAAGATCGGGATGATCCGCTGGCCGAAGTTGCCGCCCGAACCGGACAGCTGGTGCATGGACATCGAGAAGATGAACGGCCCGAAGGCGGCGATGGCGGCAGTCCAGCCGATGACACCACCGGCCTGTCGGGGTGGGAAGATCATCGGCATCTGCTTGAAGGTGGAGGCATTGCCGATGCCGGCGAAGAAGAATAGCAGCATCATGCCAGTCAGGAAGAGCGGCAAGGGCACCTGGCACTGCGCCACCTGGTCAGCCGGGGCGCTAGCGATCAGGGTGGTCTGACTCAGCGCGACGATCACAAGTACGGCCGAGATGGCCATCCCGATGGATGCCACCAGGGTCCAGACACCGCCGCCGAAGCGATCACAAAGGGGTCCCCAGAACACCCGGGCAGCCGAACCGAGGAAGGCGCCGAGGAAGGCGATGGTGGTGCCACCCAACCAGCCGATGGTCGGCACGTGGGGCACCATGTTGTTTAACATCAGAGCGAACGTGCCGGCCAGCCCCGAGAAACAGCCGAAGGTCAGCAAGTAGATGAGGGTCATCAACCAGGTGTGCTTGTTGCCGAAGATGTCGATCTGTTGACGGAAGTTGGCCTTGATCGGGACAGACTTGAGCAAGGTGAACGCCAACACCGCCGAAACGACCAGGAGCGCCAGAATCAAGGCGGCTGGGGTTTGCAGGAAGGTTAGGCCATCCGCGTTGGTGCGGGCCTTGGGGATGGTGCGACCAGCCCCGAAGATCCCCACACCGACGAGCACCGGTGTGATCAGTTGGACGGCCGAGACCCCGAAGTTGCCGACCCCCGCCTGGACACCTAGAGCCACCCCTTGGCGTGCCTTGGGGAAGAAGTAGGAGGTCGACGGCATATAGCCGGAGAAGATGCCGCCGCCGATGCCGGTCAGGAAGGCCATCAGCATCATCAGCGGGAACGACTCAGCCAGAAAGTCGAGCGGCTGCAGCAGCAGCACCAACCAGCCGACGATCGGCACGATCAGGGCGACCGTCGACCAGCCGACCATCTTCTTGGTGCCCAGGATCGGCGGCAGGAACATCCAGACCATGCGCAGCAGACCGCCAGCCAGGCCGGTCATCGATGTCAGCCAGAAGGCCTCGGACTTGGTGACCACAGCCGCGTTCTGCAGCATGGGAGCGATCACTGAGACCAGATACCAGACCATGAAGCCCAGAAACAGGGAGATGGTGGTCACCCAGAGGGTCAACCAGGCCTGGCGCGGTCGCCAGCGCTCAGTGTCCTCGGGATTCCAATCAGTCAACACGTCCCGACGCGCCACCTCGGTCGATCCTATAGCAGACATACCGCCCTCGATTCCCCCGTGAACCATCAAGTGATTGGAGCCGTTTCAACCTAGTTCGGTGAGCCGGCGATGTCAAGGGTTCGACGCTCCGGCCCGCCAGACTCGTGGTGGGGGCCGAAGGGCTTCGTCTGTCCGTCCCAGTCTGGCTGCCCCGGTAAGCCTCCACCATCTCCGCAATCTGCGCCGCGGACAGCCGCCGAAACTGCCGCCGTCTCGGCTGCTGAGATTCTACCCACCTCTCAAGCTACCCAGCCTCGTACCTTTTACGGCACTTGACAAGGCATTTCAGCGCATGGGGAAGGGTTGGAACTTTGTCTCGTATGCTCCACCAGATTGAGTGAGCGATCGAGAGCTCGCTCTCGAACCGCGAGCGATTGAGGGTTGTAGGACGCGCAGCGTCCGAACACTAGGATAGAGTGGGCGGCTGGGGGATGGCTCACGACCGCAAGCGAATATCTGTCTGGGGTAGCGCTTCCGAGCACAGGCCATTGAGGCGCCGACAGTGATACTGATTTCAGGGGAGGCTCTGCCTAATGACACTCGTTGATCCACATGCCGATCATCTCCGCGAGAACGCCATCAGCGGAGCGGCTCGCTCGGATTCCATTGCTGCGGCAGTTCTTGAGGCTTTGCCCGACGCTGGTCAACTGACGGTATTGGATTACGGCTGCGGGCAGGGTCATATCGGCCTGCGTTTGGCTCCCCATGTCGCCAACGTCATCATGGTCGATGTTGACCCGGAGGTGCTGGACCAGGCTCGGGCCGCATCGAACGATTTTCCGAACGTGTCGTGTCGCCTGCTTGATCTGACTCGTGACCGGCCTTCAGGCCTGCACGCTGATGTGATCGTGTCCAGCTTGTCATGGCATCATATTGCCGACTTGGACGGGCTGCTCGATGCCATTCCCTTTGTCTGTGGCGGCGGGCGCTTGCTTGTAATCGACATGGATGACGACGGCGGCGCTTATCATGCCGATCGCCCGGAGTTCGCCGACCTCACCGGCTTCGATCGAGATGAGCTGGTCGGTCTGATCCGGAGGCATGGCTATGCCGATGTCCATGTCGCCGACCTTTGGCAGGGTAATAGGTGGGTTGATAGCAAACCGGTTCGCGTCAGTCTGTTTCTGGTTCAGGCGCAGGTCACACTGCCCAGTCAACCACTGGCGGCATAGGAACACTGCCCCAAATAATCCCGGGCTGACTGTCTCAGCGAACCTGCCGTTTCAGGCTTCACTACGACTGAGCTCCGAAAAGACATTGCGGTCGTACCAAGGGACGGAGCTGACTGCCCCGCCCGGAAGCCCGTAGGCTGTCGATTCGGTTAAGGCGGTCTTCGCCGCCTCGCGCACGACCGGGTCTAGCGCCAGATCAGCCAAGTCGGCGATGGCCGGTCGAGCCGCCTCGTTCAGCCCATCGACCAGATAGTCGACGTCTATCGTGGTCAGGCGGCCATCGAGATAGGCGTCGACGTTGTAGCGGGCGATAATCCCATCGGTGTTCGCCCAGTTGATGGCCAGCAACCCAGCTACCGCGATAGCGATGATCAACTGTGTCAGCCGGAAACGACGGACCATCCAGACGATGATGGCTCCGAAGCTGATGCCCAGGACGATCATCGCCAGCAGGGTGTAGACCCGCAGTTCGGTCAACCCGGTCGACCCGATGTAAAGCAGCATCTTTGAGACGGCGATGATTACCAGGAGGATGGTTTCGCCCGACAAGATGACACCGGCGATCCGCAAGAAAATCGGCAAGTCATGGTTCGTGACATGCTCATTTGGCGCCGAACGCCTGGCGAAGAGATAGGTGAAACCGATCACCAGCAGGTTGATGAAGGACACGGCGACCAGTTCGAAGAAGCCTCGTCTGGCGTATTCGGCGTAGGTGTAGCCGGCGGGCAGGACTCCGCCAAAGGTTCCGGTCAGGTAAGGCAACATACCGACCAGGAAGATCAGATAAACGAGTGTCAGGGCGATGATCGGCGCAGTCAAGGCGGCCAGCCGAATCTGACGGGCTCGCCTGGCCAGCTGATCGACCTGTTGACGGCTGATGGAGTTGGTGCCCCGATTGTGGGCATTGCCATACAAGGACGCGAAGAGGTAGACGGCGGTCAGAATCCCCAACACGATCCTGGCCAGCCACGGGCCAAGAGTGATTTCACCGACTCGCTCGGCCAGAACGTTCAGCCATCCGGCGAAGGCTGAGTCGGCTCCGGCCAGCAGCCCGACTACCAGCAGAAGCACAGGCAGGGCCACCAATGAGCCGATCAGGCCGATGATGATTTGGGTGTGGCTCCTGGAGCGGCCAAAGAGTCGGCCGACCGCTTGGAACCAGGTGCTGAGGTTGCGCAGCGGCACGATCAAGCCCTGATTGATCGCATCGATGGCCAACGTGGCATCCGGCCGAACGGCGATGAGATTGCCTCCGGCCAGGGCGAGCCAGAGGATTGTGCCGGCCATCAAGGCTAGGAACAGCGGCACCGATGCGGCGGACCAGGGGAAGATAGCGAAAGGGGCGGCCGCCACCATGATCAAGGCTGCACCGACGATGACGGGGCGCCGTAGGGCAATGCCCAGACGCCACCAATAGGTGAGGGCGGCTGCCACGACCAGGGCATAGAACAAGGGAACGGCCACGCCGGGCGCTGAGTTGATCATGACGACAGCGCCGCCGGACCAGCCTTCACCGCTTTCGGTCGGCAGTGGGATCTCCGTAGTGTGGGGCGGCATCCACCACCAGAAGAGCAGTCCGAGGGCCAACAGAATGAGTGCGCCCCAAGCCTCGACTCGGTTGATCGGCGTCACGTCAGGCAGCGGCTTTTCGACGGTTGCTGTCGGTGAGGGGGTCATGATGGTCGGGTTTGTGTTGACTGTGAGTGACTCACTCATGAGCGTTCCCCTCTTTGTCGAAGCTCAAGATATCGCCGGGCTGGCAGCCTAGGGCCTGGCAAATGGCCGCCAGTGTTGAGAAGCGGATGGCTCGGGCCTTGTCGTTCTTGAGGATTGACAGATTGGCCGGTGTGATGCCGACCTGCTCGGCCAATTCGGCGACGCCGATGCGACGGGCGGCCATCAGGACGGCAAGGTGGACGTTGATTGATCCCATGTCAGTCCTCAGATCGTGTAGTCGGCGTCTTCGCGCAGTTCACGGGCGTTGTCGATGACGTTCTTGACGACGCGCATCACCAAGCCAAGAAAACCAGCGATCAAGGCCAGCAGGGCGAAAACGGGTCGCAAGGGTGAGGTGAACACGCCAATTAGTGCAAAGACCATGATCGCGAGACCACACCAGGAGATGGCTCGGAGTCGGGTGACGTTGCTGGCGGTGAAGATGGCCTCTCGGCGGATGTCCAGCAGCAGTCGAAGCAAGAGGATCAGCGCCATGACGCCGCCCGCCAGTTGGCCATAGAGGGGCAGCGCCGTGCGAATGATCATCTGCGCCAGTCCGATATCGGGGAGATTGGACCAAGGGGGAGTGCCTCGCAGCCAGGAGAGGAAGGGGATCAATCCGACGGCGCAGACCAGTGCGCCACCCAGAGCGATCCAGCAGGCGACCAGGGTTAGCTGTGTCGATCGGCGGGTGGTCCAGAAGTGAGGTCGGTCCATAGTCTGATCATAGGAGTTAACGCATCGAAAAACAATATGAACAAATCGAATAAGGATGCAATGCTTGCGAAAAACGAGGGGTGACCGTCCGGGAACATTGCTGGGACGCTAGGCGCCCTCGGGCCAATCACATAGCCTGTCATTAAGATGCTGTTTGGCACCGGCGCTGCACACATGCGGTCGGCTCGAGCATCACCCGCATTCATCCAGGAGGGAACATGATCCAACAACCATTCACTGTCACGCGGCCGGAGGAGGTCGGCGTCTCTTCGGCGGCCATCCGCTCATCGATCATGCAGATTCGTGACCAGCATCATCTTGACCTTCACAGCTTCCTGATGCTGCGCCAGGGGCGCTTGATCTGGGAGCAGTACTTCCGCGATGATGAGGCCGACCGTCGTCACTACATGTTCTCCGTTTCGAAATCGTTTCTGTCGACGGCTTGCGGTCTGGCCCAGGATCGCGGCCTACTGAGCGTCGATCAACCCCTGATCGACTTCTTTCCCGACCAGGCGCACTTGTTCGACTCGGATGAGAAGCGAGCCATCACCCTGGGGCAGATGCTGTCGATGAGCTCGGGTTTCGAAAACAACGAGGGCGAGATTTTGCACAAGACGCCACCGGCTGAGGATATGGTGCCACTGGCGCTGGCTCAACCCCTGGCGCACCGGCCTGGGAGGCAGTTCAACTACTACACCTTGGGCAGTTTCCTGATTTCGGCGGCCTTCTCGGCGGTGGTCCCCGAGGGAGTGCATCGATATCTGCGCCGAGAATTGTTGGATCCGATGGGCTTCGCCGATTCGCAGTGGAACGTCGATGACTTCGATCGGCCCATTGGTGGATTCGGTCTGTTTCTGCGGGCGTATGACATGGCGCGCCTTGGACAACTTTATTTGGACAAGGGCGTGTGGCGCGGCGAACAATTGCTGTCGGTCGACTGGGTGAAAGCCGCCACCTCGGTCCAGGTCGGCAACCCGAACAACGGTTCGCCGGACTGGTGTGCCGGCTATGGCTACCAATTCTGGATGAACTCGTTCGGAGGATTCCGGGCCGACGGCATGTTCGGGCAATACATTGTGGTGCTGCCGCAATCTGAGGCTGTCGTCGTCATGACTTCCCACCTGACAGACATGCAGACGCCGTTGACGATTCTCAAGGAGACGCTGCTGCCCGGGATCGAGTAGTCCTTAGGCAATATCCAATGCATGCATCTAGATCTCGTTTTGGGTGATTGGTCCAGCAGCACCGGTTCGACCGCGGTGCAGCGAATTGTCACTCCTTTCGTTTAGGGTGATGGTGATGGCCTGGAATCGAGGATGGAGGTGCCAATGGAGATCCGCTGCCCACACTGTGGGGAAGTCTTTTCGTTGGATGATCGGGGTTACGCCGATATCGCCCGTCAGGTGCGTGACGCGGAGTTTGACCGGCAAGTCGGTGCTCAGGCTGAGGCGGCCGCCCGTGACAAGCAGGCGGCTGTCGAATTGGCCCAAGCGCAAGCCGAGCAGGAGCGGACGGCTGTCTTGGCCGCCAAGCAAGCCGAACTGGCGACGGTGCAGGCTCAGTTGACCGCCGCGGATGTCGCCCAGCGCCTGGCGATCACCGAGGCTGTCCAAGAGGTGGAGAAGCAGCGCGACGCCTTGGCCCAGGCGCTCGACCAGCAGACGGTGGCCGCCGCCACGGCGACCGAGCTGGCCACCAGCCAGGTTCGTTCAGATCTGACCCGCCAGCTAACCGACCAGCAAGGCAAGATCGCTGAGCTTGAGAGTCAATTGGCCTCGGCCAGCCTGTCCTCCCAACTGGAGGTCACTAGGGCGGTCAACGATGTTACTGCGGAACGTGACCAATTGAAGCACGATCTGCAGTTGGCCAAGGCTCAAAGCGATCTGGCTCGGCAATCCCTTGAGGAGCGCCATAAGCTCGAGTTGCACGACCGGGAGGAAGAGATCGAGCGCCTGCGCGACATGAAGGCTCGCTTGTCCACCAAGATGGTCGGAGAGTCGCTGGAGCAGCATTGCCAGATCGAATTTGAGAGGGTTCGCCCGATGGCCTTTCCCAAGGCCTATTTCGAGAAGGATAACGATGCCAGAACCGGGTCAAAGGGTGATTTCATTTTCAGAGACTACGAAGATCAAGGCATTGAAATCGTGTCGATCATGTTTGAGATGAAGAACGAATCAGAGACCACAGCCAGCAAGAAACGCAACGAGGACTTCTACAAGGAACTGGACAAGGATCGGCGGGAAAAGAAGTGTGAGTATGCCATCTTGGTGTCCTTGTTGGAGCCAGACAATGACCTGTTCAACGATGGCATTGTTGACGTGTCCTATCGCTATGACAAGATGTATGTCATTCGCCCCCAGTTCTTCATTCCGATGATCACCCTGCTGCGCAACGCTGGCCGCAACGCCGTGGCTTATAAGGGCGAGCTGGAGCGAGTTCGCGCCCAGAATCTCGACGTGGCTGATTTCGAGGATCAGCTAGACGCCTTCAAAGATGCTTTTGGCCGCAACTATGAGTTGGCTTCCCGGCGTTTCCAGGAGGCGATCGCAGAGATTGATAAAGCGATAGATCGGTTGAATAAGGTCAAGGAGTCTTTGCTGGGGTCGGAGCGCAACCTGCGACTGGCCAACGACAAAGCGACTGCGGTGACCGTCAAGCGGTTAACCAAGGGCAATCCGACCATGACAGCCGCCTTTGCCGCCCTCGAAGAAGGCCGCGGTGACGCTCAGGGCTAGCGGCGACGATTGTCAGTGTCAGGGCGAATGCGCAACTCTTGGCCGTTGACGATGGTCCGGGACAGTCGCCGGATCCGGTCGCGACTGAGTGGCTGGCTGACTTCGATGATCGAATAATTGGCGAATAAGTCAAGGGCTCCAAGATCGCGACCATCGATGCCACCTTCATTGGCCATTGCGCCGATGATTGCTCCAGGCCGGACACCATGGCGACGTCCGACCCCAAGCCAATAGCGCACTGGTGCCGCTGATCGGCGCGATTTACCGCCTCGATCCCTCTCGCTGTGGTGGTCGCTGCCGCGATCGTGGCGTTCGCCATAAGAGCCACGCTCAGACCGCTCACTGTGCCGCCGGTCGCCACTGTCATCGCTGCGGCGTCCTCCTCGGTCACGGCGGTCTGGTTTATCCGACCAATCCTTGAAGTGAGAGCCAAAGTGGTCGTCAGTGGTAGCGTCTCTATTGGTGTGATCGCGCCCGGTCGGTCGATGACGGTCGTGATTGCGGTCTGCCGAGTCATCACGATCCTTGCGGGCGCCACGACGGCCATTGCTGGGCCGGTCGCCGGTGTGGGCGTCACCGCGGCGGCCACGTTCACCGCGACGGGTCATCTGTGCCAGTTCCTGATCCATGTCGCGATCAGCCGACGACCGTCGCTGGTCGAGCTTGACACCCAACGCCAGCAGCGCCACTGCCAAATCCATAGCACTAGGCTGATCATTGCCGGCTGAATTATCAGTGGTCATGTTCCCAGAGTCAGCTGGCGGGTCACTTTCTTCATACCAGGCGTGCTCCGCGCCGATGTAGCGATTGACTGCCTGGCGTATCAAATCGTCGCTCGGATGGGGGCGCCTTGCTCCGGCTCGCTCGAGCAATCGATTGATGCGGTGATTGGTGACTTCATCGACAGTGGGGATGGTCCACGGCAGGAGTTTGGCTGAGGTGACCTTCTCGATCTTCCGCAGCCGGTCTCGTTCCTTGGGCGTGATGAAGGATAAGGCAACACCCAGCCGTCCGGCGCGTCCAGTGCGGCCGATTCGATGGACGTAGGATTCGACCTCGCGGGGGGTGTCGAAATTGATCACTAGGCCGATGCGGTCAACATCCAGCCCGCGAGCGGCGACATCAGTGGCCACCAGGACGCGCAGGCGACCGTCGCGCAAACTGTCGACGATCCGCTCTCGCTCAGCCTGAGCGACATTGCCAGAGATGACTGATGCGGCGACTCCGGCGGAGACCAGGGCTGTGCCGATGGTTTCAGCCATAGCCTTGGTTTGAGTGAACACCAAGGTGGCGTCGGCGTCAGTAGTGGCCAGAACGCGCATCAAGGCGGTCACCTTGTGGCGGCCAGGGACAATGGCGAAGCGCTGCTCAATGGTGGTGACGGTCGATGATTGTGGAGCGACGGAAATCGTCTGGGGGTGATGCAGATGGGTTTCGACGGTGCGGCGGATGGCAGGTGGCAGGGTGGCGGAAAATAGGGCAGTTTGTCGGTCCTGTGGCATCTGACCAAGGATGCGGTCGACTTCCTCGGCGAAACCCATGCGCAACATTTCGTCGCCCTCGTCCAAGACCATGAAGCGGACTCCGGTGAGATCAAGGGTGCCGCGTTCCATGTGGTCGATGACCCGGCCAGGGGTGCCAACGATCACTTGGACACCAGCTTGGAGGGCCCGCTTTTGCGGCAGGTAAGGAGCGCCGCCGTAGATGGCCTGTATGGTCACATTCCATGCCGGTGGCGCGAAATCCTCCAAAGCCCTGGACACTTGAATCGCCAACTCGCGGGTTGGCGTCAGGACCATCGCCTGTGGGGTCGCCACTGTTTTGTCGAGGCTGGCCATCAGGGGAAGCCCGAAGGCGGCGGTTTTGCCGGTGCCGGTCTGGGCGACACCAACAGCGTCCTTGCCGGCGAGCAGCACCGGAATGGTCGCTGCCTGGATGTCGGTGGGCGTCGTGAACCCCAAACGTGCCAACTGATCGAGGATCGCCGGCGGAAGACCCAAAGTTGCGAAGTTTGGCTTCGGCTGGTCTTGGGCAGTGTCGGAGGTGACCGATTCAGGCTCGGCTACGGTTGGGTCTTCATGCACAACGGTCGATGATACCGTGTGGCTCAATCCTTGGGGACATTCGCCGGCTCGATGCCGCGCTGAGCCGCCAGTAGCCGACCTTCCAGGTTGACTAATTGCACCTTCAGGCGCATCAGCTCAGCTGAAGCGGTTGAATAGGCATCAGCTTGACCAAGGCTGATGGTGATGCTGCTGCCGTGGGCCCGTTTGGAGCCGGCTTGGTCGATGTCAGCCAATTCTCTTTGACGCTGGGCAAGGGCTTGCTTGGTTTGGGCAATTTGGCGTTGTAAAAAGCGCAATTGCCCATATTGGTCGGTAAGCCCTTGATCGCGGCGGCGTTCGGGCTCCTGGTGGATCCAACCGTAGAAATTCTTGACTGCCGCCTGCATCTCCAGACGCAACTGTTCATTGGCGGCACGTCCGGCAAAGCCGGCCTGGCGGAACTCGTCTTGGAGCTGGTGCAACTGATCGACGGCTTGGCGCAGGTCGGCACTGCCTGACAGAGATTCGACTTGATTGATGATCGCCTGTTTGCTGGCGGCTGCGGCTTGCTGATTGGCATGGTTGACTTGTCGCTGCTCGGCGCGTTTGGCGAAAACTTGATCGTTAGCGGCCTTGAAGCGCAACCAAAGCGTGCGATCATCCTTGCCCGGACCGAGTGTCTTCCATTGGACCATCAGTTGAGCCATGCTGGCGGCGGCTTGAGGTTGATCGGCGCTGCTGGCCAGCGATTCGGCTTGATTGATCAACACTTCTTTGTCGAGCGTGGCTTGGCTGATCTCAGCGCGGCGCTGTTCGTGGATCAGGCTGAGACGAGCTTGCATCTGATCGCGTGCGTCTTTGAATCGAGCCCAAAGTGCATCATCGGTCGCTTTACCGCTTCGACCAGCGTGTTTCCACTGGTCCAAAAGGGCTGACATGTCGCGGCTGGCCTGTGAAACGCTGGCACCAGCGGCAATCAATTCCGCTTGGGCGATCAACGCTTCTTTGGTGGCGATGCAGGCTTGGCGACGAAGCGAGCGGGCGGATGGTGTCAGATCGGACGTTTCGGCATTAATTGGTGATGATTGGTTCACTGACTCGTCAGTTACTGGCTTATCGGTGTCTTGCTTGTCGGCCGGTTCGTCGGTCACTAGTTCGTCGGTTGCTGGACCGTCGGTTGCCAGATCGTCGGTCGGTTCCCCGGTTGCCGGATTATCGGTCGGTTCGCCGGGCACTAGCTCGTCAGTTGCCAGATCGACGGCCGGTTCGCCGGTCAAGAGCTCGGAGGTTGCCGGATCGTCCGGCAACAGCTCGTCGCCTGACAGATCACCGATCAACAGCTCGTCGGTCGCTAGATCGTCGCTCAACAGTTCGTCGGTCATGGTTTTATCCGTGGTGCTGTTCGGCTCAATTGTGCTTTCTGGCTGTTCCAACTCTTTCGTCACCCCTTTGAGAAGCCTCATCGCCGACGATTGGTCAGCTCTGATACGAGACCAGTCTAGGGCACGGCCATTGATTCAAGATTTTCGACGCAGGTGGCGATCGCTGACTTTGGATGGCCAAATGAGGCGTCAATCAGTCTCGTCCGCTAATCTGTACCCGTGGCATCTACAAATCTGAGCGTGCAGCAGAAGGCCCTGCGCTCCAGTGTCGTCAAGAAGGTCGTCATGGCTGTGACGGGACTGGTTCTGATCGCCTTTCTCCTTATGCACATGTATGGCAATCTAAAGATCTTCATCGGTCCGGAGGCGTACAACGACTACGCTGAATTCCTCAAGCAGGATCTCTTGGCGCCGATCCTGCCTCACGGCTGGTTCATCTGGATCTTCCGGGCGGTTCTGTTCATCTGCCTTGTCCTCCATATCTACTGCGCAATCACTTTGTGGTCAGTCAGTGTTGAGGCTCGCGGTAAGAGCAAGTACGTTCGCAAGAATCGCAAGGAGCAGACGCTGGCGTCACGATTCATGCGTTGGGGTGGCATCGCCCTCTTCCTGCTGATCGTCTTCCACATTTTGATGTTCACCAGCAACACCTTCCAGCTGGGGTGGACTGGCAAGCAGGAGCCATACACCATGTTCATGGGGGCTTTCGCGCAGCCCTGGATGGTTGTGATCTACGCCGTCTTTGTCGGTATCGTCTGCGTGCACATCCGCCATGGTTTTTGGTCGGCTTTTGCCACCCTCGGAGCCAATGTCGGCAAGTACGCCCAGATTGTCCTGAACGTGATTGCCTATTTTGTTGCCGTCTTAGTCTTTGTTGGATTTATGCTGCCGCCGGTGGCTGTTTGTTTTGGATTGGTGAGTTGATATGGCCGTGACAAAAGAGAAGCCCCAAAGCGTCGACCCAGCAGCGGCGTTTTTCACTCCCGGGTCAGATATCCACGACACCAAGGCTCCGGCTGGGCCGATTGAAAAGAAGTGGCCAGCTCGCCAATTCACTGCCAAACTGGTCAACCCGGCCAATCGCCGGAAACTGACCGTCATCATTGTCGGCACTGGTCTGGCCGGCGGCGCAGCGGCGGCGACCCTGGGTGAAGCTGGTTACAACGTCGAGAACTTCTGTTATCAAGATTCACCGCGCCGGGCTCATTCGATCGCTGCTCAGGGTGGTATCAATGCCGCTAAGAACTACCGCAACGACAATGATTCGGTCTACCGACTCTTCTATGACACCGTCAAAGGCGGTGACTACCGCGCCCGTGAGACCAACGTTTATCGTTTGGCTGAGGTGTCGGGCAACATCATTGATCAGTGTGTCGCTCAAGGCGTCCCCTTTGCGCGTGAGTACGGCGGCTTGCTCGACACCCGCTCTTTCGGTGGCGTCCAGGTGCAGCGCACTTTCTATGCCCGTGGACAAACCGGCCAGCAATTGTTGATCGGCGCCTATCAGGCTTTGGAGCGCCAGGTGAATGCCGGCACGGTCAAGATGCACACCCGCCACGAAATGGTCGAACTGATCGTCCACGACGGCCGAGCGCGCGGCATCATCACTCGTGACATGGTCACTGGCGAGATTGAGCCTTGGTATGCCGATGCGGTGGTGTTGGCCACCGGCGGTTATGGCAATGTCTTCTTCCTGTCGACCAATGCCATGGGTTGCAACGTCACCGCCACCTGGCGGGCTCACCGTAAGGGCGCCTATTTTGCCAACCCTTGTTTCACGCAGATTCACCCAACTTGCATTCCGGTCCACGGCGACACTCAGTCGAAGCTGACCCTGATGTCCGAGTCATTGCGCAACGATGGCCGAATCTGGGTGCCGAAGAGGGCTGAGGATTGCACCAAGGATCCGCGTCAGATCCCCGAAAGTGATCGCGATTATTATCTGGAACGGATCTATCCGGCCTTCGGTAACCTGGTGCCGCGTGACATCGCTTCGCGGCAAGCCAAGAACATGTGCGACGAAGGCCGCGGTGTCGGTCCGCTAGTGACCGAGGTCACTCAAGACGGCACCACCCAGCAGCGGCGGCGCGGCGTCTATCTAGACTTCGCCGAGGCGATCGGTCGCCTTGGCCGCAAGGCCGTCGAAGCCAAGTATGGCAACCTGTTCGACATGTATCAGCAGATCACCGGTGAGAATCCTTACGAGACGCCGATGCGCATTTACCCAGCCGTTCACTACACCATGGGCGGCCTCTGGGTCGATTACGATCTCGAAAGCAGCATCCCAGGTCTGTACGTTTGTGGTGAGGCCAACTTCTCTGATCACGGCGCCAACCGGCTAGGGGCGTCTGCCCTGATGCAGGGTCTGGCTGATGGTTACTTCGTTTTGCCTAACACCATCAACGACTACTTGTCGGGCGGTCCGTTTGAGAAGATGAGCGATTCAACTCCGGAAGTGGCGGCGGCGCTGGGCGAAGCCAAGGGCCGGGTTGAGCGACTGTTGTCGGTTCAGGGTTCCCGGTCGGTCGATTCCTTCCACAAGGAGTTGGGTGCGATCATGTGGGAATACTGTGGCATGGAGCGCACCGCTGAGGGGCTGCAAATTGCCATTGGCAAGATTCGCCAGCTTCGGGAGGATTACTGGAACGACGTCTTGGTGACAGGTGTCAACGAAGACTTCAACCAGGCTCTGGAGCGGGCTGGTCGGGTGGCTGACTTCATGGAGTTGGCCGAGTTGATGTGTATTGACGCCTTGAACCGTCGTGAATCGTGCGGTGGCCATTTCCGCCGCGAGTCGCAGACCGAGGATGGCGAGGCCCTGCGTAATGACGATGAGTTCGCTTATGTGGCTGCCTGGGAGTTCACCGGCGACGGTCAGAAACCGATCCTCCACAAAGAGCCATTGGTCTATGAGTTCATCGAGCTGAAGCAACGGAGTTACAAGTGAAAATCACATTGAAGGTTTGGCGCCAGGCCAGAAACGCCTCGACCGGGGCGATGCAAAGCTACCAGCTGAATGATGTCTCGGCAGAGATGAGCTTCCTGGAAATGTTGGACATGCTCAACGAGCAGTTGACCAGTCAGGGGCAAGAGCCGGTCGCTTTTGACCATGATTGCCGAGAGGGCATCTGCGGTATGTGTGGTGTGGTCATCAACGGTGCGCCACACGGGCGATACAGCTCGCCGGTGGCCACGACCACCTGCCAGCTCCACATGCGCAATTTCCACGATGGCGATGTCATCGAAGTCGAGCCTTGGCGAGCAGGAGCCTTCCCGATCATCAAGGACCTGGTGGTTGACCGCTCAGCTTTTGACCGGATCATTGAGGCTGGTGGCTACATCTCGGTCAACACTGGCTCAGCACCTGAAGCTCACTCGACACCTGCGCCCAAGCTCCAGGCTGATCGGGCCTTTGATGCTGCCACCTGCATCGGTTGTGGCGCCTGTGTGGCCGCATGCCCGAATGGCTCGGGCATGCTGTTCACCTCAGCCAAGGTCACCCACTTGGCCAATCTGCCCCAGGGACAGCCGGAGCGCCGCCGCCGGGTCAAGGCCATGATCGCCGCCCACGATGACAATGGGTTCGGAGGGTGCCAAAACATTGGTGAATGCGCTTCTGTCTGCCCCAAGCAGATTCCGCTGGCGTCAATCGGCCAACTGAATCGTGACTTGATCGCCGCTTTGTTCCATGCCGACGGGCGCAATTCCTGATTGGCTGCGAGTTAATTCCTAGTCTGTGAGGGGTCAGATCAGCGGATCTGGCCCCTCACAGGCGTCTTTAGTGCTGATGGGACAGGCCAATCCGCCGCCGGCCTGTCGCTAGGATGATCCTGTTCGGGGCAATGGTGTTGACACCCATTGGCCTTGGTGACAGTAGTTTTGCTCCGGTCAAAGGTCGGCACTTCATCGCCGGTCCGTGCTGGCTCATGGGTTATCGGGTGGCGAGGAACGTTCGGATATGGCAGAATTGCACATTGTGCCCACTCGACCCCTGCCACAGGGGGATAAGCCGAGTGGCGATTCCATTTGATAGTTTGGTGGCCTGTGGCACCAGGAGGTAGACATGAATCCGTTGATCGCTGAATTGAACGCTGAGAACCTGCGTCACGATGTTCCGGACTTCCGGCCCGGTGACTCAGTCAAGGTCCACGTCAAGGTGGTCGAAGGCACGCGTTCCCGTGTCCAGGTGTTTGCCGGTGTGGTGATCGCCCGCAACGGTGGTGACATTCAGTCCGCCTTCACGGTCCGGAAGGTGTCGTTCGGTATTGGAGTGGAGCGCACCTTCCCGCTACACTCGCCGATCATTGATCACATTGAGGTTGATCGTCATGGCGATGTGCGTCGCGCCAAGCTTTACTATCTGCGTGGTTTGCGTGGTAAGGCTGCCAAGATCAAGGAGAAGCGCGATCGCTGATTGCTGCTCTGGGCAGTTGAGTCGAGGGTCTCGTGATCAACAAGGCCAGATGGTGGTGAGGTGAGATGGCTTCAGCCCGACATGCTGCTCATGCTGCTGACGACCGATCGTTGGGACAGCGCCTTTTGCGAGGTCTTGGCGAGTGGTTGATTTACCTATTGGTGGCGGCTTTGGTGGTGACCCTGGTGAGGGTCTTCCTGATTCAGTCGTATCGTGTGCCGTCAGGCTCAATGGAAGAGACCCTTCAGGTCAACGACACAATTGTCGCTTGGAAGCCAGGAGGTGTCAGCCGTGGCGATATTGTGGTGTTCCGCGATGATTTGCAGTGGTTGGATGAAGCCGACCCGGAAGTGCCATTCTGGAAAGAGGCGTTGGCGGCGGTCAAGTTGCTGCCGCCGCAGCACGAGAAGTACCTGGTCAAGCGATTGATCGGTCTGCCGGGTGACCATGTCACTTGTTGTGATGCCCAGGGGCGGGTAGAAGTCAATGGTCAGGCCCTTGATGAGTCTGATTACCTTTACGGTGATGGGCCTTACGCCAGTATCGCTTTTGATGTGGTGGTGCCTGCCGGTCGAATCTTCGTCATGGGGGACCACCGCGACAATTCCAAGGATTCACGTTTTTGGATGTGTGGCGGTCGGATCGGTTCATCGACACCAACCCCGGACCTGGCCTTCCCCAGTCTTGATGCAGTTCAGGGCAAGGTCTTCTCCGTGTTGCTGCCCTTGAATCGTATCCGTGGCTTTGGTCGCCCAGAGACCTTCGCCACGGTGCCGGATCCAGTCGGCAAGGTGCCGGTCAGCGTCGACTACACCTGCCCCACAATTGGCGGCTAGCAACATGGCTCAGCATTCGGCGAGGCCCATCCCGGATCGTTACTTGGAGCAGCAGCTGACCAGTCAGGGCCTTGGTCCGGTCGCTGGGGTCGATGAAGCTGGGCGCGGCGCCTGTGCCGGTCCGTTGGTGGCAGCGGCTGTGATCTTCGGAGATAATGCCGTCCCAGTGCTACCTCACTTGCGGGATTCCAAACAGTTGTCGCCGACTAGACGACAGCAGTTGGCCGCAGAGATTGTCGATCAAGCAGTTAGCGTCGCTTGGGTGACAGTTGACGCTGCTGATTGCGATCGCTGGGGCCTGCAGGCAGCCAATCTAACGGCGCTGCGTCAAGCTATTGAGGCGTTGACGGTCACCCCGGGTTACGTCATTTCAGATGGCTACGCCATAGATGGTCTGAGCATGCCCAGTCGTCGTGTGATCAGAGGTGATCAGCAAATCGCCTGTGTCGCTGCCGCCTCGATCATCGCCAAGGTCAATCGCGATCGGATCATGATTGACCTTGATCGGCAGTTTCCTGGCTATGGTTTTGCGGGCCACAAGGGTTACGGCACGCTGGCCCACCAGTCTGTCTTGGAAAGACTGGGGCCCAGCCCTCAGCATCGCATGAGCTACAGAAACGTCGCCAAAGCCACTAGAGTTGGGTGATTATGAGTGCCGAAGACCTGGAGTCCTACGAATCCGACTTGGAACTGTCGCTCTACAAGGAGTACAAGGACGTTGTTGGTATCTTCCGCTACGCCGTTGAGACCGAGCGGCGGTTCTACTTATGCAACACCGTTGACTTGAAGGTGAGAACAGTTGGCGCCGACATTTACTACGAGGTCTCAATGGTCGACGCTTGGGTCTGGGACATGTATCGGCCGGCGCGCTTCGTCAAATCTGCCAAAGTGTTGACCTTCCGCGATGTGTCCATTGAAGAGATCGCCCACGCTGATCTCCAAGTGCCCGAGCGCGGCTAGGCTGGGCCGGCTGGTGGTTCTGGTCGGGCGGGTGGTTGGCCCAAGTGCCCGCCCGCGGCTTGGCTGGCCATTCAGCGCAGATGTGGCCTGACGCGCTCCGGCTTCACTCACTGCGCAGTGCCTCAACTGGATCGCGGCGTGATGCTGCCGAACTGGGGATCAAGCCCGAGATCAGGGTTAAGACCATCGAGATGCCGATCAATGACAAGGCGGCCAGGATTGGTAATCGGGCAATATCTTCGATACCGAACAGTAAGTAGACAATCGGGTTGGCGATCAGGGTCAGCCCGACAGTCAGCAGCACACCAAGCAAGCCAGCAATGAAGCCGATGATCAGGGTTTCGGCATTGAAGACATTGGCGACATCTCGCTTTGATGCACCCAGCGATCTCAAGATGCCGATCTCCTTCTTGCGCTCTAGCACTGATATATAGGTGATCACGCCGATCATGATTGACGAGACCACCAACGAAATGGAGACAAAGGCGACCAGAACCGCAGATATCTTAGATATGATATCGGTGACAGAAGCCATCAGTGTGCCGACAATGTCAGTGTAAGTGATGACTTTGTCAGTGTCTCCAAGCTGGCGCATCTGGTCGTTGTAGCCATTCAGGATCGTTAAAACTTGTTCTTTGGATTGGAAATCCAGCGGATAGATGTCGATCGATGATGGCGATGCGATCGTGGCGTAGCCCAAAGCCTTCAGATTGCTGTCGACCGAGGCCGGGGTTTGATTCATCAAGGACATCATCAAGCTGGTCATCTGGGCCGGGTCCATAGTGAAGCTGAATATATCCGAAAAACTTTGCGGATCGATGGACATGGCTTGCGACATCTGCGAATTGAATTGTGACAAGGTTGACTGCATAGCCATGGTCATTTGTGCTTGGAGCGAGGCCATCATTGACGACAGGGCCTGCTGCATGGCTTGTTGCATGGCCAGGTTGATTTGGCGACTGACTTGCGTGGTGACGGCATCCAAATCAATGGTTTGCGCCAATCGCTGCTGAAATTGGATGCGAACATCAGGTTGGCTGAACCAGTCGGCGAATGAGCTGGAAATCTGATTGGCGTCGGGCAGTGTCGGCAAGTCAAGATTGGGCAAATTCTGATCTGGCGAGGCAGCAGGCTGAGAATCACCACCGCTTGGAGCCGATGCGGTGACTGTCGGGGTGCTGGAGGGCGGGATGGCTGGGTCAAGACTGGCCGTCGGGTCGAGTGATGTTGTGGCAGTGTGACTGCTGCTGGCCGTGGGCTGAGGCTGATTGACGGTTGAGGGGTTATTGCTTGGGGATGGGGCACTCGATGGGGTTAAAGGGGAGCTAGTTTGATCGCCGGTTCTATAGGTCTGGTTTGCCCCAGAGTTTAACTGGGTCAGACTGGGCAAAGCCAGGGCCGGCATTCCTTCGACACGAGGCATGAGCGCCTTGTCGACGTTGCTGCTGGCAGACACGCTTGGTGTAGGTGTCGCTGTGGGGATAACCGCTGTCGGAGTCGTTGACGCGTCGGGAATTGCCGTTGAGCTGGGGCTGACAATCGGAGTGGCCGTTGGGCTGGAAGTGACACCCGATGTGGCACTGGCGGTGGCGGTGGGACTGGTCGTCGCCGTGCCATCGTTCGAGGGGCTGCCGCTGGTGGTCAAGGAGGGGTCTGGGGATTGGCTGGGGTCATCAGATGGACTGGTTGTTTCGACCGGAGTGGTCGGATCAGTTTGGGCATTGGGGTTCGTTGCATCTTGGCGACTGCTGTCCAGCATGAAACGCAGGTAATCGGCCAGCGTTTGCGACATCAGATCCGTCAAGGCGGTCGGATCGACTTGCAATGAGACAGTCTGGAGCAGGTCGGTCAAATCAAGGGCGTTGACTGTTGGCATTTGACTGACCAACGATGACAGATTGATGGCCGGCAGGGTCGGGGTGAAATTAAGTGACCCACCAATCATCTGC
>JAITVZ010000102.1 GCA_031285505.1 Propionibacteriaceae bacterium
CACCTGGATCTTCAAGGCAATCATGGGAATCATGGGTTGATTGATCTTTGATCCGTCTGTGGCTGAGGAATCTCAGCCACAGACGGATTGATCATTGGGAAAGAGAATTGCAGATGTTCAAGACTTGTGCCGCGATATTGCGCGCGGGAGCATACTGGTTGGGGGGATCGAGGCAAAGCCCAACTGTTGGTGCCAGTCGAACGCCAAAAGTGGCCGGTGATCACGTCCGCCAGGCCCAGCGTGGTTGGGTAAGCCTGGAAACTGCCTTCGGTGCCATCGCCATTGTGGTGGTGGTATTGGCTGCTGGTGGCCTGCTGCATGCTGGGGCCACTCAAGTGGCTTGTCATGATCGGGCCGCCGCCATCGTTCGCCAGTTGGCCAGAGATGATCAGGCCATGGCTGATCAGTTGATTGACGATCTGCCAACCGACTGGCAGATCCAATCACGCCGCGATGGGCAGCAGCTGTCGGTGACGGTTGGCACTCGTGTGGCGATTCTTGGCCCGTGGTTGCCCCAGCTATCGGTGGAGGCCAGCGCATCGGCAGTGGTGGAGGAGGGCCTGTGATGAACACCACCCGGCTGATGCGTCGAAATCGTGCCCGTCGAGCGATGAACAAATTGACCGGTGTCAGTTTGAATCAGCGCCGTCGCCAGGACGGTGGGTTGTCAGCGGCTGCTATCGCCCTGACGGTCGGTTTGATGGCAGTAGTGCTGATTGGGTCCTGGGTCCTGGCCATGGTCAACGCTCAGCAGCAGGCACGCGCCGGAGCTGATCTAGTCGCCATCACCACCGCCGAACAAGCCCTGACGGTCCAGGATGATCAAATCGTCTGCCAGCAAGCCGAGGTAGCCGCCCAGGCAGCATCCGTGACTTTGGAGGATTGCCAAGTGATCCGAGCAGGATCGGAGCTTGCGGTCAGTGTTGAAGTCCAAGCGCCGATCGCTTGGGTTCCACCAGGCTGGTCAGACTCAGCCAAGGAGCAGGCGATCGCCGGTAATCTCAGCCTTGGAGCCGAATCAGCAGACTCAGAGCCGGCTTGATGTGCGATGCTGTTGACCATGTCTGGATTTCGCTCGGTGATGGATCAGCTGAGAGCAGTCTTTCTTGAAGAAGGATTCTCGGCTGATCAGGTGATTGAAGCCATTGGTCAATCCGGTCAAGCAGATCTGTCAAGGAATCACACCTTCGGCGCCCATGTTGCCCTAGAAGGTCGGGATGATGGCTTGGCCACCTTGATTCGACTGTTTGTCCTGCAGGCCAGTGTGCCGTCCTCTTTGGCGGCCTCGCTGCTGCCGCTTCAAGCGTTGCAGCGCTTGGAGCTGGTCGACACGGATGGCAGAACTGTGCGTGCTCGGGTGGACATCAGGCCCTTTGATGACCAAACCGATGGAACCGATGGCTGGGTCGTCTCCGATCATGCCGCCAGCGTTGATGGGCACTTGGATCGGTCTTTACCCGATCATGTGCTTGGTGTGTCGCCAGCATCGGTCAGCTTGGCACAGATCACTGATCGTCGTCTGGTTGGCAGCGCCCTGGATCTGGGCACTGGCAGTGGCATTCAGGCGATTCACTTGGCCCGTCATGCTGGTCAGGTGGTGGCCACTGATTTGAGCCGTCGGGCATTGGACCTGGCGTCACTGACCTTCGCCCTCAATGACCTGAAGGTTGAGTTGTGTCAGGGTTCTTTGTATGAGCCTGTCGATCAGCGCAGTTTTGATCTAATATGCAGCAATCCGCCTTATGTCATTGCCCCGCCAACGAAGCAGCGCCTGGTTTATCGGGAAGGCGCCTTCGAGGGGGATGGACTGATGCAGGCGGTCATCACCGGTGCTGCTCAGCGACTGAATTCAGGAGGGTCCCTCCATGTGGTCGGCAATTGGGCCCACTGTTCCGGCCAAGATTGGGCGCAGCGCCTGTCGTCGTGGATGCCTGCCGGTTGTCAAGGCTTTTTTGTTGAGCGTGAACGGTTGGACGTTTTTGAATATATCGAGATTTGGTTGGCTGACGCTGGTTTGATTGGACAACCCGATTATCAGGAGCAGTATCAGCGCTGGTTGGATTACTTTGCCGCTTTGCGGATTGAGGCGGTCGGCCTTGGGTGGTTGACCATGGTCAAGACTGGCCGCCCGACCCGTAGCCGGAGCCAGTCGTGGCCCTTCCCCGTGGCTCAGCCAGTGGCAGATGACTTGATGGCTCACATCCAGGCTATGAACTGGTCCGATTGGTCGGATGAACAAATGCTGGCGGCGCATTGGACTTTGGCCGACAATGTCAGCCAGGAGTTGATCGCGCCCATTGGCGTTGCTGATCCCCAGGCGGTTATCCTGCGCCGCCACGACGGGTTGGCGCGGGCCATCGAAGCTGATGCGGCTTTAGCCGGTGTACTCGGCGCTTGCGACGGCGAACTGTCGTTGGAGTCGATCCTGGTTGCCGTGGCTCAGCTGCTGGATCTACCGGCGGCGGAATTGACAACGCAGGTGCTGGATCAAGTGCGGAAACTGGTGGCTGACACCTGGCTAACGCCTGGCGTGACAAAAATCGACGGGAGGACCGGCGTTGAGGCTGAACTGGCCGACACGGTGTGATGTTCATCGGCGAAGGTGTGGTTGCATGCAGCCTCAGCTGACCCAATCGAGGTGTTGTGCTGCTAGTGGCGTTGTCAGACTGGTTTCGTCGTACCGGCTAAGTGGCTAAGGTTGGATGGCGGGAGCAGGTTCGGGATCAGATTATTGAAGAAGGTGTCAGGTCATGGCTCATAAGACCTTGGTGATCGTCGAGTCGCCAACAAAAGCGACCAAGATCGCTTCTTACCTCGGTCCTGACTACATCGTCGAGTCGAGTCGCGGTCACATTCGCGACCTGCCGACCACCGCGGCGGAGATTCCGGCCAAATATAAGAAAGAGCCATGGGCCAGGCTCGGTGTTGATGTCGACCACGATTTCGCGCCGATCTATGTTGTTTCTTCCGACAAGAAGGCGACGATTGCCACCTTGAAAAAAGACTTGGCTGATGTTGATCAAGTCTTGCTGGCCACTGATGAGGACCGCGAAGGTGAAGCGATTGCTTGGCATCTGTTGGAGGCGCTGAAGCCGAAGGTGCCGGTCAAACGAATGGTCTTTCACGAAATCACGCCGGCGGCAATTCAAGCAGCCGTCAAGGCTCCTCGGCAGTTGGACATGGACCTGGTTGACGCGCAGGAAACCAGACGAATCCTCGACCGACTCTATGGCTACGAAATTTCGCCGGTGTTGTGGCGCAAGGTGCTGCCACGCTTGTCGGCGGGGCGGGTTCAATCGGTGGCGACCAGATTGATAGTTGATCGCGAGAAGGAGCGGATTGCATTCCGCAGCGCAGCCTTCTGGGATGTCACAGCCCGCTTGGATGCCGGTGCGTCAGCCCAGCCTCCTCAGTTCACCGCTCGTTTGACACAAGTCGCTGGTCAGAAGTTGGCCACCGGGCGAGATTTTTCAGCTCAGGGTGTGTTGACCAGTTCAGCCCTGGTGCTGAACGAGACCGGGGCGGAGGCCATCAGTGCCGCGATTCGTCAGGGGACACTGGCGGTGGCTGAGGTCGATGCCCGGCCATATACCCGTCACCCCTATGAGCCGTTTCGCACCACCACGCTCCAGCAGGAGGCCGGTCGCAAGCTCGGTTTCTCGGCGCAGCGCACCATGAGTGTGGCCCAGCAACTCTATGAAGCCGGCTGGATCACCTACATGCGAACCGATTCGGTCACCTTGTCCGATCAGGCGATCAGTGCTGCCCGCGCCGCGATCAGCCAGCTTTTCGGCGCCAAGTACCTGCCGACCAAGCCGCGCCTGTATGCCTCCAAGGTGAAGAATGCTCAGGAAGCCCATGAGGCGATTCGTCCGGCTGGTGACGTCTTCCGTTCTCCAGAGCAATCAGGCCTGGCTGGCGAACAGCTGCGCCTTTACGAGTTGGTTTGGCGCCGAACACTGGCATCACAAATGGCCGACGCTGCTGGGCAATCGGTGACGGTCAAAATTGACGCTCACCATGCAGAGGTCGACATTGATGGGCAAGCGACCGATCATTCGCGGCTGCAGGCCTCTGGCCGGACCATCACCTTCGCCGGTTTCCTAAAGGCCTATGTCGCCTCATCCGATGATCCGGATCAATCAAGCGATGATGCCCAAGCTCAGCTGCCTCAATTGACCGCCGGCCAGTCATTGACTGCGGTTGAGCTGACGCCGGTCGCTCATCAGACCAAGCCACCGGCTCGCTACACCGAGCCAAGTCTGGTGGCTCGACTCGAGGATTTGGAAATTGGTCGACCGAGCACCTACGCGTCGATTATTCGGACGATAACCGCCCGCGACTATGTCTTCAAGCAAGGTTCGGCCTTGGTGCCGACCTGGTTGGCCTTCTCGGTCACCCGCCTGCTGGAGGAACAGTTTCCCCAGTTGGTCGATTACGCTTTCACGGCCCGAATGGAAAGTGATCTGGACGCCGTGGCCCGCGGTGACGAGCGGCGGCTCGATGTCCTCAACCAGTTCTATTTCGGCTTGCCGGATCACCAGGGCTTGCAACAGTTGGTCAATCAGCTAGATGATGTTGATCCTCGCCAACTGTCGAGTTTTGCCATTTCCGGCGATGAGGGCTTGATTCTCCACGTCGGCAAATTTGGGCCTTATGTTGAGGATCCATTGGGTCGCCGAGCGCAGGTTCCTGAAGACCTGGCTCCCGATGAATTGACGGAGCCACGGGCCCTCCAGTTGCTGGACACAGCTGCTGTCGCCGACCGGATCGTTGGCCAGGCTGCTGCCACCGGGTATGACATTGTCGCCAAGCAAGGCCGATTCGGCCCATATTTGACAGAGGTCTTGCCCGAAGACGCCCCCAAGTCTGTAAAAGCCCGCACGGCCGGATTGTTCAAGTCAATGACTGTCGATGATGTCACCCTGGAGCAGGCGGAGGCTTTGCTGGCTTTGCCACGAGTGGTTGGTCAGATCGATGGTGAGACGATCACCGCCCAGAACGGGCGTTACGGTGCCTATTTGAAGCGAGGCACGACTTCACGATCCTTACCGAGTGAGGAATCGATTTTCACCATCAGCCTTGACGAAGCCAAGCAACTGCTGGATCAGGCTCCGGTGCGCGGGCCACGGGCGGCGACCATCCTCAAAGAATTGGGTAACGACCCAGTCAATGATCAGGCAGTGACGGTCAAATCTGGCCGCTTCGGTCCATACATCACTGACGGCGAGACCAATGTCACACTGCGCCAAGACGACACGGTTGAGACGATCACCGCACAGCGCGCTTTCGAACTTCTGGCTGAAAAGCGGGCCAAAGGTCCGACTCCGAAACGCAGCCGAAGCAGCGCCAAGAGCGCCGGTGGCCGAAAGGCTGCGGCCAGCAAGACAAGCAGCACGCGTAAGGCCACTGCGGCCAAGACGTCGGGGGCCAAAACCTCCAAGACCACCGCACCCAAGCCCTAGGAGACCAAGGGGGAAGGCAAGCGATCCGCCGACTGATGCGATTGGGAGACTGTCATGTGTGATCAAGACCGGGATTCGAGCAGCGCCCATGCCAGGCCTGCAGCGACACCATCTTCCGGACCGACAATTGTTGCTGACCGAGCGGCTCGACACACGGGCAAGCTGATCGCTCTCGAAGGCGGAGATGGGTCCGGCAAGAGCACGCATGCCAGGTTGCTGCAGCAGTGGTTGGCCGATCGTGGGTTTGTGGTCTGTTCGACCTTTGAGCCGGGCGACACGCCTCTTGGCCAGACGATCAGGCGACTGGTCCTCCATGGCGAACTGCCGATTTGCCCTCGGGCTGAGACTTTGTTGTACGCCGCGGACAAGGCACAACATATGGAAGACGTCATTGTACCGGCCCTGCGAGCGGGCCAGGTCGTCATCTGTGACCGCTATGTAGACTCGGCAATTGCTTATCAAGGGGCGGGTCGCGATATCGGTGCAGATCAGGTGGCACAAGTCAATTGGTGGGCGGTGGGCGACCTTCGCCCCGACCTGACCATCGTCCTCGATGTTCCGGTGGACCAGGGTGTCGGTCAAATGGCCGAACTGGATCGGATCGAATCAGCCGGTGCTGATTTTCATCGTCGTGTCCGTCAATTCTTCCTTGATTTGGCCGCAGCCGACCCGCAGCGTTACCTGGTGGTGGATCGCCGTGCCGGTGTCGATCAGGTGTCGGCGCAGATCACTGCCCGGGTGACTCAGTTGCTCCAGGAATGAGTCCAGGCCTGCCTTCAAGAGCAAGAAACGCATTTTGAGAGAAATCTTAGGCAGCGGTTGGCATAGTCAGGGTTGTCGAAGTTACATCCCAGAGGAGATCAAATGAAACTCAAACGGGCCATCATCACCGGTGTGGCAGCCGCCACTGTTGCCGTCGGCACGGCAGGACTGGCTCTATCCGCCCCGGCTAGCGCCAGCACCTTGCTTGAAGCGGTCGGTAGTCCGGTTGCATCGATCTTCGAGACTATCGGCCAAGTCATCGGCAGTCGCGGTGGCACAGCGGAAGCTGGCTCATCCGACTGGACCTGGACTGATCCGAGCGACGCCGGGCCATCACCCACCTGGCAATGGCCCGGCATCGCTGATCAGCCGAGTAGCGGCACTGGTGATCAATCGGGCACGAGTGGCGGCAACGCCACCTGGCCGGGCGCTGACAGTCAATTCCCCGGTTGGTTTGAAGGTGACACGGCGGATCAAACTGCCGACTCGACCACTACTGCCGCCACTGACGTTGAATCCACCGGTGTGGTGTTGATCAACACCGAGGTGAACTTCGGCGAAGGGGCAGCGGCCGGCACCGGCATGGTGATCGACGAAGACGGCTTGGTGGTGACCAACCATCACGTAGTCGCCGATTCAACGGAGGTGACGGTGACCATCCCGACAACTGATGAGACCTATGACGCCAAGGTGCTCGGTTACGACGCCAGTGTCGATGTGGCCTTGCTTGAATTGGTTGGTGCTGATGATCTCGACACCGTCACCATCGCCGATGACCCAGCAGTCATCGGTCAGTCGATCACTGCTGTTGGCAATGCCGATGGCGAAGGGCAACTGATGGCCGGTCAAGGATCGGTCACCGCTTTGGAACAGTCGATCACCGTCCAAGACGAGATGGATGGCAGTTCGTCGACTTTGAGTGGACTGATTGAGATGGACGCGCCGATTGTCGCCGGTGACTCCGGTGGGGCGGTCATCGATGATCAAGGTGACGTGGTGGCGATGAACGTCGCTGGCACAACCGGCTCAGCTACCGAGCAAAACTATGCCATTGCCATCGATGATGTCATGGCGATCGTCGAGTCGGTCATCCAGGGCCAGGCCACTGACTCGATCATCATCGGTCGGACAGCGGCGCTGGGTATCTATGTCTCGTCGAACACCGCCGCAGTGGAGATTGTCGGCCTGATGGCTGACGGCCCAGCTGAGGCCTCTGGACTGACCACTGGGTCCACCATCACCGGAATAAACGGTCAAACGGTTGCCAGTCGCGATGATCTGACATCCATCTTGGCCGGACTGGCACCTGACCAGACGGTCACGGTGGTTTGGACCGACGCAGCTGGATCCAGTCACAGTGCCGATATGACTCTGGCCGCCGCGCCATTGGCCTGAGCCCCACATTTGTCACCGCCGATATCCGGTGACAATCGGTCAAATTGCCGATCAGCCAAGGGCTGTCAGTCTGACTCTCACCCCCGAGCCAGACTGACAGCCCTTGGATTGTCTGGGTGGAGCCACCTCAGTGGATCAAGGAGGCCATCATGGCTAGCCAACAGCGCAAGATCAGGTGCGTCGAGATCGGTGGCGCTGATTGATCCAGGCGAGTGCATGGGCGGCCTCGGACTTCCTCCGGTCACAGGTGACCGGTTCGAGCCGGCACGGATCGAACCAGGCCTTCCATGACGTCAGCTAATCCTGATCTAAGCCCCAAGCCTGATGCAACAGGCTGATCGGGTGGACCACAGTCGCTCCAGTGGCGGCGGCGATCTGCCAACGACAGGTTTCAGTGTCGCAAACGGCCAGCTGCGGATTGATTCGCTCCACGGCTTCAAAGAGCTCGCGACCGACGGCCTGACCGATGGCGTATTTTTCCTTCTTGACGCCATACGTGCCAGCAATGCCGCAACAGGTCGCCTCGGCGTCGATCACAGTCAGCTGCGGGATCAAACTGAGCAGGGCCAAGGCAGGTTTACCCATGCCCTGTCCCTTCAGCTGGCAAGGGGCATGGTAAGCGACGGTCTGGTGGATCGGGGCCAGATCGCCTGGCAAGGTGCCGGCATCGGCCAAGCTCAACAGGAATTCGGAGACCTCGCGGATACGCTGACCGGCTTGGAGAACGGTTGGATCGTCGACGCCCATGATGTCGTGGGCTTCGTGCTTGAGCATGGTGACGCAAGACGACGCCGACGCGATGATCGGCACCTCGACTTCGACGTTCAGCTGCTCGGCCAAGCGGCGAACATATTTGCGAGCGGTGTCGAACAGGCCATTGGATTGTAGTGGCAAGCCGCAGCAACCTTGGTCAGGGCAGACCACCTCATAGCCGATGAATTCGAGCACTTCGACTGTTTTGATCGACGTCTCGACTTCGAAGTATTGGCCGGCACAGCCGTGGAAATAGACAACCTTGCCCCTGGTTGGAGCTTTACTGGGTCGATGGTGGCGCCACCAGTCCGAGAACGAGTGCCGTTGGGCGGTGGGCATGGCGGCGTTGCGATGAATGCCGATTGTTTTCTCGATCAGCCAGCGGCTGGGTCGATTGGCGAGAACGGCGTTAGCCAAAGGCGCCACCGGCTTCATCATTTGACCGAGCAGGCTGGTGCGTGACACCAACTGATCGCGCAGGGGAGTGTGCCCCTTCTTCATGGCAGCCCGGGCGACCGAGTTGAGCTCGGCGATCTCAACACCTTGAGGGCAGACCAGCGAGCAGGTGCCGCAAGACGAGCAATAGTCCAAGCTGTGGTCGACCGTCAAACCGGAGCGGTAGCGTTCGGCTTGAGGACCGACATATTTCGGTCCGGAAAAGAGCGGCGTCACGGCCATAACTGGGCATTGTGTCTCACAAATGGTGCACTTGACACAACTATCGAGGCTGGCGCGGGCCAGCAGATTAGACTCGTAAGAGGCGGCTTCAAACATCAGTTGTCCTTCTTTGGGCTGGTTTGATTGAGCAGGTCAGTGGCGGCGGCAAAGGCGCTAGACACGGCGATGCCATCACCGGATTTCTCGGTCCAACGCACCGCTGCGGGCAACAATCCCCCGACCACTCTCAAGTTCGACCAAACAATCTGGCCGTCCGGATTGATCGGCGCCAATTGGGCATTGGTGGCCACACCGACTTTGAAAATGGCTTGATCGGACCAATAATCTCCATCGATCAGGGGACGATCACCCCCTAAACCGACCAGCGGCAGGTGAAACAGACTCTCGTGGACCAAGCCGTGCGAATCGACGGTCAGCGAGCCCGATTCGAATGAGCCGCCAGCATAGACGAATTGATCGGCGCCATAGAACTGGTCACGACCGGCCTGATGCAGGGTCACTCCACGCAGGCAATCCCCTTCACCCTCATAGCCAATCACTTTCGACCCGATGATCAGACGAACACCGCTAGCTTGAGCCAGTCGGGTCAGGGCTTGATTGAGGCGCAAGCCAGGAACCGACGGTGGCGCCAGGTGCGCTTCGACGATACGCGTGCCCAAAGTCGATTCCAAGGATCGCCAGGGGTCAAGGCTCGCCAAGCCAAGCATGGCTGGAAGGACGATCAGGTCGGCTGGTTCGATGGTCGCCTTGATCATGGCGGCCAGGCGAGACACGAAATCCGGGTGGTCAGCGGCGTTGGCGTAACGCAAAGCTGACGAATCGACCTCTTGGTCTCTGGCGGGTAGATCCAACAGGTAGCCCTTGGCGCTGACCTGCGCGGTTTGAGTCAGGTTTTTCGCCATCAGTTCGGGAAAGAAGTCCTTGAGCTGTTGGAAACCGATCACGGCCACTGACTTGGCGTCGCTGGGCCAAGACATGGTTGGCTGGATCAGCAAGGTGGGACGCATCGCCCCCAAGGCGGTCGGTACCAAATGGTTGACTCCGTCGCTGGGCAGCAACCAATCAGGCAGGAGTTCGGCCAACCAGGCAAGGCTGGCTTTGATGGTGTCAGTGCCCAGCAAAGCGTATGGATGCCCAGGGTGAGCGGCGATGAAGCCGGGCAAGGCCGCCCAGGGATCGGCTACGGCTTGATCATCGGCGGTCGGGTGGGACGATCCGGCCGGGTGGGTGTACCCCAGCAGGTCGATCGAGCCTTGACCCAGAGGCAAGCCACCCAAGCCGAAGGTCAAGAGGCTGACCTTGTGACCACCTTGAGCCAGCCGGATGGCCGCAGCCAGTCCAGCCAGACCGGCACCCACGACAATTGTGTCAGTCATCACTGATTCTCCTTCTGCCCACTGGACTGCCATGTCTCATCGATCGGTGCGTCGCTGATCGGGTCGGGCTCGACCCGGGCGGGGCTGGGAATATGAGCGACATCAAGGGTGCCTTGCAACATCCAGGCGTCAAGGGCGGCTTGCCGGACACCAGCCCCATGGAGGATCGGCCACAGCCCGATCCAACGGTGTTCCAAGAAGAGCTTGAGTAGGCCGGTGGCTCGGCCAGCGTCCATCACCTGCTCCTGACAGGCCAAGCCGGCCAATCGGGCCGAGCAGAAGCCACCCTGGCAAGGGCCCATGCCCAGCCGCAGCTGGCGGCGTAGGTCGTCGAATGATGCCAGCGGATTGCTCTTGAACAAATCAAGAGCCATCTGCCGATTCATCAATTCGCATTCGCAAATGATCGGCGATTCCAGGCGATCAGCCTCACGGTCTTTCAGCCGGTGGGTGATCAAATAGTTGTGACCGGCTTGATTGCCCGGGCAGATCTCATCGGCAGTGCGGCACGGATGGTGGCTGCCCAGCTGGTCCTCCATGGCATCAACGATGTGCTCGGCCATCAGACGATAAGTGGTCAACTTGCCACCACCGATGGTCAGCATCCCTGAGACACCGTCGCGTGTTGAGTGGTCGATCACTGCCATGCCCCGGCTCATGTGGCGGGTGTCGCTAGTGGCGACGCGGTCGTCCTTGATCAGTGGCCGGGCGCCAGCCCAGGTGTGCAGGGCGCGGGCCGATCGAAAACCAGGCAGCAACTCCTCGCCAGAATCGAACATCTGCTGGACCTCATTGGCCGGAACCTGGAGGTGATCTGGGTCAGTGACTGGGTGATCGGTGGTGCCGATGATGCAAACCGTGTGCAAAGGGACGATGATGTCACCGTCGGCTGGCGGGATGCAGCGGTTGATGACGGTGTTGACCAAGCGGTGATTCATGGCGATCATGATCCCCCGGCCGGGGATGACTGATACCGGCGGCAGGCCCGCCATTTCGGTGACCTGCCCGGCCCACGGTCCAGCACAATTGAGGATGAACGAGCAGTCAATTTCGACGGTCTCTCCGCGTTTCAGGTCGGTAGCAGTCACACCAGTGACCGCCCCATTCAGGTGATGCACCTGGGTGACCTTGTGGTAGGGCAACGCTTGGCCACCATATTGTTTGGCCGACTCGGCAGCACTCCAGGCGATCTGCCAACCATCGACCGTGCCATCTTCGACCAGGAAGGCCCGTTTGATGCCTGGATTGAGGCGCGGCTCCCTGGCCAGAGCGGCGCTGGTGGCGATCTCCTCAACTGGCATGGCCGCCTTCGCCGCACCGGCTAGGAACTTATCGCCGAAGGCCGGATCATCCTTGGGCGTCACCACAAATAACCCGCCTGTCCGCTCGACAGCCTCTGGTTGAATGCGGCCAATAATGGCGTTCTCAGCGGCGCACTCACGCCCGGACTCAGGATCGGTGACGACATAACGGCCTCCCGAATGGAGCAGGCCATGGAAGCGTCCCGATGTGCCTTGGGCCAAGTCGGCTCGATCCAACAGAATGGTTTTGTAGCCACGCATCGCACAGTCGCGCAACACGCCAATGCCGGTGGTGCCACCACCGATGACAACAACATCGGTCTTCAGCCTCTTCATTGAAACCCTCTCAGTGTCGCAGCGTTGACCGCTCAGGCGACTGGTCAACACCTCGTCTGCCTTCTACCGTAGTGGCTTCAGCACTGCTTGACTAGGTGCTGCCACTGGGGGTTTGACCCATTTGGTCACGATACTTGAGAAGATGTGCAGAAACTGTCGTTTGTCGCAAAGGCGGTGCTGCCGATTGTCCGACAGCCGGAAACTGACCGATCAGTTGGCGGATGTCGCCAGATGGACTTGCAGCTTGGCTGGTTGTGACCCTTCGACCCAGATCACCGGGCCAATGATCTGACCGACGGCTCGTAGGTCCGCCTCAGCTTGGCGTAAGGCGGCGATCAGCTCACTCGGCCCAGTCACGGCGATCGATTCGACTGGAGCCTTCATCGATAGTTTCAGTTGGCTCTTGGAGCCACGGATGGCAGTCAAGGCCCAACTGACCGCTTCGAGGATTGACTCGTCGGCCTCCATATTGGTTTCGTCAGGGCTGGGCCAAGCTGACAGGTGGATCGAGTCGGTGTGCCACCAACGCCAAACCTCTTCAGTGACAAAGGGGCAGAAGGGAGCGAACAAACGCAAGAGGCTGGTCAAGGCCAAGCCGAGGGCCGATCGAGCTGAGCGGACTTCCGGGCGAAGGGATGCGTCGGTTGCCCCAGGATTGATGGTGTCATCACCCAATTGGTGACCGTAGGCTCGCTCCTTGACTAATTCAATGTAGTCATCGCAGAAGGACCAGAAGAACCGCTCGGTGGCTTCCAGAGCATCGGTGTACTGGTAGGACTCGAAGGCAGCGGTGGCCAGGTCGATGACGCCGTTGAGGGTGGCCAGCATCGACTGGTCAACGGCGACAGTCACATCGGACAGTTGCCAGTGGGATGGATGGTTGTTGGGCAGGTTCAGCACCAGTTTGGAGGCGTTGAGCAGTTTCATCGCCAGACGGCGGCCGACCTTCATTTGGGTCTCGTCAAAGGGGGAGTCGGTGCCTGGTCGAGCCATGGCCGCCCGCCAACGGACGGCATCCGAGCCATAACGGTTGAGGATGTCAGTGGGCACAATGGCATTGCCCTTAGACTTACTCATCTTCTTGCGGTCAGGATCGCGCACGAAGCCGGAGACTGTGGCGGTTTGCCAGGGGAGGCAATGCTCCTCAAAGTTGGCTCGGACCATGCGCGAGAACACCCAGGTGCGGATGATGTCATGAGCCTGCGGCGCCATGTCCATTGGGAATGTCAGACTCCACAGTTGCGGGTCGCGCGTCCAGCCGCAGGCCAATTGCGGGGTGAGGGAACTGGTCGCCCAAGTGTCCATCACGTCCTTGTCGGCGGTGAAGCCGCCCGGCTGGTCGCGCTGGTCAGCGCTGAATCCGGGCGCCACCTGGGTCATTGGATCGACCGGCAGGCTGTCCTCATCCGGCGTGATGGGCGCCTGATCGCTGATTTGACCCTCCTGGTCGAGGTGGTACCACAGAGGGAAGGGCACACCGAAGAATCGCTGACGGGAAATCAGCCAGTCGCCATTCAGGCCGCGCACCCAATCCTCATAGCGATGCTCCATGTGGGCCGGCACCCAGGCCAGCTCTTGACCTCGATCGAGCAGCTGACGGCGCAGCGTTTCGTCTTTGCCACCGTTGCGGATGTACCACTGATTCGAGGCGACGATTTCCAGCGGCTTGTCGCCCTTCTCATAGAAGGCAACCTGGCGCATAGTCGGCTTGGGGTCTCCGTCGAGGTTGCCGGAGTCCCGCAGCAAGGACACCACCAGTTCGCGGGCGGTGAAGACAGTCTTTCCAGCCAACTGCTGGTAGCGCTCGGCATTGACGATCCAATCGGGGGTGTCCTTACTGAAGCGGCCATCGCGGCCGATGACTGTGCGGGTTGGCAAGGACAGCTCGCGCCACCATTGGACGTCAGTTTTGTCGCCGAAGGTGCAGCACATGGCGATTCCGGCCCCCTTGTCCATCTCCGCCGAGCGATGAGCCAGAACGGGCACGGTGATGCCAAAGAGGGGATCGGTGACGGTGCTGCCGAAGAGATCCTGATAGCGCGGGTCATCGGGATGGGCGATCAAGGCGCAGACTGACACGAGTAGCTCAGGGCGGGTCGTTTCGATGTAAACCGGTTGGCCATCGCCACGGTGGAAGGCGACGCGGTGATAGAAACCGGGGTAATCGCGGTCTTCGATTTCTGCCTGGGCGACGGCCGTTTGGAAAGTGACGTCCCACATGGTTGGCGCATAATCGAGGTAGGCCTCGTCGCGGGACAGGTTGTGCAGAAATGCCAGCTGGGAGATCCGGATGCTCTCTTGGGAGATGGTGCTGTAAAGCTGACGCCAATCAACTGATAAGCCAAGCTGTCGCCACAAATCCTCAAAGGTTTGCTCGTCGACAGCGGTCAACTGCTGACACAGCTCAATGAAATTCATCCGGGCGATCGGCAGCTGACGTTTCGGATCGGGTTTGGCTGGCGCGACGAAGTCGGGGTCATAAGGCAGGGTCGGATCGCAGCGAACGCCGTAGAAATTCTGGACCCGCCGTTCGGTCGGCAGCCCGTTGTCGTCCCAACCCATCGGATAGAAGACGGCGTAACCGCGCATCCGCTTGTACCGGGCAATGACATCGGTGTGGGTGTATGAAAACACATGACCGACATGCAGTGACCCAGAAACAGTCGGTGGCGGTGTGTCGATCGAAAAAACCTGCTCGCGGCTTGCTGGTCGGCGAAAAGCATAGGTTTCTTCCGCGGCCCACCGTTGAGACCACTTGTCTTCAAGCCCTTCGAGGACTGGCTTGTCGGGTGCGATAGGTGCCGTGCTGATCGTCATAGGGGCCATCCTATCGGCAGGGGGTCAGCGGGCGCTTCGGCTCAGGCGACGGTGAACACATGTTCGGGGCCCCAAGGACCGAAGCGGTCGTCTTGCCGGTAGCGAACAGCAATGCTGTGCTGGCCACTGGCTAGTTGCAACTGGACCTGACCCGAACCGTTTTGATCCAGATTGGCGCTGGTCGACGAGACCTGCCCGTCGACGCGCAATTCGACCTGCGTGCTGGCCACGCCCAGCAAGTTGATTTGGGTGTGGCCAGTCGATTGGCTGGAGCTGATCGCTGGTGGTAGGCGTAAAGAATAGAGCAATGACGCGTCTTGGCTGGAGATTTCGTCGGTCACATGGATGGTGCCCTGATCGGGGAGGAGCTGATCGCTTGGGGCGGACCAGGACCAGTTGCCTTGATCGTCGACGGCGATGCTGCTGGTGTATGAGTCGATGGCCAATTGCAAACTGGCCCCGGACACTGCGTGGCCGGAAACGATCGGCAGCAGGGTATTGGCGCCACCTGTGTCCACCCGGGTAATACGCAGGTCACCATCGGCCGCCGCGATGCTGGTGGGAGTCTTTGAGTCGACGGGCTCGACCGCGGAGTTGCCAGGGGAAAGCCAATTGCTTGCACTCAACCATGCGCATACGCCCAAAGCCACTGCCAAAACTGCCACCAGGCTGACAAGCCACCAGCGCCGGCGCCGCCGTGGGCGACTGATGACTTGACCGGTGGGGGACTCGATTTGGTTGGTCAAGCGATTGCGCACTGGTCGATTCGGATGGGGCGTCGGTGTGGATTCAGCGGCGCCCTCGTAGGATGCGTCGACGCCGGTCCATGCGGTGCTTGTGTCCGCCTCAAGGCGATCAACCGGTTGCCATTCACCTGTCGGGTGCGGTCTGGGAGCTGATCTGCTGCCGGAGGTTGTGGCGCTGCGCGGCTTGGCTGTCTGCGAGCCGACTGGTTTAGCATCGGCGGGCGGCCTGACTGGCGACGGCGCCGCAGTTTGAGTCCAGGGTGGCAGGGTCATCACCCGGACAGCTGGCCCATTGAGCCTGAGGTAATCGAGCAGATTGGCAGTTCCAGCGGCGCCGGCGATGGTCGGAGCGACCACTGATGGCAGTAGCACTGCCACGCTGATGGCATCAAGCTTGGCCGGGCGGCAGGCAGCGCAGGTCGCAAAATGGTCTTCCAACAAGGCTCGCTCGCCGGGATCGAGCAAGCCACGCGAATAAGCAGCAGAGTATTGCCAGACCAAACGGCAGTCGTCGCTGCTGGCCATCGCCTGATTGACGCGAACCCACTCAGCGCGTAAGCCTTGACGGGCACGGTGCAATAGCGATGCCATTTCGCCGTTGGATCGTCCCATCAACACGGCAAGCTGCTTGGGCCGCATCGACTCAACATGCGAATACCACAGAATCTCGCGCCAGTCGGAGCTCAAGCCGCGAAAGACGGTGGTGATCGGATCGGCAGCTGTGGGGCGATCCTCTGGTGGTGAAAGCACCCGAATCACCTGATAAATCAGGGGGCGGAAACCGCCCAATAGATCATGACCCCCAGTCTGTTCCCAAACCACCTCCCAGGCGCGAGTGTCGAGTGCCTCCCAATTGTCGTCCGGGTTCAGCCCATGGGCCACCGCCAAGGAATAGGCGCCATGGCGGCGCCACAACTCCAAACGGGCACTGGCATCACCGCTGCGAGCCTCTTGTAGCAGCTGGGCGTCGCCTAGCCCTTGCAGGGCGGGATCGACCTGATTGGAGTCACCGTCGAGGTGCGTGGGCATCGAACTTCACCTTTGGCCTCCAGTCGCTGGCGGTCACTGGCCGTCGGCCGCTTCAACCACCTGACGCAGCAGGTCGGCGTCGTAGGACCCTGTATCCTCGTTGAAGATCTTGGAAGCAATATCCTCGCCGTCGAGCAAGAAGGTTGGCGTGCGCGAAACCCCTTGTTGATTGGCGTATTTGTCTTGAGCGTCGACAAAGTTGCCGGTGGCGGTGGTGTCGATGCAACTCTGTAACTGCGTCAGATCAGAACCGGTGATACCGATATTGGCCGGGATCGTCTCACGCAGCATTGTGTCGGTGAAGCCCGAGCCATCGGTTGACTGGTTGATGAACAACTGCTGGTTATAGTCGGCGAAATTACCTGAATAATCGGCACAGGCCGCAGCGACGGCGGCGATTCGAGAAGTAGCCCCCTCGAACTGCATTGAGTGGACCAATACGTTGACTTTGCCCTCATCGGTCAAAGAGTCCAATTGCGCGTCGAGGACCAGTTCAGCTGATTTGCAATTGGTGCAGTTGTAGTCACTGAACAGATCGAGGGTCGGTGCGCCCTCAGTCGGTGGTTTCAGCCAGATGCCGTTCTTAGCTGAGTTGGCGTTGGGGGGCACATCGGCTCCGCCCTTGTTTTGGGCGCCAATGATGGCGATGATGGCAATGACCAACACGACTGCCAAGACGATGACTCCACTGGTCACCAAGATGATCCGGAAACGACGTTGCTTGGCAGCAGCCGCCAAGCGCTGGGCTTCGAGGCTGGCGCGACGCGATTGGCGTGTTTCAGAAGCAGTCGGCATGGGCGGACCTTTCTCTTTGGCAGACTTCCATTCTAGGGGCAGGCTGCACTATTTGAAGGAAACCAGAATATGGTCAGGTGTACTGAAGTCAGCCGTGACCGAGATGACGGTGACTGTGTCGGAGTAATTGACTGATCCATCCGTGGAAACAGCGTGGAAGTCGATGGGCAGGTTGATGCTGGCGCTGGCTGTGGTGGAACTGCCGGCATCAAGGGTCAGCGCGACTTGATCCAAGCCTGAACTGGCGTCTGCGATCGACCAGTTGATAGTCGCTGGGTCGATTGAACCGTTGCTGGTGCCGGCAAAGCCGAAGCCACAACCGGCAGGCGCCAAGTCTTGCTTGGTCAGGCAATCGGCAAGTTTGGCCTGAGCGGCTGCCCGGATGGCGTCGGCGCCGGTGATGGTCAGGGATAAGCCCAGTTGGCCGAACTCCGGGTCCTTTTGTGGGTACTCTACGGTGAACGTGGCGTTGTCCACCTGCAGAAATGAGTTGCTGCTCGCGATGACGTAGGTGCCGGGGAACAAGGAGATGGCCTCGCCGGTGTCAACCGGCTGGTCATTAATTGTCAGGGGTATGTTCCATGACGTCAATTCGCTCAGATCCAGGGTGATAAAGGTGCCGTCGAGCAGCCAGCCGTCGGTGTATTGCTGGACCTCGAATTGGCCGACCACCGGCTGGTTACCGATACGGTAACTGGCGGTGACCTCGGCGGGAGTGGCCAAGGAGTCGAGCGGAGTTACCGAGATGTCACTAATCGGATAGGCGGCGACGGTGGATTTGAGGAACTGGTCGGTCATCAGGTCGGTGTTGATCGGTTGGCTGGCGCTGAGTCGGAGTGCTTGATCCGCATCACCCCTGGCAATTGCCTGGAGATATTGCTCAACTGCGCCGGTCGGACCGCCATTGCTATTGGCCGGATCGGCTCTGAATTTCGCCATGATCAGCAACCCGACCCCGACCATGGCGATAATGATAGCCAACACCAATAAGACGATGATCCAGATTGATCGGCCGTCGCTGTTCGCGGTGGTGTTGGACATCTGATCGTCCTCATCGTTATCTGAGTCGTCAAAGGCGGCGGCGATCACAGACGGAAGTGCTTCGGCTGGCCTGACGACCGGCTGGGGGAGTTGAGTTGCTTGGGCAGTGTCGGATGCGGGGATATCGCTTGGCGGTGGCGGCGGTGGCGCAAGTGCCGCGTGGTTGGTGGCGCGCAGGAGTGGTGGTATGACTTGAGGGGTGGTGTCGGTGACGCTGCTGGCCGACGCTGAGTCAGGTGTTGGTTGGGCGTCGTCTGCGGGCTGGTCGACCTTCTGTTCGCAAAGTTCGTCGACAGGCAGTTCAGTGGCTGCTTCGGTGCCCGGAGCAAGAGTGTCTGTTTGGTCAGTTTGGGCAAGAGAAGGGGAATTGGCCGGCTTGTCGTTGATGAAGGCTGGAGTCGAACCGGTGGCGCTGCGGTCGGCCGGAGCGACCGGCTCAACGGCGTCAATCGGCACCGGCAGTGGCGGTGCCGGGGTTGACTCATGGGGCGAGGCTGACTCGACAGGCTGGGGTGTTCGGAGGAACTCCGGACGGTCGCTTAGCGCCATTGATGTGTTGGCCGGGGCCAACTGATCACCAGTTGGCGATGTTGCGTGTGGTGGGTTGACCGACTCGGATATATCAAGATGATCAGGTGTCGTTACCGGAGTTGGCAAAGAAACCCCACGGCTGGATGTGCGCGGGGCAGGCGCAATGCCGCGGGTCCAAGCCACCAGATCTTCGGCAGTTGGCATGCTGTCGAAGAATGACTGATCGAGCCGAGCGCTGTCGAAGCCTGCTGATGGATCAGCAGGCGTTTGCGGGGTGGGTGCCGGAGAGTCAGTGGTCTTCACATTGCCTGAGGTTACCACTGGCTCCAGCTTTGACGATATGACAAGACTATCAACTAATTCAGCCGCTGGTTGGCTCCAAGTCGGTGGCGCTGTCACTGGACCGGCTGGAGCTCCAAGCTCATAGCTAGCAGAGCGTGATCGTGAAGCTAGTGAGGTTGAATCTGGATCAATGACGATCAGATCAATTTGCTGCGATCTGGGGTCCTTGGCGGTGGATGGCCAGCGACTGGGCGCCGGGCTGGTCTGGACTTTGGCTGACGGCAAGTCGTGAATGGTCGGTTGAAGCGGTTCCGACTGGTGATTCGGTGCGCTGGCCTCATCATCAGGCGGTATGACTGGTGGTGTGGCAGTGGCAATATACCCTTGTGGGACAAGGTAACCCGCTGGAATGCGTGGGCGAATGACTGGAGGCTGATCGCCGGATGGGGACGACGATCTGCCCAGTGACTGCGTACCTGGGTGGGCAGTATCAGTTGCGGTCATGTTTCCCCCGAAATTCCCGTTGATACCATAGTCTAGCCAAAACTGTCGGTTCGACCCAGTTGTATTGTCAACAGCTCGTTCTGGATCGCCCTTGTGGGAAGGAAGCCATGCCCAGTCGACCAATGGACACTACGGAAAGTGGAGACCCAACTCGATTTGATGCCGGTCCAACAGCTGTCGAGTTATGGCGGGTTTTTCGTCTGCCAGCTGGCTGTTTGTTGATTGCCGGGGTGGTTGTCGTTGCTGCCAAATTGAGCCAGCCACCATCCAGCAGTGGCTTGATCATCGGGATAGTGTTCGCTGCGTTGGCCTTGCTCTTGGGCCTTTTGGAGTGGCGCGACCTGCGCCGGGGTGCTATCGCCTTGACGGTGGCAAGCTTGAGTCTGATGAAGCCGGGGCAACCGACATTGACCATGGCCTGGGATGAACTAGCAGAGGTGACCATCGAGCAACTGACTCGTCATCAACTCTTTCACCTGCCGGCGCGCCAACTGTGGCTGCGCCTGCGCCCCCTGGATTGGAAAGCATTCACGGCCCGGCATCCAGAAGCCTCGTCCTTCATTGATTCAACTGATCCGGACCAAGTGCTCAGTTTGTCGCTGTCGCAGGGTCGGCGTCGCCTTGAGGCTTTGGACTCAATCCTGCGCAAATCGGGGCAAACCAGCTATTCCGGGGTGTCGAAGCGAGTCATTGAAATCAGTCGTGCTCTACGTCGGCGCTGACGTGGATGGTATTTCACAGTACCCCCGGTGGGATTCGAACCCACGACCTCACTGTTAAGGATCGCGGGTGGATCCCCGACCTGGAACAGATGGCGTACAGGCGGCTCGGTGATCAACTCTTAGTCAGTGACCTGGTTGACGACGAGCCGGACCTGACGGGACGCGTAGTCCTGGATCACCCGGCACTGCCTGATCCGAGTATCGATGTGGAGTTGGAGTACCGCCGCACTGGGGTCAGTCTCTGACAGTGTCCGTATACGGCCGTATACGGACACCCCACCGGTGGGGTGTCCGTCGCCGCTCACACGAGATGTCCGCAACCCGTGTCCGAATGAGCGGGCGTCCGCTAGACATGTCGGATGAGTTTCGTACACTGCCTGCATGACTCTTCTCGGCTATGCGCGAGTGTCCACCGTCGACCAGAACACTGACCTGCAAACCGATGCCTTGAACCAGGCCGGATGTGAACGGGTGTGGGTCGACCATGCCTCTGGCGCCACCACCAACCGGCCACAACTGGCCGCTATCCTCGACTACGCCAGAGCGGGTGACACGATTGTGGTGTGGCGGCTCGACCGCTTCGGCCGTTCCCTGATCGACCTGATCCGTCTCATAGACAATCTCGATCAGCGCGGCATCCACTTTCGGTCCTTGACTGACGGGATCGACACCTCCACCCCCAATGGGCGCCTGGTTTTTCACCTGTTCGCCTCACTGGCTGAGTTTGAGCGCGACACCATCAGGGAACGCACTCAAGCAGGGCTGACAGCCGCGAAGGCCAGGGGCAGGGTCGGGGGCCGCCGATCCACCCTCAATACCGACCAAGTTCAGGCAGTGAAGCAGATGAGCACCCAAGGCAAGACTGTGACGGAGATCGCCCGCATCATCGGCACTAGCCGCCAAACCATCTACCGCACACTCAACACCCATACAGATACCTGACTATAGCGGTGTTATAGGCGTCTCGATGGGTGTTTGACGTTGACTGTCGGGTTGATCATGACTTCCAGGAGTGTCTGGTCATCGACCGGTGACCGGTCATCAATGCCGGGCCGGGGCGGCTGGTCTGGTTTCTCCTGAACCCCAGCCACCATGGGTTTGGGTACGGGCTGGCCCAACCGGACGGCATTGGCGATCGACCAGTGATCCTGCAACGCCAACTCCAAATCTGATGGCTCCAGTTGAGTTTGTCCGGGGCGGCGCATCGCCACCGGCAGAATAGTGGCCTCGTGAATCTCGATCTTGCTGGCCAGGATCGCCATGTATCCCGGATCTTTCCGGGCGATCGACCGGGCCGTGATGTAGCTGGCAACATCGGCCAACCACAGCTGGTCAGCCCACACATCGTCAGCGAAAGTCACGTCCCAGGTGGGCGGCACCTGCTTGACACGTTGAAGGTCTTTGATGGTGCCAAGGTCAATGGCGTTTGGACCATCCGGGTCAGGTTTACGGGTTTGGTGCTGACCACGTCTGGCCAGATCGTCTCGGCTATCCATCACCACCCGCGACAAGCCTTCGACTTCAGTTAGTCTGATGGCGAGATCAGCCAAGCAGGTTTGTCGGGCGTCCTCATCATTACGGACGTCGGTCGTGCGGGTCCGCACCGTCATGATCATCCGAACCGCCGGAGAAGCAACCATCAGGTGTTGAATGGTTTGGAGCTCGGGTAGGAACTGGCCAGCCATCTTGTTGGCGTGGATCGAATGCCTGCCCTGACGATCAGGAGGAAGCCTGCCGGCGATCTGGTGGAGGTCTGCCATCAAAGAACGGCGGTCATGATCGTGCGCGTAATCAATGATGGCTGCGGTCATGGTGTATAAGTCATACTCGCCGGGTCGGCGTTGATGAGACTCGTCAATGAAGGCCGTCATCGTGCCGGGGTGAGTCACTTGGCTTGACCATTCTGAGGAGGGCATGAGTAACCGCAGGGGACTGATAGCATCCACGCTCTGCATGCCACTACCTAGCCAGTTCCCCAGAGTCCTAGGGGGGGGAACGAATCCCGGGCCCTAGTAAGGCTGGTTCACGACTCACCTGCGGTGCAACCAGTATGACAGGCGTTCACCAGATTTTCAAGCGATCATTTTATAACGGCGTTATATTCGGGAACATGCGTCATCCTACTGTGCCCTCCAGGGCCGTGCTGAAGGGCACGACTCATCGGCCTGACTCCACCACGCAAGGCTGGGGCGGTGCAGTGGTCACACCGATGCCGTAGCCGATGCCGCCGCTGGTGAGCAGGGCGACCAGGGTGAGGATGATGACCACTCCTGGCCGCCATTTCCGGGGGTGTTCGTCGTCCCAGGGCAGGTGATCATGGTCGGCCCACACTGCCCGGCGTGGTGTCTGGTCAGGCACCGAAACGGTGGGCGATGGCCGCGTCGAGACGCAGCACGGCGTCACGGGTGGCGACAGTGAGTTGGTTCCAACAGATGGGGCCGCGGGCCCCGATGTGTGGGTCGTAGGGAACATCGACCACGGTCAATCCCATGTCGGTGAAGATTTTGCGGTAGGCGGCGGCTTGCCGGGTCGGGATGGGGTCTTCACGTCGGTTCATGTTGATGATGATGGCTGAGCGTATCAGGGGTCGCAGGGCGTCGATCTGGTCGAGGTCTTTCAACAAGGTGTAGGCGCCATCACAGTAGTCTTGTTGCCACGACAGGGGCACCACCAAGGCATTGGCCACGCTCAAGGCGGCCTTCATCGGCTCGTCGATGTTGTTGCCGGTGTCGATCGTGATGACCGGGTGGATGCGTGCCAGGGTGGACCAGGCCAGCCATAGATCCTCAGCGCTGATGGTGGCCCGCCCCAGCAGGGTGGCCTCCCCATCGGTGATGGTGGTGAAACCAGATCCGGTGACGGCGTTGAAGTGGCCTTGGGGCTGGTAGCTGGTGTACGAGTTGATGGTCGCTGTCTGGGACGCGTCAACCAATCCTGGTGCGGCGGCCAGCAGGTCATCGAGGCTGACCGTCGGCGGTGTTTCGAGGCGGGCAGCGAGGTTGCCGCGTGGGTTGGCGTCGAGCAGGACAGGGTTGGTGCCGCCCCACACCCCGAACCCGGCGGCCGTCAGGATCGCGGTCGGGGTTTTCCCGGCTTTGCCTTTCGTGTTGGCGACCACCACTGTCTTCACTTGAGGCCAGTGGGTGGACACGGCCGCCACATCCAGACGCTTCGCTTCCTCGACGGCGGCGCGACGCCGACCAAACCACCGGCTACGAGGGCGCTGCGAGGCTGATGGGGCGAGCGTGTCAGTGAACGTTTTGACGGCGAAACCTTGACCAGTCACAGTCGGCGGTGTTACTGGCGCCACGACAGCGGCGGCGACGGTAGCGCCCGGTTCGGCCGGTTCGGCCGGTGTTGGCGGTGTGTCGACGGGGGTGATCACCGCTGGTGTGGTGGGGGTGCTGGTTGGTGTTGGTGGGTTGAACAATCCCGCCAAGTAGGTGTCAGACATGAGGCTCCCTTCATCTGTTGCCTTGACCGTAGCAACACCGTCAGACATCGCCAGAGTTGCTTGTATCAGTCCTGATGACGGGTGTTTATAACGCCGTTATAAACCGATGTCTATCGGTGATGGTGTGATGTTTTCGGGGCACTGAAAGGTCATGTCTGGGTGGCCCGCTAGCCTCACAGTCATGACTGAACCACTCATGGATTCCCGGAGAGGGGAGACCCCACCTGACGATCAGCTCGTGGATACTTCCGATGAGGCCTGGCTTCACCAGCAGCAGGATCAGCGACCCTCTGATGCGGCGGACTCGTTCCTGGACTGGTTAGACCACACACTGGCTAGGTACTATCTGGCAGACCAGAAGGCTGATGTGTTAGCCAACACCGCCATGCTGGCGGAATGGCAGGCTTTGTATAGGGCGCATCGGGGCGCCTGGCAGGCGAAAGCGGGGGCGTTTGATCAGGTGCAGTGGCATGATGCTTTGGCGCGGGTGATGGGACGGATGTCTGGGTGGCGGACCGCCCGTGACTCAGCGATTTACGCTGTCATGCAACCGGCGGCCAACTCGTCACTGGGTTGAGTCGCACCAGCTTGACCGGCGTGGCCATCCAGGTTGACCCCATGGTCAGCCATCCATGGTCGTGGGTCGAACGGTGTCCCGTCGTGACGCAGCTCGAAATGCAGGTGGGGTCCAGTCGACCCGCCGGTCGACCCTTCCAGGCCGACAGGTTGACCGGGGTAGACGGTTTGTCCGACCGTGACGTCTTGACGTGACAAGTGGCCATAGAGGCTTTGCACACCATCGCCATGATCAATGACGATGTACAGCCCGTAGCCGGTGGATCCTTGATTGACGACCGCCGACACAGTGCCGGCTGCGGCGGCGAGCACTGGCGTGGCGTCGGGAGCAGCCAGATCCATACCGGCGTGGCCACGGGTGTCACCGTAGATCGGATGGACCCGCAACCCGAACTCGCTAGTGATGACATAGTCACTGGTCAAAGGAACCACCCATGGCCCTGGGTTGGCCGATGTGGACTGGTTGACGGTCACAGTCGACGTGAGTCTTTCGGCGTCGTCCCAAAACTGGGTGTAGTAGTAAGGGTCAGCGTTGATCTGCACGGCATGAGCCACCAGGGTCGGCGCCATGGTTTCACGACCGGCAACCAGCAGTTCACGCTCAAAGAAGAGACGGGCAGCCGTGGCTGGGTCCATGCGTTCGGCGACGGTGCCCCACCAAGCCTGTTGCTGAAACAAGCCGATCGAGGAGGTGGGGGTGCCGTCCGGGTTGGTCACTCCACCGGTTTCCCAATCCCCGTAGTCGATGTTGATCAGGCTGGATTCACCCATGGCAGTCATCACACCGATCACCTGATCCCGGAACGTGCCACCCATCACCGCACCCTGGTTGATGATCGCCACCGCGTTGCCGACCTGCTCAGGTGTGAACCCCTCCACCTCCACCGGGGTGGCCACTCCAGCCGTCAGGCCGCACTGGGTAGTGGTTGCCTGGATGTTGCGGTGAGCCTGGGTCATCATGGTGAGGACGGCGCCGATCAGGACCATCAGCCCCGCCACCAGGATCAAGACTTTCTTCATCGCTGAGCTTTGCGGCGTCGACTGGTGGTGTAGCGGGCGGTGAACGCGGCCGCCACCTCGGGGTTGATCAACGCTGTCATGGTCTTGTCTTCCCACCAGCCCGGTGCTGTCAGGCGCATTGGGGCGATCCTGGAGCCGGTGACGATGACCTCAGATGCGGGGCGACGTTGCAGCCACTCGGGGGGTGCGACCCGCTCGACCCGCTCCGCGATGGTCACCGAGCCGCGTCCGTCAGCCCCGGTCCCGGTGGTGGTCGACCGGGTTTGGCGCACGTCGTCACCGATTTCTTTGCTGATCCGTTCCAGGGTGTCACGGTCTCGTATCCAGCCGGGGAAGTAGACGGTGTAGCGGTGGTTGGAGCGGATCGTGCGTGCCCGCTGTGCCCCGTAGAGCGCGTCGACCTGCCCGTCGTCCTGCCACACGGTCACGATCACTTCACCGGTTTTCCGTACCGTGGAGACGAGCTTGTCGAGGTTCTTCAATGGGGCCACGTTGGCCGCCTCATCGATCGCCAACAGCAAGGGTGGATCCATCGGCAAGTTATGGTTCCTGGCTGACAGGGCAGACACGGCTGCGGTGATGGCGTTGGTGAACGTCTCAAAGAACGCGGTGTACATCTCCGGATGGTCAATCGGCGCCACCAGATACACGGTGCCGCGCCCGGAGGTGAGGAACTCGTCAATGTGGAAGACCGGCCGGGCAGGATCATCAGCGTGAGTGTTGGTCATGTCCCGGATCGGTGCCAGGCCCCACACTTCCAACACCGAGGCGGCGGTGCCTAGCACGGAGCCTTTCGTGTCGGCAGGCAACTGACGGAACGTGAACCAGTGATTCATGGCCTGCCGGTCACCGAGTTTCCCGAGAATCGTCGAGACCCGGTCTTCTAGTTTGGGGTCGGACACCCATTGGGCGGCATCACCGAGACCTTGCCCGGTGTTGATCGCTGCCCATAGCATCGGTGCCATCATGATCCGGCCTTGCGCGTCCCAGAAGCGTTGGCCCTCCAAATCTTTGCCGCC
>JAITVZ010000066.1 GCA_031285505.1 Propionibacteriaceae bacterium
ACCTCTGAATTCGTTCGCCAAGGGGTGTCCCGCAGGCGACGCGACTGGCGCCCTCTGGCTTCCATGACTCGGGTGGCCACCTGCGCTGTCGTCGGGCCATCAGACTGCGTCGGGGTGGACAGCATCCGCCTGCTTGGCTCCACCAAGCACTGCAGATCCACCCGATCAAGTATCGGCCCGGACAAGGCACTGGCATAGCGCCGAACTGCGCTTGGAGCGCAACGGCATTTCGCCGATCCTGCCCCAAAGCCACATGGGCAGGGGTTCGCTGTCAGCACCAATTGAAATCGCGCCGGGTAGCGCACAGTCATTTCGGAGCGGGACAGGACCACCTCGCCCGATTCGAGGGGCGAACGCAGGGCCTCCAGATAAGAGCTGGAGAATTCGGGGGCTTCGTCCAGAAAAAGCACTCCTCGGTGGGCCAGTGACACCGCTCCGGGGCGAGCAATCCGAGCACCACCACCAATAATGGACGCCAGCGACGCCGTATGATGCGGATCAGCCAGCGGTGGTCGGCTCGGCAGCCGGCTCAAGGCGATGCCGGCCAATGAGTGAATCGCTGCCACCTCTAGGGCTTCTTCGGCAGACAGTACCGGCAGAATGTCGGGCAGACATGATGCCAAGAGGGTCTTCCCTGCGCCAGGTGGACCGTGGAAATAAAGATGGTGCCGCCCAGCTGCTGCCACTTCCAGACAAGCCTTGGCGCCAGCCAAACCCACAACATCATTGAGATCAATCCGTGATGAATCATTCACCGGCACCGGCATGTCGATTGTCGGCGCCTCGCCCGGAGCACCTGCCAAAACCTCAACCAACTGGCGCAGGTTGCTGACCCCGCGCACCACCAATTCATCGACCAAGGCCGCCTCAGCCAACTGCTCTGTCGGAACAATAGCTTGCGTCACGCCAAGTCGGCGAGCCCCCATCAAAGCCGGCAGAAGCCCGCGAACGGCTCGCACCTGCCCGTCTAAGCCCAATTCACCCATCAAAACGACGTCGGCCAGACAGCCTGTCGGCAACAATCCCTGGGCCATCAAGACCGCCGCCGAGATACTCAGATCATAATGTGAGCCCGTCTTCGGCAAACTGGCAGGTGTGAGATTAATCGTCAAAACCTGGCTTGGCCAGGGAAATCGCTGACTGAGCAACGCCGAGCGGCAACGCTCTTTTGCCTGAGTCAAGGCGGCATCCGGCAAACCAACCATTGTCACCCTGGGCAATCCAGATCCGATCCACGCCTCTACTTCGATAACAGTCGCCTCAATGCCAATTAGGGCGACCGAAGCAGCCTTGGCTACTTGCACCTTGGCACTCATCGCATCACTCCACGCAAGTGCGTCAACCGCCAATCGTCTGGTGGCCGATGCAGCACCCCGACAACATCGAGGCGTAGCCGATCAACACTGACGCGTCGTTGGCGCAGCCAGGCCCCTGCCAACCGATACAACCGATCGGCTTTGGTGGGAGTCACCGCGTCAATCGGCTGGCCAAAGCTGGTCCCTGATCGCGTCTTCACCTCGATGAAGACCAATGTGGGACCATCGGCCGTTGGCTCAATGGCAACGAGATCCAGCTCACCCAGGCGGTGAAAACGCCAGTTTCGCTCAATGATGGTCCACCCCTGACGGGTCAGACAATCAGCGACATAGGACTCTCCGAGCCGGCCCAGGCTGGTGTTTTGATTCATACCTATACCATTGGCGGCAGCTGGGCGGATTTGCTAAACGGCTTTCGCTAGCCTACTGGCCGATCATCCGGCAGGCTGAACCACAAATCGACGCCGCCGAACCTCACGACATCAGTGCCAGGTTCCAGCTCGTAGACTGAACCGACGTCAGTCTTAGACGCCACCGACGGATACTTCAATGCTGGGGGATATCGTGTTAAAGCTGCTGGATGTTCGCAAGACCTACCATGCCGGTGGATTCACCCAGCATGCTCTCGATGGCATCAACGTCACCTTTCGCGATTCGGAGTTTGTGGCCGTCCTCGGCCCTTCCGGCTCAGGCAAAACCACCCTGCTCAATATTGTCGGTGGCTTAGACCACTATGACTCGGGCGACCTTGTCATCGATGGCACTTCGACCAAGGAATACAACGATCGAGATTGGGACACCTACCGCAATAATCGTGTCGGTTTCGTTTTTCAAAGCTATAACCTGATCCCCCATCAAACAGTCCTGGCCAATGTCGAACTAGCTTTGACATTGTCCGGCGTTGGTCGATCTGAGCGATCCGAACGGGCCACCTCGGCACTCGAACAAGTCGGCTTGAGCGAGCATATACATAAGTTGCCCAATCAATTGTCTGGTGGCCAAATGCAAAGGGTGGCAATCGCTCGGGCCATCGTCAATGACCCGGAGATTCTCTTGGCCGATGAGCCAACTGGGGCCCTTGATTCCAAAACCTCGGTCGATGTGATGGGCTTGCTGCAAACCATTGCCAAGGATCGGCTGGTTGTCATGGTCACTCACAACCCCGAATTGGCGAATCAATATGCCACCCGTATCGTCTCACTGCGCGACGGAAATATTGTCGCTGACACCAGCCCTTTCGACGGCCAGACTCATCGCCGCCGTGTGGCTCCAGCAAGACGCAGCTCCATGAGCTTCCTCACCGCCATTTCATTGAGCTTCAATAACCTCTTGACAAAAAAGGGGCGCACCCTGATGACCAGTTTTGCCGGATCCATCGGCATTATTGGCATCGCCGCGATCTTGGCGATTGCCAATGGAGTCAATGCCTACATCAAGTCGGTCGAAGAAGACACTTTATCGCTCTACCCCTTGACAATTCAGAGTCAAGGCATTGATTTGACGTCATTGCTGACTGCCGACCGTTCAGACGGGGCTGGCAACCTAACATCGTCCAACAGTGGCGATGTCGGTGAAGCGGCGATGATCAATCGGATGTTTGCCCAAGTCGGCACGAATGACTTAACTGCCCTGAAGGCTTTCCTGGATTCTCCAGAATCCGGCATCGATCCTTGGGTGAATGCGATCGAGTACCACTACGATTTGACGCCCCAGATCTTTTCCGCTGCCCCTGATCAACTGCGGCAGGTCAACCCGAACACCGTCTTTGCCAGCTTGGGTTTCGGCTCAGAAACCTCTAGTTCACTGGTGTCGTCCTTGGGCATGTCCGCCGATGTCTTTGATGAACTCCCAGCCGATTCGTCCTTGGCTAGTGACCAATACGACACCGTCGCCGGTCGTTGGCCCAGCGCCGCGGACGAATGCCTGGTTGTCCTGACCGCTCAGGGGCGCATCTTCGATTTGATGGCTTATGCCATGGGTTTGCGTGATCCAAGCGAACTAGACGAAATGGTGGCGCAATTGGCTTCAAATCAAGTGATTCAATCTGACTCTGACAGCAGGTCATACAGCTACCAGCAGGTCCTGGACACACAGTTCAAAGTGGTCGATCCATCGGCTTACTACCAGTATGACCAGAATTACAATGTCTGGTCCGATCGGCGCAATGACGCTTCGTGGATGCGCACAGTCGTCGATGAAGGGATGCCACTCAAGGTGGTCGGCATCGTCGCGCCAACGGATGGCGCCACCAGCACCATGCTCAGCGCTGGCATCTATTACTCCCCAGCATTGATCGACACTTTGATGACTAAGGCGCAAGCGTCACCGATCGTCCAGCAGCAATTGGCTAATCCGACAATCGATGTTTTCAGTGGCCAATCATTCGACAGCCTCAGCCAGCAGAACTCTTTAACAGATTTCGACTTCTCCTCATTCATTTCGATCGATCAAGCGGCTTTGTCGCAGATG
>JAITVZ010000084.1 GCA_031285505.1 Propionibacteriaceae bacterium
CCCACCAATCTGGCGGTTAAGGCACCGACCAGCCACCCCCTTACCCCAGTGGTTGCCGCTTCAGGGCGGACCAACCCCAGCGATCCACTGATCGCATCTGCAGCAGGAGTCGACCTCAACAAGGCGGTCGGCAGGAAGGAAAGACATGTCAACCCCGACCCGATCCGTGGTCAAAAGGCGCCGGCGCAGTCCGGCCGATTGGGTGCGCCACGGCGGCCTGACCACCCTGCTGTTCGCCCTGCCGCTACTGCTGATCTTCGGCGTCTTCTCCTGGTATCCGATCATCCGTTCGGCGATCATGGCTTTTCAGAAGACCAACCTGGTCGACACCAGTTGGGTAGGCTGGGACAACTTCATCTGGGTGCTGACCGACCCCGATCTGCCCAAGGCCTGCCTCAACACCCTCTATTTCCTGGGCCTGGCCCTGCTGATCGGCTTCCCCATTCCCTTGATCGGCGCCCTGCTGATGAGCGAGGTCAAGAAGCTGCGCGGCGTCTTCACCGTGCTGGCCTATCTGCCAGTGGTCATCCCGCCGGTGGTGTCGGTCCTGCTGTGGAAGTTCTTCTATGACGGACGGCCGGCTGGCGTGTTCAACACCCTGCTCGGCTACTTCGGGCTGGGCCCCTTCCCCTGGCTGAACGACAAGGACTGGGCGATGCCAGCGCTGGTGCTGGAAGCCACCTGGGCTGGAGCCGGGGCCACCGTCATCATCTATCTGGCGGCGCTGATCGGTGTGCCATCGGACCTTTACGAGGCGGCCGAGCTCGACGGGGCCGGCATCTGGAAGAAGATCTGGCACGTCACCTTGCCCCAATTGCGCGGCGTCTTGTTCATCACCTTCATCCTCCAGATCATCGCCACCGCCCAGGTCTTCCTTGAGCCCTACCTCTTCACCGGTGGCGGGCCCAACAAGGCCACCTTGACCATCTTGCTGATGATCTACAACTACGCCTTCGGGGCATCGCTGGGGGCTGACTATGGCTCGGCCACCGCCCTGTCGGTGATGCTGGCCATCGTCTTGGCGATCTTCTCGCTGATCTACTTCCGTCTGACCAAGAGTTGGAGTCAATCATGAGCAGCATGGAACCAACCGGCCGGACAGTCAAGCGCCACCACCGGGCCAAACCCGGCAAGGACGCCGATCAAGCCGGGCTGAATCGCGGCATCGTCTCCGACCTCGACCGGCGCAAACCCGGGGTCCGAGCGGTGATGACCATCATCAACGTCGTCCTCTTCCTCTTCTTGGTGCTGGCCTGCCTCGGCCCGATGTATCTGCTGCTCAAGTCGGCGATCAGCCCCACCCAGGACACCCTGCGCTCCCCCTTGGCCTTCTTCCCGAACGGCGCCGCCTGGGGCAACATCGCCGAGGCTTGGAACCACGTCCAGATCTCACACTATTTCCTCAACACCATCATCATCGCCGCCGGTTCCTGGTTCTTCCAGTTGCTGGTGGCCACCACCGGCGGGTTCGTTTTGTCAGTGCTGCGACCGAAATACACCGGCGTGGTCAACGCGCTCGTCATCGCCACGCTGTTCGTGCCGTCGGTGGTGCTGCTGGTGCCGCTCTACCTGACGGTATTGCACGTGCCGCTATTCGATTTCTCGTTGCTCAACTCCTTCTGGGCGGTCTGGCTGCCGGCGGGGGCGTCGGCCTTCAACGTGGTGCTGGTGACTCGTTTCTTCGACTCGCTGCCCCGCGAAGTCTTCGAAGCGGCCAGGGTCGATGGCGCCGGGCCGTTCAACCTCTTCTGGCGAGTGGTGCTGCCGATGTCGAAACCGATCTTGGGGGTCGTCAGTGTCTTCGCCTTCATCGCTGCCTGGAAGGACTTCCTCTGGCCGATGCTGGTGTTGAAGGAGCCATCCATCCAGCCGCTATCCGTACGACTGCCGGCTATTCAAGGCCAAACCGACCTGGGGGTGTTCCTGGCGGCTCTGGCCATCTCAACGATCCTGCCGGTGATCTTCTTCTTGGTCTTCCAGAAGCTCTTCCTCAGTGGAGCTGGCATGAGCGGCGCCGTCAAGGGGTGAGGGTGGGGGGCTGAGTTTGCTGACAGCGCGGGTCAGCCCCAGCCGGACGACTTCATCTCTCTGGCATACACCATTCCCGTTCTCGATCCCTTGGGAAAAGCTGTCCTTCTCACCACCAGTCGCCAGGTTTGCCAGTCTCCTAGGCCGACAACAAGTCCCGGATACCACACCATCCAGCCAACCCGCGCTGACTTCTGGCAGTTGTTAGCCGAAAACACCCCGCAACCGATCAACAACTGCAGGATTCTTCAACAGGCCCCCCCACCACCCGGTTTCTGGGAGTTGTTGAGGCGGTCAGGGTTGGCACAAGCACCTGCCACCAGGGCGGGCAATTCTGCGAGACACCAGTTCGGCCCGTCCACGACCACCGCCGCAGTCACTTCGAGGAGTCGCCGCAACCGGGCCTTAGCCAGCCGAGGACGTGGCGATTCCGGAATCGTAATTTGCACAGCAAGCCCTGGAGTACGTGATTTGCAAATTACGCTGTCATGATTTGGGTCGAGGCTCGGCGTCCGTCACACTGCCACCTTGACCGTCACCATGTCGCAATCGTCCAACACCCCCGAGGCCAGGGCGAAGCAACCGACGGCGGCCAAGGCCTCCCAGGCGGCGATGATCCCCCAGGTGGTCAGCCAGGCGGCGCCCGATCCTGCGCCGGGGCCCACCCACAGGCCGATGACCACTCCGGCGACGACGCCGGGAGCCATCACCGCGGTCAGCGTCACGTAGAACAGCGCCATTTGCACCAACTGGTTCAGCCCGTCGCTGAACAGGCGCAGGTAGACGAAGGTGACGCCGAGCAACACCGCCGAGAAGAGGGTGTAGACCACCCAGGCCACGATGACGTCGAGCGCTCCGGCCGCGACGATCAGTCCGGCGGCGGCCAGGGCCACGGCCCCCTCAATCAGGGCACGGACGATGGCCTCCAGGTTCGCCCAGATCATCTTCTTGAGCGACGACTCAGGGATGAGGTAGAGGTAGTGCGTCGTCAGCTCCTTGGAGCCACGCCCGGTGCCGATGAACACGGTCTGCAGCGCCATCATGACGATCAGGGGGACCTGCAGGCCGTTGGGCCCGCCGGGACCCCCACTGAAGACCATGAACACCGTCAACCCGATGGCCACCACGATCTGCACGATGGAGAAGGGCGTCATCAGTCCGAGCCGGCTTTGGCGATAGTCCTCGCGCAGGTGTTTGAGGAAGATGGCCGCCGCTCCCCTGCCCCCCAAGCCGCGGCGCCCATCGCGGACCACCCCCGGTCGGGCGCCAGCAGCCATGGCCGCGTCCATGTTTCCCTCGGCCAGGGCTTGTCGCCGATCGTAGACCGTCTGGGCGTTGGACAACACATCTTCGTAATAGTCGGTGCTGGCCAGCAACACGTAGGCGATCGTCGCGGCGAGCAGCAGCAGATCGAGGCCCAGGAAGCCCAGCCCGATCAGGGTCTGTCCCGAGACGAAGGCGGTCGCACCGGCGGCCGTCCAACCCAGCACCGGGATGAGGCTGAAGGCGGGCGATCCAGCGATCGCGGCCACGATCGCCCACGGATCCGCGCCGGCTCCCCCAAGGACCGAGCCGATTCCCCAGACCAGCACCGGCACGAACACAGCCAAGCAGACGAGCACGACCAGCCGCTTGCGTCGCGGTCGGCTGTTCGTCCCCAAATAGATGGCCATCGAACCGGCCACACCGATGATCAACGGCAGGATCAAGGCAGCGACGATGATGCCCGATGCCCCAGGCGGAGCGTTGAAAGCGTTGCCCAGCAGCGGGGCCATGACCAGGGCCATCAAGACCGAGACCAGTCCCGTCAACAGAGCCTTCCCCAACCCGAAGGCGAGGTTGGCCCGCGGGCTGATCGGCGAGACGAAGGCCAGGTTGACGTCGCTCATCGTGAAGATGGTCGCCCCACCCTTCAGCCCCTGCCTCACCGACGGGAAGAGGCTGAGCAACCCGAAAGCGAACAGCGCGACCGTCAACCCGACGAGCGGCCAGGCGGTGTCGAAGGAGCTGGCCCGCAACCCGCTGACCGTCCCCCAAGTGACGGAGGCCAGCACAACGGCGTAGGTGATCAACTTCGACTTGTGCAGCCAGATCTCCATCAGGCTGTTCTTGAGGCTGGTCAGCAGCAGCCAGGTGAGAGCCCTCACGACTGGTCGCCCGCCCCGGTGGGGCCATCGGTGATCGCGAAGTAGGCATCCTCCAGGCTCTCGCCGGGCGGCAGCTCGCCGGGATGAACCCGTGTCTGAACTCGACCATCCTTCATCACGATGGTGGCGTCCCAGTTGTCGTCCATCGAGCCGATCATGTGGGTGCTGATCAACAGCGCACAACCGTCGTGCCGCAGGTCGGCGAACTGGGCCTTGAGCTCGCGAATGCCCTGCGGATCGAGCCCGACCAACGGCTCGTCGAAGATGACCACCCGGGGTCGGGGCAGCAAGGCGCAACACACCGACAGCTTCTGCTGCATCCCCTTCGACAGCTCCTTGCCCAGCTTGTTCGCCTTGTCGCCCAGATCGAAGCGCTCCAGCAGCTCGGCGGCCAGCGGCCGCCAATCGGTCAGCCGGTAGGCCCGCGCGATGAACTCCAAGTGGTCGTTGATGGTGAGGAGTTGGTAGGGCGCCGGGAATTCGGGCACGTAACCCAGCAGGCGCTTGGCGGCAGTCGAGTGGTTGTCCTGGCCGGCGATCGTCACCGTCCCCTTGAAGCGCAGCAGCCCGCAGATCGACTTGATCAGCGTCGATTTTCCGGCCCCGTTCGGACCCAGCAGGATCGTCAGTTCACCAGCCGCCACGCGGAGCGAGACATCATCATTGGCCAGAGTCTTGCCGTAGCGCTTGGTCAGATGCGCGACTTCGAGCATTCGTTCCTCCACGGGGACAAGACTAGCCCATCGCTGGAACCACAACGCCCGCCAACCACCGCCCTCAGCCGAGATCCTGGGCGATACCGCGCACCTCACCGATGCTCAGGCCGACGGCACTGGCCACCTGTTCGATCGTCAGACCAGCGGCCAAGAGGTTGCCAGCGATGCGACGAGCCGCCTCGGATTCACCGACCCGGCGCCCCTGCTCAAGACCCTGTTCAAGACCCTGCTCAAGACCCTCTGCCAAACCCATCTCGAGACCTTCGGCTCGACCATCGTCACGGGCGTCCTCCTTGAAAGATTCGTGTTGAAGATCGATGGATCACCCCGACGTACCATCAGCTCCGGCTGCAAGAACTTGAATTGGCCGCGAGACATCTGGAGACAGTAAAGCGAGAGAAGGACGAGGAGCGCGAACGCCGCGCCGAGCAGCGTGAGCAAGAGAAGGCTGAGCGGGAGTTGCAAGCCGAGCGAGCCCGCTTGGAGAAGGAGCGTCAACACTATCTCAACGCCATTGAAGCGATGCGCCAACGTGGTGACGAAGCAGGCGTCGCTGACATGGAGGAGAAGATGGCGGGCGTCGATCAAGCCATCGCCAATGTGGATTACCGGTCGGCCAACCTGAGGGCCGGCTATGTCTACGTGATCTCCAACGTCGGCGCCTTCGGGCCAGGCGTGGTCAAGATCGGCATGACCAGGCATCTCGACCCGATGGACCGGGTGCGTGAGCTAGGGGATGCCTCGGTGCCGTTCCGGTTCGACGTCCACGCCTTGTTCTTCGCCGATGACGCTGTTGGCGTGGAGACGATGTTGCACCACACCTTCGCCGATCAGCGGATTAACCGGATCAATGGGCACCGCGAATTCTTCCGGGTGAGCCCACAGCAGGTGCTCGACACCCTGAGCGCCCACAAGGTGCATGTCATTGAGTTCACGCTCGAGCCAGAAGCCGAGGAGTTCCGCCTCAGTGGAGGTGATGTGACGACCGGTCGCCAGGTGACGGGCTGACCGGCGACCGGGCAGCGACACCAGCCAACAACTCTGTGAGATCGCGGGTTCAAATGTCGAGCATCAGGTCGGGTTGACAGGATTTGAACCGGCGGCCCCTTGGCGGATTTGCCGTCGTTTTGGGCGGTTCGGGTTGTTTCCGGTCATCGTCCGTTTCCTGGGATGACTAGGGAGAACTACTGATCTCTGGTTCCTATTGTATCGGGTTGGTGGCGGTTGGGTGTGGCCGATTGTGCTGGGTTTCTGCTGGTGTCAGAAGCCAGGGCGGCCCGCTTCGCCAACTCGTCCTCGACGACTGCTTCCAGCTCCTCGACGCTGGGCAACGACGCTCTTGCGGACTCTGGCAATCCTTGCCATTGTGCGACAGCTATCGGCTTGGCTGTGGACGTGAGGGAGAGACGTACCAACCGATCCCGTTTCCCGGTACATAGCAGCAGGCCAATGGTCGGGGCGTGAATCTCTGGCACTCGTAAGGCTTCATCGACAGCGGCAATGTAGGTGCCCAGCTGGCCCAACATCTCGGGCTTGAAAGCAGCGACCTTCAACTCTACGACGACATAGCGCAACTGGACAGCATGGAAGAACAGCAAGTCAACGTACAGGTCGAGGTCGTCAACAGTGAAACGCACCTGTCTGCCAACGAACGTTATCCCACGCCCTAACTCCATGAGCGTGTCCTGAATGCGATCCATCAGCGCATCTTCGAGTTCAAGCTCCGAGAGCTTCTGCTGATAACCAAGTTGCTGGAAAACGTAGGGGTCCTTCACCATCTGCTGAGCCAAGTCAGAGTCGACAGATTCCAGCGTCTGTGGAAAGTTGGACGGAGCCTTACCGACTCGCTCCCGTAGTTCCACTTGGATCTGGTAGTTGAGCACAGCACGCGACCAACCGTTTCCAACGGCTTCCTGCGCATACCAAACGAAGCGCTCCGTATCATCTTTGAACTTGTCGAGGAGGACCATGACATGACCCCAGGGAAGTTGGTCAGCAAGCTGCTGACCAATCGAGTCTTCCTCATGCCAGGCCTGCGCAAACATTCGCATGTACTTCAGATTCGTAGGCGACCAGCCCCTCATGCCGGGGAACTCAGCGGTCATATCACGCGAAAAGCGCCGGATCACCTTCGTGCCCCAACCCTCACGCTCTTGCCGTTCAAGGATGTCTCTCCCAACAGACCAGTACAATCGGATGATCTCTCGATTGGCTGAGCGGATCGCTTGGACCTGAGTGGCATGGACACGGCGTTTCACAGCCTCCAACCACTCGAAGTAACCAGCGGGCGCCGTCTGCTCAATGGCGTCAACAGTCGCAGAGGGCGGGACCGTCATCCCGGTTGGGGTGATGTGCTTGGCCACAGCGTCTCCTTCAACATGACGCGCCACCGCGTCGTTGGTACTCATCAGCCTCCATTGTACGGTGGTGTCTGATAACTACCGGTTTGGGTGTGGTCGATTGTGCTGGGTATCTGCTGATGTCGGAGGGCGTGGGGAGACCCGCTTCGCCAAGTCGTCCTCGACGACCCCTCCAACTCCTCGATACTGGTCAGCTCAAAATGTCCGTCTCGTCGATTTCAGTGATCTATGCGTTGACTTCGGTGACAGCTTGGTCCATGGCGAGGTCGATTCCAATGAGTTCGGCGGCTCGACGATCATCGTCAGCCCAGTGGGTAATTGGGTGGCAATGCCGCAATCATGCGGGCGATGCGTGAATGGATGGGATCAGGCATGGCGGCTCTCCAATGCTTGCGTGAGTTGGCTGGTCTGTGCGGTTGTGAGGTATCCCTGGGCGTGGCCGCGTTCTAGGGCTTGTCGCAGCAGATACGTGGGCGTCCCGTACACGATGCACTGAGCGACTGCTGTAGCTGGCGTGGCAGTAGGGATTTCTTGCCACCAGCCGATCTGAGCCGGGTTGAGGTTCTGGTAGTGGACGATGTAACCCTCGGGATTGTCGCGCCGCAAACGACGATCCTTGCCGACCGTGACGTGAATGGCGTTCGGGTTAACGTCACTGATCCCATAGACATCCAGGGCGGTCTCGTGGCTCAGGCAGGCTTCCTCGCAGCCTGTCCATAAGACGGCGAGCATGAGCGGGTCGTATTGGCTGGATGGGAACTGTGGGAAGCGATACACGCCATGGGCCACGCGCTCCAGGGTCCCGCGCCGTGCAAGCATCTGGACGGCCATCTTGCTGGCACCTTGTGCGGCGGCCTGACGCATGGTCACAAACCCATGCTGAACAGTTGCTGTCTCCCACAGCAGTTCGCGCACCATGCTCTCCGTCATGGCAAAAGTATAACGGAACCGTTAGCCTTCTGACACAAGCAACCCTGTGGCAGTCTTAAGATCCGCAGAACTATACCGTTTCCGGTAGTGTTTTGCTCAACATCTGAGGACTCGGAAGCATAAGCCGTGGTTCGCTGATGCTCAGACATTCTGTGTCTCGTAAGGTTTTTCTTATCGGTTTGAGCGGGTGGGTTTTGCCAGGGTGAGCTGGCAAATGTTGCCAGCTGAGCGGCGGGTGTTCACGTATTGGCGTTGCCTGCCTCGCCAGTGACTCGAACGTTGGAGGATGTGGATTTGCATCAAGTGGTGACCTGTCGTTGCCGCCAACTGAAACCGTTGTCGAACTCCGGTTCGATAGTGTGAGCGAGGATTATCCTCAGGTACGTCCTGTTCGGCGCGGTCCAGATTCTGCCGTTGTTGGAGCCTGGCCTGACGGATGCGGCGGTGACTGGTCCGCGTATGGATTGGACTTCGCTGATCGGTCATGCTTGCCGGTAGTCCCAGATTTGGGGTAACGCCCCACCCCGCCCAACGATTGAACACGGCGGGGGCGTCCGGCCCGAGGTCGCTAGAGTCTCTATCTGACAAGCGTCATCACGGGGCTGGTGCGGTGGCTGGCATCTCTTGCTCCGCTAACCCCAGCGACCAAGCGCCTTGGTTGACTGGTCGCTTTGGCTCAATGACACGAGGGAAAAGGGACATGGAACAAACACTGAACAAGCGTTATGGCCTGATGGTGGCCATTGCCATGGTCGTCGGCATCGTGGTCGGCTCTGGTGTCTTCTTCAAAGCGGAGAAGATCCTCAACGCCACCGGCGGCGACCTGCCCCTGGGCATCATCGCCTGGGTGATCGGCGGTTTGATCATGGTGGCCTGCGCCTACACCTTCGCCATCATGGCCACCAAGTATGAGAAGGTCAACGGCGTCGTCGATTACGCCGAGGCCACTCTTGGCCCACGCTACGGCTACTTGCTCGGCTGGTTCATGGCGGTCATCTACTACCCGTCACTGGTGGCGGTGCTGGCCTGGATCTCGGCCCGTTACACCTGCGTCCTGTTCAACTGGGACATCGCCGGTGGGGAGTGCCTGGCCTTGGCCGCCTTCTACCTGGTGTTGAGCTACGCCCTGAATGTCTTGTCGCCGGTGCTGTCGGGCAAGTTCCAGGTGTCAGCCACCGTCATCAAACTGGTGCCGCTGCTGTTGATGGCGGTCGTCGGCACCATCGTCGGCCTGGCCAACGGCATGACCGTCAAGAACTTCACCGAAGTGGTGACCGTATCCGATCAGCCGAGCGTCAACCTGCTGTTCACCGCCGTGGTCGCCACCGCCTTCGCCTATGAGGGCTGGATCATCGCCACCTCGATCAACGCCGAACTGCGCGACGCCAAGAAGAACCTGCCGCGAGCCCTGCTCTTCGGCACCCTGATCGTCATGGCCGTCTACATCCTCTACTACATCGGCCTGGCTGGGGCCGTCCCCAACGAGACGATGATGGCTGGCGGCGAATCCGGGGCCAAATTGGCCTTCGAGACCGTATTCTCCCAGGGCGCCGGCGTGGTGCTGTTCGTCTTCGTCGTCATCTCCTGCCTAGGCACCCTCAATGGCCTGATGCTCGGCGGTGTGCGCGGCATCTATGCCCTGTCGGCCCGAGGCGAAGGCCCGCGCCCCGATGTCTTCGCATCGATCGACAAGTCGACCAACATGCCGACCAACTCCGGCATCCTCGGCCTGTTGTTGTCGGCGGTTTGGCTGCTCTATTTCTTCGGCGCCATCATCACCACCATCTCCGGCAATGCCCCTTGGTTCGGCCCCTTCTCCTTTGACACATCTGAATTGCCGATCGTCACCATTTACGCCTTGTACATCCCGATCTTCATCATGATGATGCGCAAGGAGCGCGATCTTGGCGCCTTCAAACGATTCGTCATGCCGATCCTGGCGATCATCGGTTGTGTCTTCATGATCATTGCCGCCTGCTTCGCTCACCGGATGGCCGTCGTCTATTACCTGATCGTCTTCGCCGTGGTGATGGTCATCGGCTGGGCTTTGCGCCGCGGTCGGAGCAAAGCGCCGGTGGCGGCGAAATAGGCGCCGGCGGGCTTCAGCCTTTGATCAACAAGCGGTAACGGTCGGTGCTGCCCAATAACTGGTAATCCTGACTGTCAATCAAACGTTGCAACAAAGGGCCAGCCCAATGCTCCATCGGGTTGTCGTAGGCCTTGGTTTCAAGATCCAGCAACACATAATCCGCTGCCACCGTAGCGCCCAGATCATCAGTCCACAACGGATGCGCCACCTGCACCGCCGTCCGATCGACCAAGCGATCCAGCAAAAAGACATCAGCCGCCACCGAGGCTCCATCGGGGATATCGGCCAACAGCGGCGCCAGCTCATCTTGCTGGGCTGATGACCGGGTCGCCAAATCGGCGGCCTGCAGCCAGGCCGGCCAATGCCCCGGCTGACCGATAAGCACCATCGCCAGCAACAACAGCAGCTGCCAACGCTGCCACCTGGGCGCTGCCCGACGGACACCGACTGAGATGTGGCCAGCCAGTGACCGACCCCGCGACCAGCCATCGATCAGCGCCATGAAAACGATCACCACTGGCACCACGCCGTATTGCATGCCCAGCGACAGATAGTTCGGGTTGCCGGTCAACAGGCGCATCCCCACGGTCGGCAGCAGCGCTAAGGCCAAGGGGCTGATCAGCCCGACGCCCAGTAACAAGAGCAAGGTGACGACAAAGATAACCGCATTGCGGATCACCCAGGAATCGGCCCCGCCATCGAAACCACCCGATGAGGTGAACACCGCCGGATTGTCGCCGATATAGGTGTAGCGCCCCCAATAGCTGAAATGAGGAATGACGACAAAGATGATCATCAGCATCACCAGCCCGGCTCCCAAACCGAGCAGAACGCCAAAGAGACGCCGTTTGGCCACAAACAACACCAAGGCCAGGCCGATGACCACCAAGGGCATGTCCTCTTTGACCAGACACAGACAAATCGAGGCGGCCATCAGCGACCAATCCTGGCGCTCCAACAATGCCCACAGGGCCCAGGCCAATAACGGCAAGCCGAATGTGACCTCATGGAAATCGAAAGCCACAGCCGACAACAGGCCAAAAGACAAAGCGAATGCCGCCTCCAGCAGGTATGCCACCCGGCCCAAGCCCCGTTTCAGGGCATAGATGCCGATCAAGGCCACGGTGACGGCACAACTGATGGCCTGAGCCCACAACAAAAGACGAGCATCTGGCCAAAGGCAGTAAAACGGCGCCAATAACATGGTGATCGGCGAAAAATGATCACCCAAGATGTTGAACGGCGCTTGCCCCTTGATCAAAACATCGGGCGCATGGCCAGCCGCATAACTTTGCACGGCCTGATCGAAGATTCCCAGGTCGATCCCCGACTCCAAACCACGCCAAGCCCCCAAGGAAATCGCCAGATAGATCAGGAAACTGCCAAAAGCGAGCCCTAAAACCGACAGGATTTGCCCCCGAGTCGGTACCAGGCGCGGTGCGGTCGACAGGCTGAAATAGCCGCGGAACGGATGACTCACCGGCACAGCTTACAGAAGTGCGCCCGGCACCGATCAAGCGTCGACTTCCACGGCGATCCCGGCCACCGAGCCCCCGAGAAGACTTCAAAGTCATTCTCAACCAACCCGTTGCTGTCGCCACTTGAGACCGCCCACACTAGGCCGCCCCAACCTCTGCCACCGGCACACAGTCGATGACCACGCCGACATCACGGATGCCCTGCGCCGCCGCCGGTGATAGACCGTCATCGGTGATGACCCGGTCAAAGCGCTGCAAGGGGGAGATCTTGTAGGTGCCGAACTGTCCGAATTTCGAGCTGGTCGCCAGCAGCGTGGCTGACGAACTCGACTCGATAGCCGCCAGTTTGACGGCGACTTTGGACTCGCTGGGCGTCGTGATCCCTCGTGACAGGTCCCAGGAGCTGGTGCTGATGAACGCCAGGTCGCAGCTCAACTGCCGCAACATGTCGGCAGCGAAGTGGCCAACCGTGGAGTGGTTCTTCAGCTCGACATGTCCGCCCACATGGATGACGTCGATGGCGCAAGCGCTCATCATCAGTGCGTCGACGATCGCGAAGTCGTTGGTGATCACCGTCAGACAGCGCCGGTCGAGAAGAAGCGGCACCAGCGCCCCGGTGGTCGTGCCCGCATCCAGGTAGATGACCATGTCGTCGTGGACCAGCTTGGCGGCGGCGGCGGCAATCGCCGTCTTCTGGGACCGCTCGCTCTCCATCTTGGCCGGGAAGGCTGGCTCATGGCGCAAGTTGCTGCCCAATCTCACTCCACCAGGGATCGAATGGGCGAGGCCCTCACGTTCAAGAGTGGCGATGTCGCGCCGCACCGTCATATGAGACACTCCGAGCAGGTCCATCAACTGACGAACACTGAGCACGCCACCTTCTTGGCGCAGCTTGTGCACCAACTGCTCGCGACGCTGAGCCGGGATCAGGTGTTTACAATCTTCAGCCATGCTCCGTCATCTGGGGTCGAAGTGGTCCAGGTCATTCGCCGCTGGGTCGGCTGGTCACTCGGTTCGGGGTGACCGTTGCCTGCCATAGTACTGGGTTTCAGTTGTTGTTGGCGCGTCCAACCCCAGCGCCAGTGTTCTCTTATGTTAGATTATGTTTGATTAGTTGACAATACTGTGAATTGCAGATAGACTCACAACTAGATGATTGATTCCAATGGCGGGTCGTCTGGGTGACGGTCAGGGATGTGCGCCGTTGTAACTATGGGAGGGAGTTACCATGACAGCCCAGCCTGGGTGGAGCGCCAAAAAGTTGTGCGCCCCGGTCACCCACGTCACCGTTTTCGCTGATGACTTCTCTGGAGCCTGCGACACGGGGATCGTCTTCAAAAGCCCGGTCTGCGATGTGCTGGTGCACTTGGACACCACAGACATGTCCGCTCAGCGCGGCAGTCAGCGGGTGGATGTTTTCCACTCTGACACGCGAAAATACCCCGCAGTGCGAGCGGCGGCCATCGCCGGGGACGCCGCCAGGCAGGTGCCGAGCGGCCCAGGTCAACGCGTGTACCAGAAGATTGATTCGACCATGCGCGGCAGCGTCGGTGCTGAAGTCAATGCCATCCTGACGGCCTTGGGCTGGAACGTGGCCGTGCTCTGCCCGGCTTTCCCGGCGATGGGCCGCACCGTGGTCAGTGGCCGTCTCCTGGTCGATGGACAGCCGATCAGCACGACCGATTACGGTCGCGACCCGCGCAACCCGATCAGTCTGGACGCTCTGGCGGACCTGGTCCATCAGACCGATCCAACGCTCGACGTGCGAGCCTGCACACCGGGCACCCTGGTCGACGTGTTGCTGGACCTGCACCAGGCTGGCTGCCGCTGTGTGATCGCGGTTGACGCAACAACCACCGACGACTTGCAGCAGATCGCCGACGTGCTCGCCGACTGCCCAAATGTGCTGCCTGTAGGTTCCGCCGGGCTGGCCCGGGCTCTGGCGAGCAGTTGGGGGCTCAGCTCAACCGACCCGCCTCGCCATCAGACACTGCGGGTGGCCCGCTCCTTCATCGTCAGCGGCAGTGCCAATCCGCGCAGCATCAGTCAACTGGCCGTGCTCGCCGTTGAAGACCCGCGATACAGCATCGTGCGGATCGACAAGGGGCAGCTTCTCACCAAAGCGGACGCCGATCAGGAGATCAGCAGCGTCAACCAGCAGATCCGGCAGGCCATGGCCGAGAACAGCGTGCTAGCCGTGGCCTTGTCCGACGAGCGCCAGCCTGGACAGCCGTATCAGGGCACGTTCGAATCGTTCGTCGCATCAATGGTCGCCGACACCATCAAGGCCTTGCCCGAGCAACTCTCAGATATTGCCATAACCGCAGGAGGAGCCGACACTTGCCTGTCTCTTTGCCGCATGCTCGGTGTCCGCACCTTGGCGCCACAGGAAGAAGTGGTGCCCGGCTTGCCCTGGAGCATCGCCGACAACGGCCTCAATGTCATCTCCAAGGCCGGAGGTTTCGGCGATGATCGGGCCTTGCTCGCCTGCGCCCGCTTCGTCCACGACCCTTCGAATCCCTTCAACCCACAGGAGATATGAAATGACGAATCAAGATTCATTGGCTGAGGCCCGCCGCATGATCGTCGAGTATTCGCTGAAAATGCTCAAGGACGATCTGACGCGCGGCGCACTCGGCAATATCAGTGTGTTGGTCGGTGAGCGCTTGCTGGCTGTCAGCCCCAGTGGCGTCGACTACGACCAGATGTCGCCGCAGGACGTGCCGCTGGTTGACTTCGACGGGCGGATCGTCGAAGGCGCGCTCCGGCCGTCGTCGGAGACCCAGATGCACATCTCCATCTATGAGCGGCGCCCGGATGTGCGGGCGATCGTCCACACCCATTCGCCGTATGCGACGGCTTTCTCGATCAATGGTGAGCCGATTCCGGCGGTGCATTACGTGGTGGGGCGCCTTGGTGGCGATGTCATCCCTGTCACCAGCCGCTACGAATTGTTCGGCAGCCCGGAGCTGGCGCAAGCCACGGTCGACGCGCTCGGTGCCAGCTACAGCGGCGTGCTGTTGCGCAATCACGGGGCAGTGGCGATCGGCTCAACCCTGGCCTCGGCCTACTCCGGCGCACTCAATATCGAATCGATGGCCCAACTGGCCTTGCTCAGCCGACTCGTCGGCCAACCGAACGTGCTGTCAGCGGCCCAAGTCGACGAGGCTATCCAACAGTTCAAGAACCACGGCCAGAAAAAGTAGAGCCCCATGCCCATCAAGGGCGATCAGAAGGAGAATGCAGTGAAAATCGCCATCCTCGGCAGTGGCTTCATCAAGCCGGACATCTTTCAGCGCGAAGTTGAACAGGTGATGCCCCAATGTGACTTCAGCACCGGTCTGCTCGACTGGCCAGGAACGGCCCGCCGGGCCGATGATGAGATTCAAGAGTATGTCGGTTCTTTTGACGCCGTCATCGATCTGGCAGCCGACGCCGACGCGTTGATCACCGACCTGGCGCCAGTCAACCAGCACATCCTGGATCGGCTGCCGCAGTTGAAGTTCATCGGTGTCGCCCGCGGCGGCCCGGTGAACGTCAACATCGCCGCCGCCACTAGGCACGGCATTCCCGTCATAAACGCGCCTGGGCGTAATGGACCAGCCGTCGCCGAATACACCTTGGCACTGCTGCTCAGCCTGGCCCGGCGCGTCGCCACCGGCACTGCCACCCTGGCGCGGGGTGACTGGCAGGGTGACCTCTACAACTATGAGACCACCGGCCTCGAACTGATGGGCCACAAGGCTGGACTGATCGGCCTCGGCCAGGTGGGCAAGCGAGTCGCCGAGTTGCTACAGGCCTTCGGTATGGACGTGCTGGTCTACGACCCCTTCGTCGACGAAGCCACTGTCAGCGCCCTCGGAGCTCGCCAGGTCGATCTTGAGTCGCTGCTGAGCCAGTCAGACGTCGTCAGCCTGCATGCGCGGCTCACCTCGGAGACCCGGGGCATCATCGGCCGTCGGGAGTTGGACCTGATGAAGCCCGACGCATACCTGATCAACACCGCCCGGGGGCCCTTGCTGGACTACGAGGCTCTTGAGGCCGTTCTCGTCGAGGGCAAACTGGCCGGCGTGGCCCTCGACGTCTACAACCGCGAACCGCCCGACCCTGCCAGTGCATTGCTACAGTCGCCGAAAGTGCTGGCCATGCCGCATGTCGGTGGCGCCACCAGGGAAAGCGCCATTCGCGGGGCTCGGATCGTGGCCGTCGATCTTCGACGGGTGCTGGTCGACCATCTGGCGCCCCTGCACTGCAAGAACCCAGAAGTTTTGTCAGGTGCCAGCAGCTGACAACAGCTTTCCAATAGGCTTCTGCTATGCCACTGCCAGTTCTCGCCGTCACCCTCGGTGATGTCGCTGGCGTCGGGCCAGAGATCGTGGCGGCCACGCTGCTGGCTCATCCCGAGTTGCGCGAACTATGCCTGCCCGTGGCTGTCGGCGACGCCGGCGCTTTGCGCCGAGGGGCAGCCGCGTTGGGGTTGGACCCTGGGGCAGTCCGCGTTGTTGCTTGCCCGGCGGACGCTCTCGGCGACCCGTCGCTGGCGGAGATCGTGCAAGTGGGGCCGCCCCTGCCTGAACTGCCTTGGGGGAAACTGTCGGCCAAGGCCGGAGACGCGGCCTACCGCTACGTCCTGGCGGCTTGCGACTTGGCCAAGACCGGTCAGGTCACGGGCATAGTCACCGCCCCGCTCAACAAGGAGGCGATGTGGCAGGCCGGGCACAAATTTCCTGGCCACACGGAGATTCTCGCCCATGAGTTCGGTGTGCACGATTACTCAATGATCCTGTCCGCCGGTGATCTCTACCTGTTCCACCTGACCACGCATGTGGCGTTGCGCCGAGCCATCGAGTTGTGCACGACGCAGCGGGCCATCAGCGTGCTGCGTCTGGCTGGGGCGCTGGGGCGAGCGCTGGGCAAGCCGGACGCCCGCATTGGCCTGGCCGGCCTCAACCCCCACGCTGGCGAGCATGGATTGTTCGGCGACGAAGACGAGACGCAACTGCGGCCGGCGGTCCTAGCCGCCCAACGCCTCGGATTGAATGTCGAGGGCCCACTGTCAGCCGACGCACTGATCCCTCAAGCGGTGCGTGGCGCCTGGGACATGGTGGTGGCCTGTTATCACGACCAAGGCCATGTCGCCTTCAAGTCAGTCTTCGGCAACGCCGGCGTCAACATCACAGCTGGCCTGCCGATCATTCGCGTCTCCGTCGACCATGGCACAGCCTTCGACATCGCCGGGCGCGGCCTGGCTGATGAAGAGTCCCTGGTCCTCGCCTGCCGCCGAGCGGCCGAGCTTGGCCCCAGTTGGCGCGAAGTCTGGGACGTCTTGAACGCGCCAGACACCAGCAGGTGACCGACCCCCGATGCCATCTTCCGGGGTTCGGTCACCTGCTGGCCTCTGGATTCGCCCATGGGTCACTGAGGTCTAATGCACTGCGTCTAGCGGAAAGATATTGAAGCAGGTGAGGCAGCCAGATGGGAGTGAGGGATTTGGGCCCACCTGACTGCCTCCGGTTTCTCACTGGCTAATGCGCCGGCTTATTTCCCTGCCGTTGAACCAGCCGGACATTCCCCAGGATCGAGCAGTTGTCGACCACCTCGAAGTCGAAGCCGGGGATCTCGCGGCGCTTCAGCTCGATGAAGGCTGGCGACGACAGGCCACCCGTCAGTTTGATCAGCGGGTCGAGATCGACCACCGCTGCCGCTTTGGCGATGACGGCAGCCAGCACCCGATTCATGCTCTTGAGCATTGAGGCGAGCATCTCTTCCCGAGTGGCCCGCAAGGTCAACCCATGCCAGGCGCCGGTGCGCAGCTCCAGGCTCTGCCGGTCACCAGTCAGATATGGGTCGAACGCGACCTCGTCACTAGCCTCATAGGCGGCCAGGGCAGCCGGCAGATAGTCGCGGTTGAACTGATCGCGGGTCATCTCCCGGCAGAGCTGCTCGTAGAACCAGTCGATGGCGAAGCCGCCAGCTGTGGTGGCGTAGATCTGCCAGATCCCCGGCAAGGCCGAGTTCCTCAGATAATAGTCGGGGCTGGTGACCGGCCGGTCAGTCAGGATCGACACCATGTCTGAGCTGCCAGCGGTGTTCATGATCTGGCCAGCCCGATCGTTGCGCGCGCCCATCTGAGCGGCGGCCATGTCGTTGGTGCCAATGGCGACCGGGATACCGGCTGGAACGCCCAGCCGATCAGCCTCACTTGGCCGCAGCGTCCCCAAGAGACGGCCAGGGTCGTAGATCTCACCGAACCAGGCCGGGTCCAAGCCAAAGGCGTCAAGCAACTCAGCCGACCAGGTGCCCTGGGTCGTCGTCTCGTAGAGACCGAGCATCGAGGCATTGACCAGATCGACCATCCACTCGCCAGTCAGGCGGTGATGCACGTAAGTCGGCAGGTGGCCGATGCGATAGGTGCGCTTCAGGCAGTCGGGGTCGTTCTCCTGCATCCACAGCACGGTCATGATGCCCGCGCCACCGGCGAAGGGGTAGATGCCGGCGATGGACAGGTAGCGGTCCTTGCCGACCACCTGTTCGATCCGCCCGCTCTGGGCCCTTGAGCGCCGGTCCAGATGGGTGATGATGTTGGGATAGGCCAACGAACCATCCTCGGCCATGAAGACCGGCGATGGCGAGAAGGTGTCATAGCAGAGCAGGTCGATGTCTCGCCGTAGCTCTTCAGGCAGTTCCTGCGCCGCCCGGTAAAGGGCGCCGAACAGGGCCTCCGGGTCGATCTCAGTCTTCTCGCCAGGCAGGTGAATCAACGGGTACTCGGCTCGACCGGTGGCCAGCACTGTCAGGTCGTCGGTCAGAATCTCCAACTTGACTGATGATGTGCCCAGATCAATCGATAGGTAGGTCATCGCACACCGCCAGTGGCATCGTCGAGGCCTGCCAGGCCAGTGGCCAGGGTTTCAGCCAATGCTGCCTGGGTCGGCCCGTCGAGCGCTTGAACGGGACGCCGCGGAGCGCCGGCGGCGAAGCCGCGGGCCGTCATGCAGGCCTTGAGCCCGGCGACGCCATGGGCTGCCCCGGTCGCCTTGGCCAGGGTTTGGAGCTGCTCATAGTGATGTTTGGCGCCCTCATGATCACCGGCATGGTAGAGCGTTGTCAGGCGAGCGCAGGCCTCTGGCAGGTAGTTGGCCGCCGAGACGACCCCACCGGGGCCACCGTGGTCGAGGGCAGCCATGATGTTGTTCAGCGAGCCCGCCAAGATGGTGAAGTCATCGCGGCCGCCGGCGGCCGCCATATAGTCGGCCATCATCGTCGGTGAGGTGTCTTTCACACCGGCGATGTTCGGATAGTCGGCCAGCTTCGCCAGCAGCGCCGGCTCCACGACCACGCCGTTGGCGAAGCCGGGGGCGACGTAGAGCATGATCGGCAGCGGCGACGCCTCGGCGATGGCCAGGTAGTAGTCCTCCAGCGCCGCCGAATCCATCAGCTTGGCGAAGTAGGAGGGCGTCAACACCGAGTAGTAGTCGATCCGGTCGGCCAGGGGCTCGATCGAGCGCATGAAGGCCAGGGTCTCGTGCAACGACTCCCGCCCGATACCGACGATCAGGGTCTTCTCGCTAGACCGCCCGACAGCGGTGGCGATGACCTGCCGTGACTCATCGTCTGACAGGGAGCGGAACTCGCCGTTGCTGCCCAGGACCATGTATCCGACGACATCGGTGCCGTCCCAGCGGGCCAGGTTGGCTTCGAGGCCCGCGATGTCCAAGGATTCATCTGCCTGGAACGGGCTGGCGGCGGGGATGATGATCCCGCGCAGCTTTTGGTTGGTCATAGGGTTTCAGTCTTCCTTCTGCTCAACCGGCTCAGGCAGCCGCTGCTGTCGACGCCGCGGCCGCTTTGGCCGCCTGCTTGGCCTCACGGCGCTCCACCACGCCACGAACCAGGCCGATACGCATGCAGTTCTTGGCCCACAGGCCGGTCACGATCGGCACGCCAATGGCTGTGACCAGCACGGAGGTGGCGACCAGGGCCGTGGCCTGCTCCGCGAAGGGGGCGAAAGCTGGCACAGCAGCGGCCACCAAGGCCGGCGTGGCGGCAGCCGCACCAGCGGTGCTTGAGGCGGCGACACCAGCCGTGCCCCGACCGCCACCGACGAAGAGGTCACACAGGATCAGCGGGATGCCGGTGATGATGATGACGAAGATGCCCAGCATGATGCCCATCAGGCCGGTCTCAGCGATGACGGTCAACGAGATGCCACTGCCCAGCGCGAAAGCAAAGAAGGGAATCAGCGGGGTGACGGCGCCACCGAGCAGATCGCTCATCTTCGGATCGAGATTGCCGATGAGGAAGCCGATCAGGAACGGCAGGATCATGCCGATGAGGACGACCGGGTTGAACGAGGCGATGCCAGCCGTGCCGAGGATGATCATCGTCATCAGTGGCCCGGATTCGAGGTTCATCAAGACGAAGGCGCCAGACTCCTCTTTGGTGCCGTACTGGTTCATCAGTGAGGCATAAAGGCCGGTGTTGGTCATGTCCATGGCGGCCACCAAAGCCAGCACTGACAAGCCAGCGAAGAAGCCGGTGGTGATATTGCCGCCGGGGACGACATGGCTGAAGATGAATGCCAAGATCCAGGCGACCGCCACCTTGGTGATCAGCAGGGTGCCGGATTTCCGCAGGACGGTGCCGGTGTTGCGGACCTTGATGGTCGCGCCCAGGCAGACGAACCAGACAGCCAGGATCGGCACCGAGCCGGTCATCAGACCGTTGGTGAACGAACCTAGGGTCAGACCGGCGTCGGGCCAGATGGTGTGCACGAGCGCACCGATGAACAGGGGGACGATCATCAATCCGCCGGGGATACGATCGAGCGCCTTCTTGATGGGAACCATTTCTAACCTTCTTTCTGTCACTTCACTGTGTTGAGTCACTTCTCTGTGGGTTGGTAGTCACCTGGAGGTTTGTTGGTGCGAATCACCCGTGCCCCTGGGGCGGATCAGGCGATGAAGCGGTGGCGCTGGTGGCCGAGTTGGTCGATTTCGACCTCGACGACGTCGCCGGCGGTCAGGAAGGGGAAGCGGCCCGAAGAGGCCACCCCCTGGGGGGAGCCGGTCGAGATCAGGTCGCCCGGTTCGAGCACCAGATACTGGCTGAGGTCGTGAACGATCGTGGCGACGTCGAAGATCATGTCGGCCGTCGTTGAGTCCTGCCGGGGTTGGCCGTTGACCCAGCTGCGCAGACGCAGATCGCCAGGATCGAGCGAATCGGCGGTGACGAGGTAGGGGCCAGTCGGGCAGAAGCCGGCGCAGGCCTTCCCCTTGGAGAACTGACCGCCGGAAAGCTCGAACTGGAAGCGGCGCTCCGACAGATCGTCGACCGCCACGAAGCCACCGATATGACCCAAGGCTTCTGCCGGACTGGCCAGGTACGACGCGCGCTGGCCGATGACGACACCGAGCTCGACTTCCCAGTCGGTCTTCTCCCCACCGCGGGGGATCGGCACATCGTCGTCAGGGCCGCCCAGGGTGTTCGGCGTTTTGAGGAAGATGATCGGGGCGGTCGGCTCGACGCCAGCGGACTCGGCGACGTGGGCGTGGTAGTTGTGCCCCAGGCAGATGATCGCCGACGGGCGGGTGATCGGCGCGCCAAAGCGCTGGCCTTCGACACTGACTTCGGGCAAAGCCGAGCGGTCCAAGGCCTCACGGATGCGGGTCATGGTGCCATCGCCCCAGAAGCCAGGATCGATCTGCGGGCGGATCGATTCGAAGCCGAACCAGCGGCCCTGATGCTCGACGATCGGCCGTTCGGCGCCGCGGGGGCCAATTTGTGCGAGTTTCATATGATATCTCCTTTGTTATCGGTTGGTTTGCTTTGCCCGGCAGCGATGCCGGCTGATCGCCAGTTCCCTTGTTCCGTGACTACTTCAGGCGCTCAAGTGTCTGCAGTGTGACACAGGGCCCGTCGACCGCCTGCCGCTGATCGTTGATCAGCTGAAGCGGGGCATCGGCTTCGCCGAGATCGGAGACCACCAGCGCCGCGCCAGTGAAGTCGTCGTTGACGGTGTATGGCGATGGGGTGACGACCGTCGTCAGACCCGCGCCGATGGCTGCCCTAAGTCCGATGCCGGAGTCTTCGAAGGCCCAGGCGTCTGCCGGATTGACCTGCAGCGCCTCCAGCGCCTTGAGATAGATGTCCGGGGCGGGCTTCTTCTGGGCGACGATGTCGCCGGCGCAGATGGTGAAGGCGGCAGCGAGCTCTGGGCCGAAAACTCGGTCGGCGATGGCGCGCACCGATGGTTCGGCTGAGGTCGACGCCACTGCCAACTGATAACCGGCCGCCGCAGCTGCCTCGGCCAGGCGCTTCACTCCCGGACGGGGCGGCAAAGCACCGGATTCAACGAGCTCGATGTAATGCCTGGTCTTGATCGCATGCCATGAAGCGACCAGGCGGGCTTGCTCGGCTCGGTCGTGCCACGGCAGGCCGTGAGCTTCACAGAAGTCATCGGTCAGCACACTGAGCAAGCGCTCCTTGCCACCGCCGATGGTCACCAGGTGAGCGTATTGCTCAGGCGTCCAGCTGATCGGCAGGCCGACTTCACGAAACATCGCATTGAAAGCGGGCAGATGGCCGAACTGCTCGGTGTCGCAGAGCACGCCGTCACAATCAAAGATCAGCGCCTGGTTCATTTCAGACCCGCCTCGACCAGCTGCGCCGTGCCGGCTGAACCGAACACCGGCAGGTAGCGGGCGATGTCGGCCTGCACCCCGGTGCCGATGGCGGCGAACAGGGCCAGCGGATCCCAGCGGTCGTTGGCCTGGGCCCAAGTGAGATAATCACGGGCGGCGTCGAGATAGGCGTGCTTCAGGCCGGTCGAGATGTTGATCTTCGACACACCGGCGGCGATGAACTCCCGGTAATCGTCATCTTGTAGACCAGTTCCACCGTGCAGGACAATCGGCTTGTCGGTCTGCGTCAACAAGTCGCGGACGCGATCGGGCAACAGGACTGGCTCCGCTTTGTACATCCCATGGGCCGTGCCGAGCTGGGGGGCCAACAGGTCGGTCCCGGTGCGATCGGCCGCGTCGACCAGCATCGACGTCGAGTAGGCGTGCACCGCCTGGTCTGAGCCGACCCCATCCTCGACACCGATGATGTTCTCGATCTCCGACTCGACATCAATGCCCCGAGCATGAGCTTCGGCAGCCACCTCGGCAGTCTCAGCGATGGCCGCCTTGAGGTCGCGGTCTGAGGCGTCGAACAGCACCGACGACCAGCCAGCGGCGATCACGGCCGAGATGACTGCTCGGTCGGGGCAATGATCGAGGTGAATCGCCAAGGGCACGGGGGCTTTCTCGGCCGCCTCATGGAAAGTGGCCGTGATCGACTCGATCCCCATGACACGCAGTGTTTTGACTGAGACCTGGATGATGGCCGGTGATTCAGCATCCACGGCGGCGGCGACGACCGCCCGCAAGCTGACTGAGTCGACGATGTTGACGGCTGGCACCGCGAAACCGTGAGCTCGGGCGATGCGGCACATCTGGGCTGTGGAAGCGAGCATGATTTTCCGTTCGTTTAGCTTGATCTGGGACGATAAAACAATGGGAGTTGGGAAATACGCGGCTGGAGGCAGCGCGATCGAGTGATTCGCGGCGCTGTCCGCAAGCTCTTGACACAGCCACAGGTCTCAGCGGCCAAGATGGCGACAGTGCACGGGGCACTAGACCCCACCCCTGCCGTGATCACGACTGAAATGCCTGTTGTCAACATCGGTTCCCCAACCCCCTGCTATGGGTGCTCAGCGTCGGCGCTGTCTGCATAACCAGTATATACAGGTCTGGTCATGGCCTGTCAAATCGCGGTATGATTGCTCATGGCAGAAGCAGTTAGGTCAAGACCTGAGAAGCAGCCACCGAATGCACCAAGTTGAACCCAGCGGTAGCAAGACGGTGGCCCCTTGAATCCAGATCGAACAAATCACGCGTGTAAAATGATCCGGACAGTGGTTTTGGCATAACGATCAAGAGCTGAGGAGGCGCCACATGACCGAGACGACTAGCCAGACTGACGTCTTGGACCGTGATGCTCCGACCCCACTCTATGTCCAGTTCGAAGAACTGATCCGGCGCAAGATCGCCGCTGGTGAATGGTCCCACGGTGATCGCATCCCATCAGAAAACGAGTTGGAGCGCACTTACGGCCTGAGCCGTATGACGGTCCGGGGTGTTCTGACTTCGTTGGTTCGAGATGGCCTGCTCTTTAGAGTCCCTGGCAAGGGCACCTACGTCGCCCTCGACACCATCGAGGTGGTCGCCCCGGCTTACCGCGGGCTGCGCGAGCAACTTGAAAGTATGGAGTTCGTCACCAGCACTCGACTCTTATCCGCCCAACTCGAACGACCGAGCGCCAAGATTCGCGAACAGCTTGGGCTGGCGGCCGGTGAGCAGACCTACGTGATCCGGCGAGTCCGATCAGCCCAAGGCGTCCCGGTCAGTGTCCACATCTCCTACATCCCAGCGCGCCTGGCGCCCCAACTCGACCAGCACGACACCGTCAACGAGCAGTTGTGTCGGGTGTTGGAGAGCAACTACGGCCTGCGCATGAAGCACGTCGCCGAACGGCTCGAGACGATCTTGCTGACAACCGATGAAGCCCGGTTGCTGGAGACGCCCGTCGACAGCCCCGCCCTGATGTTGCGCGACCGGATCAGCGACGAGCATCAAGTTGTCTTCGAGTACTCCACCATCATCTTCCGCGGTGACCGCGTCAAACTGCGATTCGAATACGAACTCTAGTCAGCGCGGTGGCTCGCCAATGCCCTGGCACCCACAAACGTGGCCCCGACGCTCACTTGTCCGATACAACCAGCCATGGCGAGCAGACGATCCTCCGGCTAATGCATGTATAATGCATGCATGACTGTTGCTCTGCAGATTCGCGATGTCGATGAGACAACTCATGACCTATTGGCCCGTGAAGCTGAACGCTGCCATCAGTCCTTGCAGGGCTTCCTGCTCGACTTGGTCACCCGCGAGGCGCAGATACAGATTAATCGAACAACCTTCAACCAGCTGGTGGAGCAACGCATTCAGCTCGCCGATGACTGGTCGCCAGCAGCTGTCATCCGTCAAGGCCGCGAAGCTGGTTTCGAGGCCGACCAGACGAATCTGCCGTGATTGTTGTCGATGCCAATGTCTGGCTGGCAGCGCTCATTGATGCTGGCCCAACCGGCGAGACCTGTCGCCAAGTGATGGAAAGCGATCCTCATTGGATCATGCCCAGTCATTGCCCCCTTGAAGTGCTTCGGGCGCTGAGCAAGTATGAGTTGGCCGGCAAAATCAGCGCAACCGCATCATCCTTATTCGCGAAGGCCGTTTGGGATGCCGTGCCACAGATCGTGACCTTGGAGGGGATTGAGCTCAAGCACCTTTGGTCGCTACGCCACAACGTCTCTGTCTACGACGCCGTCTATGTGGTGATCGCCATGATTTACCAGGCGAATCTCGTCACCTGCGACCAACGATTGGCCCGGGCGGTTGCCCGCCTGGATGTGCAGGTTCACGCAATTGAGTGAACAGTGGCTTGATTTGTCAGAACTGATCGATGCTCGTGCTCAATGCAGACAACCATCGACAGTCGCGAAATCTAGTGCATTCATCCGACCGCTCCCAAATTACTAAACCGGTGGCTTGGATCTCACATGAATCCAAGCCACCGGTTTAGTAAAATCAGCTCGCATCCAGTTCAGGACTTCACGTCATTTCGAGAATGCCGCCGATTTTGCCAAAAGAGGTGTGTCACGATTATCCCGAACAGATAATAATGAGGCTATTGTGGCGATATGCATCAGGCGGACGATTTACGGGACTGCGGTCCATTTTGACGCCTAAGCAATATCGTTCGCATGATGCCGGCTCCCAGCGCCACACTGATAGCAGCTGCAGCCAACACCACAGAGTCACGCAGTTGTGTTGGCCCAAATACCACGAGTAACACGATAGCGATAATCATGATAACTGCGGCTACTAATCCGAAAATGAAACCGCGATTCCATAACCAAGCGCTAATGGCACCCAGCATCAGTCCAACGATGACCCCGGCAACCACAATCATTTACAATTACCTCCCGAATATCGACCGAATGCCGAAATTGTCAACGGCCACGTGTATTTCAGACACATATTCGCCGATAAAGCCCAGCTGGCCGCCACATTGACTCCCCCGGCAATCAATCCCGGAATCTGACCACCAGGGATAATTCCGACCACCAGTGCAGCTATGCCAACTTTCCAGTTGGCCAGATCACTGGTCTCCTTCTTGTTGAAATAGATATTAATACCCTGCCAAGTGAAGCCCCATGTCGGATCAGCGACGATCGGATACTCAGCGGTCGCATCGGGATTGATGACCTGCACCAGTTCGCCAGCGCCAGTCACCTCATACCAGGTGTCCACGGGCCGACCATCAGCATCGAAAGCCCAGGCCGGCTCAACCTGGCCAACAATCGTCTCAACCACCAACGGCCCCTGCTCAAGAGTTTGAGCCAACAGCACTGATCCGTCAGCTTGCACCTGAGGGACCGCGTCACCCGCATCAACCGGATCAACCACCGCACCAGCATCAGGTGCCAACTCGGCAATCACCGAAGCCATCTGCTCTGCCACATAATCAGCCTCATCAGCAAAAACCGACGGCGCTCCAAGGAAGGCTAGGACACTAGCAATAGCTACTGCCCCCCCCCGATCCATTTCTTACCCATAACAACTCCTCAACATTGAGATCCGACCGGACAATCCCGACCGGTGAATACAGTATGAGTTATTTCTATGACATCGTCAAGTTAACTATAAGGCTTGTTGGCCGAACCCAAGGCTCGTCAAACACGCAACAAGGGCAAATTCAGTAGGTCACGACATCACCGCAAACAGCATCAATGAGGCGTCGACCTAAACCGCGCGAATCGGGCCGGCATACTGAATCACCCAGGGATCATGACTCCATAAGGTTCGACCAGTGGTCTGAGCCTGAGCCACCAACAATCGGTCGAATGGGTCACTATGTAAGCGAGGCAGCGCGCTGACAGCCGCAGCCTGCAAGCCATCGATCAGCAACTCACGAAAACCAATAGCTAACGCCTCTGTGCGAACATCATAGGGGTTGGCCGTGAAATCTGGACGCCCCAGAGATTGCTTGATCGCCACTTCCCAGATACTGACAGCGCTGAACCAGACTTCGTCGGCCGTTTCCAACTCCTGGCGAATGGAATCAGCCAAATGCTCTGGTTCCAACAAGGCCCACAGCAAGATGTGAGTGTCCAAGAGCGCACTCATGCCTTGGCACCAAAGAGCTCGGCGATCTCATCAGCTGCGAAATGCTCATCGGCGATCAGCCCTTTGTCGCGCAATCCGCCCAGCCGACGCCGACCAGCATCAGCCGATAGGGCCACTAGCTTGGCGACTGGTTGATGGCCGCGAGCAATGATGATCGATTGGCCATTCTCCACTTGAACCAACAATTGTGACAATTGCGTTTTGGCCTGATGGACTGTGACTGTTGGCATCGGACCACTCCCTCATTAGATTAGCTAACAATAGCTTAGTCTAGTAGCGAGTGACCTTGGGATGCTGAATCTGACTCCCGCTCCCAAATCTCAACCGCCACCAAATCACCAGGCCCCTTGCCGATGGCCCGACGGATGTCTTGGCGCAGGCCGATGATGTAGCAGACGCTGCCATCGGGGTTGGTGACACCCATGTTGACGATCGAGCCATCGTAAGGCACACCGTCGAAAGTGGCGCGCACCTTCAGCCGCCCCCGCCCGGTCTCGGCCCGCAGATCGAAGGGCACCGCCACATAGGCGGCGTCCATCCCATCGACGGCCACAATCTCGGCGCTGAAGGACCACCGCGGATCGCCTGCGAAGCACGAAGGCGGCTTGGCATCGGCGGTCGCTAAATCATCGACAACCACTGAATCGGCGCTCACCCCTTGACGGCTCCACTCAACCCGCCGACGATCCGCCGCTCGAAGATCGAGAAGAAGATCAACGCCGGCAGCATCGACATCGAGGTGAAGGCCATCACCTGGGCGGTGTCTTGTGAATGGGCTGTGGAGAACTGCTGGACCCCCAACGGCAGGGTGTACATCGAAGCGTCGTTGAACATATACAACGGCAGCATGTAAGAGTTCCACGAACCGACGAAGTTGAGGATTGCCACCGTGATGACCCCCGGCAGTGACAGCGGCAGAGCCATCCGGAAGAAGAAGCCGAGCCGTGAGCAACCATCGACCGTAGCCGCCTCTTCGATCTCACCGGGGATGGCCGCCAAGAACGGCGTCAAGATGATGATCGTTTGCGGCAGGCCGAAGGCCACCTGCGGCAGAATCACACCCCAGGCGGTGTTGGCCAGGCCGATCCGGGTCATCATGATGTAGAGCGGGGTGATGGCCACAGTCAGAGGGAACATCAGGCCAGCCGCAAACAGCATGTAGAGGGCGTTACGGCCGGTGAACTTGTAGCGTGCCAGTGTGTAAGAGGCGCCGACGCCCAACACGACCACCAGTACCACCGAAATCAGGGCGATGAACAAGGAGTTCCAGGCCATGTGCCAGAACTCGGGCATGGCCAACACCGAGGTGTAATTGGTGATCTCCCAGGGATTCGGCCAGGCGGCCGGATCTTGGATCATCTGCGAGTTGGAGCGGAAACCGCCCAGCACGATGTAGAGCACCGGCGCGATGCAGACGGCGATCAGGGCCAGTGAGATGAAGTAGACCACCGGCGAACCCCAGCCAAGTCGCTCCTTCTTGACCTTGTGGGTCGGCGCATGGTCATCGCTTCGGTCGATCAGCACCGGCACCATGCCGCGCTTCGGCGCCGTTGCTGCGGCTGGCGTCGCTTGAATGCCGCTCATGCTCAGGCCTCCTTCGTCGGACGGTTGGTCAAGGCGCCCTCAGTGTTGCGATTCAAGACCCATTTCTGGAATGCCAAAGCGACGATCAAAGAGATGACGAAGACGACGATGGCGATGGCTGAACCTCGGCCCAGTTGCCCTGACAAACGGCCGTTTTGGGCCATGAAGTAGGCCATCGTCGAGGTCCCAGCGATATTGGCGATGTACTGGCCCCAAATGACATAGACCAAGTCGAACAGCTGCATCGAACCAATGACCGATAGGAAGGCCCAAATCTTGATGGTCGGGGTCAAGAGTGGCAGCATGATGTGCCGCTGGATCTGCCAATAGCTGGCCCCATCGACAGCAGCCGCTTCACTGAGCTCCTCGGGGATGCCCTGAAGACCGGCCAACATCAAGATCACCGCGAAACCGACGTATTTCCAGGAGATGACGAACATCAGTGTCCACATGGCGATCTTCGGATCGGAGATCCAGGAGATGCCGTCGCCCAAGTGGAGGTTGGAGATGAGCTTGTTGATCGCGCCGGTGTCTTGCAACATCAGGCTCCAGCCGATACCGACGATCGCCTCGGAGATGACATAAGGAACAAAGATGAGCACACGGATCAGGGAGCGGCCGCGCATCTTACGGTTGAGCAGCAAGGCCACCAGGATGGCCAGCGGCCCTTGGAAGAGCAGTGACAGGGCGGCGATTGCGAAGTTGTGACCGACGGCCCACCAGAATTCAGGGTTGGTCAGGGTCCATTTGTAGTTGCCGAAGCCGATGAAATCGGTGGCGGGGCCGAACCCCTTCCAGGCGAAGAAGGAGTAATACAGGGCGACGAAGACCGGGATGATGACGAAGATCACGAAGATGATCGCCCCCGGACCGGCTAGCAGAGTGATCTCGAAGCGTTTCTGCCATCTGCTCTTGCGTCGCCCTGCCCCACCCGTGGCGCGGGGGTGGGAGCCTTTGCGGCCCCCACCCACCAGCGATGTTTGGAGCGTGGCGACTGGAGCAGTGATGCTGCCAGTGCCACTCATTCGCTTAGCCGTTCTTCAGAACGGTGCGCGTGGCGTCGAGCGCGCCCTGGGGATCAGTGGTGCCAGACAACAGCGCCACCACCTGAGCGTTGACGGCATTGCCGACATCCTGACCGAGCGAGGTGTCGAACCAGAGCACGGTATATGGCGCCTCGGAGTAAGCCTCAGCGGCGGCCAGCAGTGACGGCTCGGTGACCACGCCGAAGGCCTCAGAGTTGGCCGGGATGGTTGAATAAGCCGTGGCGTAACCCTCGTTGTTCTCCTTGTTGGCGATGAAGTTCAAGAAGTCGACGCAGACATCCGGAGCCCCGGCCGAGCAAGAGTAGCCGTCGGAACCAGCCATGATGGCGGCCGGATCGCCCTCGCCGCCATCAACGGCGGGGAAGGGGAACCAGCGCAGATCAGCCAGCGGCTCCTTGGTCGGGGTCAGATCACCAATGACGCCTGGCTCCCAAGCGCCCATCAGATCCATCGAGGCTTGGTGGTTGGCGATTAGGCCAGCGGCTGAGCCGGCGCCCTGCTGAGCGACGGTGGTCAGGAAGCCTTCGTTGAAGGGCTCGGTGGCGTTGAGATCGGCCAGATCCTGGAAGGCGCGCAGCCAGCAACCGTCAGCCAGTTCCTTATCGTTGGCCAAGTTCTCGACAACATCCTGCGAGCACTCACGCAGAGCGAAGGAATAGAACCAGTGGGCCGCCGGCCAGGCGTCCTTGCCACCGAGAGCGATCGGCTGGATGCCGGCGTCCTTCAGCTTCTGAACGGTGGCGTTGAATGAGGCGATATCGGTCGGGTTCTCGGTGATACCCGCCTGATCGAACAGATCCTGCGAATACCACAGGCCCTCCGGCTGGGCCGACATCGGCATGCCGTAGACCTTGCCGTCGAGGGAGTCAAAGCCGAGCGCCGCGCCGTAGGTGTCCTTGACCTGATCGCTGATCTTGTCGGTGATGTCCATCACCTGATTGGCGGCCACCATCTCAGCCAGCTTGCCACCACCACGTTGCAAGAAGATGTCAGGCGCAGTGCCGGCCTGCATGGCGGTCTGGAGCTTGCCATCCAACTCCTCGTTCTGAACGACCTCGATGTTGATGGTCACGCCCTCATGGTCGGCTTCGAAAGCGGCGACGACGTCTTCCCAATAGGCGACTGATTTATCGCCGGTGCCGTTGTGCCAGAAGGTCATTTCGGTGGCGCCATCTGCCGAGCCGCCGCCGTCGTTGTTCGATGCGCAGCTGGCCATGGCCAAGGCTGCCGCCGCAGCCAATCCGACCGCCGCAAATTGCTTGAGATGCTTCATGCACCACTCCTTTGAGTTGATCATTGTGCAATGGGCGCACCCACAATTCATGCGCCCTCGCTATTGACCATAGTCATTTGACTTGCATCTTTGTGTAACAAATTGGCAACGAAATCGACCAAGTCGAAACTTTCGCGAAAACTGCGAAAGAATGGCTACTACCGCGATTGCTAGCTTGTGACAGGGCGGTCTCCTGGGAGATTTCTCAGGTACCATCCAGCCTGGCTGCCCACGGCCGGGCACAAGCACTCTTGTGGGAAACTAGGCCCATGGGGTTTAAGAATGGGGCCAGGCGCGCGTCGGGAGATGAGAGCGGGCGTCGGCGACGCTGGCCGATCGTGGTCGCGGTCGTGGCGATAATCGTGGCTGGCTCCGTTGGTGGCGTTTGGGCGACCGGCGGGTTCAATCAGTTGCAGTACGATTTCCAAGCGGCGCAACCTGGTCAACTGCTCGACCTCGGCCCTTGGGAGTTGTCGTTGGACACCGCCAGGCTGACCCCTGACGAGCTGGATCCCGAACAGACCGAGGTTGTGCTCAGCGGACAATGCCGCAACACGACCGATCAAGGCTTGTTGTACCCGAGCTACCTGCCGAACAGCGTGGCCATCAAGGACCCATCCACCGGCGCCAACGCCAGCAGCCTGTCACTGGCGATTGGCGGCTCAACCGAGGCCGGCGCCCAGACCGATGCCTTCAACCCGAGCGACAGGCCCTGGCCCTGCCAGATCAGCGGGGTGTTCGATCAGCCCTTCGACCCAGCCATCGCCACCCTGCAGGTGGGCGCCATGCCGGTGACGACCGGCGGTGACCTTTGGGAGACGATCAGCGCCAGCTCGTGGGTGCCGGCCAGTGGTCGGCCTTATCAGCTGGAAATCGACGTCATCGCTTGACCAATGCAGTGAGCAGTCGCTGACGAGCTACTTTTGGCTCTGTGAGACCAGCGTTGAAATGGAACCTGGACTGACTCGCGATGCGGTGATGGATGGTCTTGACCGCGCAGCGTCGGTGCGGCAGCAGCGGCGCATGTCAACCGTGGTCTAACAGAGCCGCTACTTTTGGCCACTGCCTGTCCCACAGCCGGGTAGGGATAACAGTGGCTATCCATGTAACGGCCCTGGGGACTCAAACGGACGGAAACACGATCAACAGGGAGGGAACCTCCTCAGTCGAGAGGTCCATGCGACGCACCATGTTTACACTGACAACACTATTTGTGTCTGGTGCAGAATCACCGGGCCGTAACATGGATAGCCACTG
>JAITVZ010000085.1 GCA_031285505.1 Propionibacteriaceae bacterium
ACCGACCATCGGACGAATGGCTATTTGCCACCACCAACGGCACCCTGCTGCGCCATAGGGCCTTGCTTCACCACCTCCATTGGCACGACGAACTGGACAAGACCGTCACAGTAAGGGGACAGGGGGTGACCCGGCACGGTTTCACCGGCACCGGTCAGGGCCACCGCTTCCACGATTTGCGCCACGGTGCTGCCGTACGTTGGTTGCGGGCGGGGATCGACATCAAGACCGTTCAAGCTTGGCTCGGTCACGCGTCAGCAGCAATGACTCTCGACCGCTACGCCCACTACATCGGCCAAGACGCCGACGATGCCGCGATAGCCCGGCTGGACGCTTTAGACGACCCAAAACCTGCGGGCAAGGCGCGGGCAAAAGCTCGCCAGCCACGCACCTAGAACAATGATTCTGGAAAGGAGGAAGGCGTGAAAAACCCTCTGACAAGCATCTACGAGTCAGAAGGTATATCGTCGGGGTGACAGGATTTGAACCTGCGACCTCTTCGTCCCGAACGAAGCGCGCTACCAAGCTGCGCCACACCCCGATCATCGATCAGCTGGAGAATCCGACTAATCAATAGGACTTGTCACCGCAGCGGTGACCGCCCATGAGTCTAGCTCAAAAATGCGCTAGTCACCACCATCGCTTGAGGAAGGATACGTGGTTGACTGGCGAACCGCCCATCAACCACTCAGTCGTCTTCGTCGTCCTCAACATCCCAGTAGTCATCGACGGCCTTGTGGAAGACGGAGCCGAAACGCGCCCCGACGGCAATGCGCTCGGCCACATCCTCACTGGAAATGTCATCGTCCATCAACATCGCCTCAAGGTCCATCTCCGACAGCCCCTGATCGGCGAACATGCCGAGGTCGCCGACTGGACCTTCGTCGGGCAGATCGTCGGTGCCCAATTCGGGGCCGAAGAAGTCCAGGGCATCCCGAACGATCGTCCAAGTGTCGGCGTAATAAGCGTCCGAAACGAACACTTGCACATGGCGCGGCCCACGCACTCGGACCACCACCAAGACATCCGAATCGAGCGACACCATGCCCATAGCCCCAGCGTCACCGGGCACGCGGTGCAAGTAATCGATCAAACCCTCGAAGTCATTGGCCAAGTCGGGTTCCAGCGCCACGCCGACCGGTTCACCATCTTCGCGATAAAGAGCGATGGCGAAGTCGATCTCATCCTCGTCGGCGTCTTGCAACTCGTCGTCATTTTCGTCATCATCAGAGTCGTCGTCAATGTCATCGTCGCCATCGATCGCATCGTCAACTGAGTCGAGATCATCTTCAAGGTCGTCATCACTGGGGTCGTCTTCGTCGTCCACCAGCAGATCATCCTCGATCAGATCCTCGCGGTCCCAATCAGTCATCTTGCCTCCTCTGATAAGCATCTCCATCTTGTCAGGTTTGCCGCCCCTTGACCATAGGCCGATGGGCTAGAACAGCATGTTTACCAAATTGTTACTTTTCTGGGGATGACGAGCCCTGGTTGGCATGGGGCTTGGCGCGGATGGTCGGTGCTGGCCAAGCCGAGAATCGACAGCCCGCATCTGTCGGTAAGTCGGTAAGACTGGCCTCTGGGTGTGAGATTCGAATGTTTTTGAGGCCCTGCGGCGATTAGGCCATACCGAAGCGCGTTGACGCTCAGCGGGTTGGTGCAGTCAGGCATCCGTCAAGGGTGGCTTGGGCGGCCCATCACAGTCGGGCACGACGGTTTGTCCAGGCATCCGGCAGGGCCAGTATGGATATCTGATAAGCGGCTCCAAGTCAGGGTGCTGATCGGTGCCGGAGTGCCTGACTAGTCAGTCGCTGAATCCAGGCGGCGGATTCGGAGTCGTATTGCTTGTGGCTCTGTCAGATCAGCGTTGACATGAGGCCTGGATTAACCCGTGGGTGCAGTTGTCGGTGGGCTCGGCCAGGCAGTATCTGTGTGACGCCATCGCGGTGCGTGTCAACCGCGGCCAGTGGCTATCCATGCAACGACCGGGCATACAGGTGGTGTCTGTTTCTTTCAGACGGTTGGAACGACTTGACGATTCAACAGAATCCCTCGACCAATCAATCGGCGCCCCCTTCATGACCTAATCACCTCACTTCCACTCCCCGCCGGTGCAGGACTAAACCCAACAGGCCGATACATGGCTAGCAACTCCGTGGCCTCGTGGAGCCTTGGTCGTTTGCCTTGATTATTGGTCAGGATTTGTCTCGACGACGTGTAGTTGGTTGATGTGCGGGGCTGGACCGTCGGCCTCGGGGGTGGTGAAGCTGGTCTGGCCGCTTTGGTTGTCGCTGGTGGTCCAAGTGACGTTCCAGTTGGTGTAGGCGCTGGTTTGGAAGCGGCTGTTGGGATCGTCGGTGCTGTTGATGGTCATGTAGGTGTGCTCACAGCCGTTTGGGGCGTGTTCGCGCAGCAACGAGTCGCGATCGCGGGCGTCAAATGGGTTGGCGCAGGTGATTGGATTAGCCCCGTCGCCGGGATTGATGGTGATGGATTGGGCTTTGGCCGTCAGGGTGAGGGTGATGCCCTGGACGGTGATGCTGGTGGTTTGCTGGCCCCATCGGTGGGGGTCATCGTTGTTGATCCAAAACCACATCGGTGCGCCGATCCACCACTGCAGTCCGAGATTGGCCCATTGTGGGTAAACATAGGCGCTGGCTTGGAGTTGTGGTGGTTGGATGCCGAGACTGGCGATGGCTTGTTCAACCAGGGCGTCGGTGTCGATGTCCGGTTTGGCTGGGGTGTTGGGCGTGCCGCTGATCCAGTAGATGTCGTCGCTGCTGGGGTATGACCACCAGGCGCAGCTGTAAGGAGTGTCTGGCGTGTGGCCGGGTAGTTGGTGGTTGGCCCAGAGGGCTGATTCGGCGGGCAGATTTTTGGGGCCGCAATATGACTGAAATTGTGGCATCCAGGCTTGGTTGTCGCGCCAACAGTCGATGACCGTGCCCTCGCTGGTTTGGCAGACTGGCGCGGCTGAGTCGGCGGCTCGGTTGGCGGTGTCGGCTGCTTGGGTTGGAGTGGATGTGGCGCAAGAGAGGGCGATGTCAACGGCATAGGCAGTCTGGGATTTAGTGGTGGCGCAATCTGCTTGGGCACTAGGGGCAGTCATGACTGCTAGCCCCGAGGTGGTGAGAGCTAGAGCCACTAAGGAAGCGGCGAATCTTGCAAAGAGATGTTTCAGCATGACCCCTCATTAATTGAGTTATCGTAAACCTGCCACTGTTGTTTGCCATTGTTGTCGGTGAATGCTGCCACTTCGAACCGACTAAGACTTTCCTCAATCCGCCCCGTGGCGTGTATAGAGCCATCAGGGTTGTAAACCCAAGCATTGGATATGTTGTAACACCCATAGACCCGCCAGGAATCACCCCCCGGCCAGGGATCAGGACCGAGATATTCGACGCGGGTAGGAGTGAACTCAGTCCATCCTTGATAGCTGTAACCCTGGCTGCGCCAATGGGCCAACTGGTTCAGACTGTTGTTCGATTGTGGTGGCAGTTCGACCAGTTGGATCTCATTGAGATCAGCGGTAGTCAAATTGTTGGCCAACCGGTCCCAGGTCTCGAGTGATGTTTGGACGGCTTTGATCGCGGCCAGCCCTTCGGCGCTCCAGCTGGGCGTTGGGGAGGGGGTCGGTATCGTGCTGGACACCGGGCTGGGCGCGGTCAACATGCTAGAGCTGGCAGTTGGCGAGGCACTCGGTCCGCTGGTGCAAGCAGCCATTCCCAGGGCGGCTAGCATCACGATTCCGGCGGCCAGCAGACGGGGCCAACCAGGTCGCGAGACTCCATGCCAACCCAGTCGCGAGACATCGTGGCGACGCAACGGCGGTGTCTGTGTCTCGGCATCCCCCTGCCCAGGTTGCGGGCTCATCACTTGGGCCTTCAGTCGCATGCGCCTTCTCCTTCACCGACAGCCAAATGCAGTCCTTATAGCATCATTGTGGCGGTGTGGTCTGGCGATTAGACGGTTATCCACAAACCAATTTGGCGAATTTGTCCGTACGACCGTGATTGGCATCAATATACGAGGCTCCGTTGGGCCAGCGTTGCTATGGGATGAGACTCATTGGAGTGATCTGGCTGGGGTTGCCACTGTGAACGGGAAAGTTTGACCGGCTCGAGCAGCGGTCGGCGGTGGGGTCTCAGCCAAAGGTGAGGAATCGTGACCTTAACCTGAAGAACCAAACGCCGCCCGGTGAAAAGAAGGGAGTTTCTTTGGGTTGTAGCCGCCACCGCGACAACCCTCCGACGCTGACCGCCAATCTGTGCGAAGCTAGACCCGTGGATTTACGTGTTGTTGATCATCCCTTGGTGTCCCACAAATTGTCGTTGCTGCGAGCGGCATCGACTGATTCGGTCATCTTCCGCCAACTCGTCGAAGAGCTGGTCACCCTGTTGGCCTATGAGGTGACGCGCTCGGTGCGTGTCGAGCCCTGCACCGTGTCGACGCCGGTGGCGGAAACTGTCGGTGTCCGTTTGGCCCGGCCCAGGCCTTTGGTGGTGCCGATTCTGCGCGCCGGTTTGGGGATGCTCGAAGGCATGTCGCGGTTGATGCCGACCGCTGAAGTCGGTTTCGTCGGCATGGTCCGCGATGATACCACTTTGGAGCCGTTCACCTACGCCGAGCGCCTGCCCCAGGATCTGTCTGGCCGCCAGTGCTACGTCCTTGATCCGATGTTGGCCACCGGCGGGTCCCTCGGCGGCACGGTTCAATTCCTGCGTGACCGCGGCGCCCACGAGATCACTGCTGTCTGCCTGATCGCCGCTCCTGAAGGCATCGAGCACATCGACATGTTGACCCGTGACTTGGATGTGCCTTTCACCTTGGTGGTTGGCGCCGTCGATGACCATCTCAATGAGCATGGTTATATCGTCCCGGGCCTGGGCGACGCCGGTGATCGCCTTTACGGCTTGGCGCAGTAGTTTCACGCCTTGCCCAGCGGTGAACGACGGGCGATGCCACCCCTAACCACAACCAGTTCCTGGTGCGCGACATCAGGCGCTCGAGACGGTTTGTCAGCCAAGAATCCGAATGGCTGCGCAGCGCTTGTCCGGGGTTGGGGCGCCAAGTGACTTGCTATTACCATGGAAACGCCGACCACTTGCGGTGATGGTGACCGCTGCCTACCAGCGCCACCCGATTATCGATCGCCGACCCCAACTAAGGCGATAGCGTCACCGGTGAATCCGCCAGTGAAAGGTCTAGCCGTGGCTCGTTTATCTTCTTTGTTCACCCTCGACAGCCGTGAGTTGGAAGAGACCGCCGGCAAGAGGGTCCGTTGGTGGTTGGGCTTGAGCGGCGTGGCCGCCATCATCATCGGTTTGTTGATCGTCATCTGGCCCGGTGATTCAGCCACCACCATGGCCTTACTGCTGGGCATCTATTTCATCGTCGCCGGCGTGGCCTATTTCCTGATGGGCATTTTCACCAAGGGTTTGAAGGGCTGGTCGCGAGCCCTCGACATCATCCTCGGTTTGATCATGTTGGCCGCTGGCATCATCATCATTCTTCAGCCGGTGGAATCGGCCATCTTCTTGGGACTGTTCCTCGGTATCTATCTCGGCATCATCTGGCTGGTCGAAGGTGTTGTCACCATCATCCAAAGTGGCGACGAGCCATCGCGCGGTTGGGCGATCACCTTTGGCATCATCTCGATCCTGGCCGGTTTGGTGGTGATGACCAGCCCTCTGTGGAGCATTGTCGCTTTGTTCTGGTTCGCTGGTATTCTGTTGATCGTCTTGGGCATCACCCAGATCGTGCGGGCTGTGCGCTTCGGCAAGACCCGCTGATCCGGGGGCAGGCAGGCTGCGTCATCGCCCCACGATTCGCCTAATGACCGCCCGGACCTCTGACAGCGTCTCATACCCGACATCTCCGATGAATTGACCAAGGCGTTCGATGGAGGCACTGCGGAGTTGCTCGCACATGGCAACCGATACACGATTCCCTACTTTCAGGGGAACATGCAGTGGCCATCCTCGGTCGGTCGTTGTCAAAGGGACAATCCAGACCAGTCCAAGACTGTTCAACCGGCTATCGCTGACGACCAGGACCGGTCGTCTTCCCGATTGCTCATGACCTCGCTGCGAGCCACCACTGAACCAGTAGACATCACCCGGGCGTGGTTCACTGATCATCTTCAGGCCTCATCTCATGTCCTGACCGTCCCAATCAAGCAGCTCGTCACGGTATTGCGTATCTGGCTGCAGATCGCTGACCTTGCTCCAAAAGTGTTCCTCGTCGATGAGGTCCAGGCCATGAGCGATGACTTCACCGAAGGTCTCATGCCGGCGCGTAGCCTCCTCACGGACGCGATCGCGAAGCGGCGAGGGTATACGTATTAGAGTTGTATCGACAGTCATACTGCCAGTATAACAATGGGGCCTGTCGTTGAACGACGAATCGGCTTGTTCCAGGATGGGGATGCTGGTCATCTTGCACTTCCTTCTGGCTGATCTGAGCCCTCCGTCTTAGGTGCTTCGTAGTTATCACAACCTGGCACGTCGTGGCAGCGGCACTGAGGAATCGTGGGTGTCTGATCGGTGGCATCGGCGACAACCATGGCTGCCCACCGGCGCCGACCTTTGTCGGTTGCGTTGTTGAGGATCGGGACCGCCAACCAGCAGATCAGTCCAATCACAAGCAGCCCAGTCATCCCCGCGACGACATCAGCCACCGGAGTTGCCTTGGTCGCCATGGAACCCGGGAAGAGAGCACTCCCTCGGGTCGACAGTCTTGATACCCAGAGTAATGCCGCCACGGTGAAAAGAATCACCAGCGGTCGGCCCAGTCCTGTCCTTGAACTCCGTGCCGCTGGTGAAGGCTCTCTCGGCTCGGGTTGCAGTGACAATCGCTCATCACCGGTGGTATCGCTGGCACTGACTAGAGCCACCTGGAGGGCCGATGCCCTGGCTCGTGCCAGTCCCCAAAAGGGGCCGCGACCAAGGGCTCCGGCCATGGCGAGTCCGAACAAGGCGAGTGAGACAACCCAGGTGGCGAGCCATAGCCGGATTGCCACGGTCTCGTTGGCGTTTTGCCAGTCTGAGGGTCGGGGAAAACACATGAGACTTGCCACAACGAGGCAACAGAAGCCCAGCAAGCCGGCGCTCACAACCCAGAAGAGATCACGCTTCACTTTCGGCGGTCTTAGCTGGCTCGCAAGATGGACCACGAGAATGAAAATGATAGCTGTTGTGAGCATCACGCCGATGCTCCCGGCGTCCATCGCCCACTGCCAACTCAAACTAGCCCACCAATGCTGGAGCGCTACGCAGACCCCTTGAACGAGGACTACGCTGACCAAGACCCAGCCGGACCAACCGCTGCACCGCCGTTCAAGACGGTTACCCCACAGTCTGTCCCATTGCCGAAGTGTGCGCCAGAGCTTGAGTGCGATCAATTCCTCTGCCAATGGGTCTGCGAAGTCTTGGAAACTGTAGATTCGGGCCATCTCGAACGTGCACAGCACGAAGAGTGTGATGGTGGCGCAATACGTTAACCAGGAATGAGAGGAATTGTTGAGCGACAGCGTCAGGACAGCGACGGCCAATGAAAGCAGCAGCATTCCAAATTGGCCAGCCTCGGAGATCGTTTGGCTCAGTCGCCAGACGCGGCGATCGTGTAGTCGAATAGCCGAAATGGGGTTCACAGCGGGTGGGTTTGACTCTTGGTGCTCGCCCCCTGCGGGTAGAGGCTCGGTTGTCGGCTGATGTGCGACCGAGCCTGACTGCCTTGTGGACGACTTGCTCATCATTCTATGGACAAGCTCCATTCCACCGGCGACGGCCAAGAAAGCCAGAGCCAGGACCTGCAAGTATGAAAAGGCATCGTCATTATCGACCTCACCGCTGCGGATGGCCTCGAGGACGGCCTGTGGTGTCCAACCCAATTCGGCTTCGTTGGCGCTTGGGTAAAACTCCATCCAGACTAGGATCAGCAGTACGAAGACGGGCCAGACCGCCAACGGGGTCCAGAATCGCTTGCTTTGAGTCCTCGTCGACCGATCAAAACAGTCCAGACATAGATTATGGATATCACCATCAGGCGACTGAACGCGGATGAGTTGGGAGCCAACTCGCTTCCTCCGTTCGGCGCCGCTCTCTTCTGATTTAGCCATGGAGTCATCATGACAGTTACCAGTGACAGATTTGGCATCAGCAGCTGCGAACCGGCACATAGTCATCTCATTGTGGCGATCCCCTATTTTGGACGATTGAATCCATGCATGCTCATCTGACTCATTACGACTCGGAGGCCCATGGTGAATCTTCGCTTCGGGTAATTGATTGTCTTGGGCATCGCCCAGATCGTGCGGGCTGTGCGCTTTGGCAAGACTCGCTGATCCGGGGCAGACAACCTGACACTGACAAGACCTGCTGATCTTGAGTAGACAGTGGTGATCGTGCCCATCCCCCCAATGCATGTCACAAACTGATCGGGACAATCGGCTAGCGGTGTGTCTGCGCTTTGGAGAGACACAGTTGGGCGATCAGTTGAGCAGCATCGGATGATCCTGTCAAGACCCACACGCCAGCTCCCGGAACTGCTCGGGGCGGCCGGCCAACGCTGCTCGCTGCCCTGATTGGGGCGCTCGGTGATCCATGGTGGTCGAGGTTGGCAAGGTCCATTTGGGAGCCATGCCTCGATGGCGTATACTACATTCTTGCTTGCTCTGGGCTCACCTGCCCAGGCGGGCTCCGACTGACGAGAAAGATTATATGGCGAAGAAAGAGGGAGCTCTCGAGCTCGAAGGCACAGTGGTGGAAGCTCTTCCGAACGCGATGTTTCGGGTGGAGTTGAGTAACGGTCACAAGGTGCTGGCAACAGTCTCTGGGAAGATGCGGCAGCATTACATTCGTATCCTGCCGACCGACCGAGTTGTCGTGGAACTTTCGCCTTACGATCTGACCCGCGGGCGGATCGTCTACCGGCATAAGAATTGATCGGGAATAATCCCGGTCGGTGGTTCGTTGACTATGACGGTTGGCGAAGTTCGTCACTGTGGGGCAACCCACTCAAGAAACGAGGGAAAGCTCGATGAAGGTTCAGCCGAGCGTCAAGAAGATCTGTGACAAGTGCAAGGTGATCCGTCGCCATGGCCGCGTCATGGTGATCTGCGAAAACCCGCGCCACAAGCAGCGTCAGGGTTGAGCGATCGCGGGTCGAGGGACAGCCTCACCGTTTGCGATCTGATTGACAATTGAATAAGCGCTTGGCCCCAAGCCAGGCATCAGCAGCGTGCACGCACCCTGGGCTCCGATTTCATGGGTCCCAGGTCACCCCCGGGCGAAGGCCGGGGCCTCTGCAATAGGGAACGCGTCACGTCCATACCTTCGCAGCCAGGCGACTGGCTGACCAACCGAAAGAGAACAGGGCCACATGGCACGACTTATCGGTGTTGATCTCCCGCGCGACAAGCGCTTGGAGATCGCACTCACCTCCATCTTCGGCATCGGGCGCACCCGGGCTGCCGAGATCCTGAAAGCCACAGGCATCAGTGGCGATCTGCGAGTCCACGAAGTCACCGACGAGCAACTCGTCACCCTGCGTGACTACATCGAAGCCAGTTATGAGACCGAAGGTGATCTGCGCCGCAGCATCGCCGCTGACATTCGGCGCAAGATCGAAATTGGCAATTACCAAGGCCGCCGCCATCGGGCTGGGCTGCCGGTGCGTGGTCAGCGCACCCGCACCAACGCTCGCACCCGCAAGGGCAAGAAGAAGGCAGTGGCCGGCAAGAAGAAGGCTCGCTGAGCGCTCTGGGAGACTAGGAAAGAAGGATTTGGATGGCTACAGCAGGCCGAAAGCAGGCGAACACCAAGACTAAGGTGCGCCGCAAAGAGAAGAAGAACATTCTCGTGGGTCAAGCCCACATCAAGTCAACGTTCAACAACACGATCATTGCGATCACCGATCCGACAGGCGCCGTCATCTCATGGGCGTCCGCTGGCACGGTTGGTTTCAAGGGTTCCCGTAAGTCCACGCCCTACGCTGCACAGATGGCCGCTGAGGCCGCTGGTCGTCGCGCCATGGACCACGGCATGAAGCGGGTCGACGTCTTCGTCAAGGGTCCGGGTTCCGGTCGCGAGACCGCCATCCGCTCGCTCGGCGCTGTCGGCCTGGAGGTCGGAGCGATTTCCGATGTCACGCCCATGCCGCACAATGGTTGCCGCCCGCCGAAGCGTCGTCGCGTCTAGTCTGGATTAGAAAGGATCCCCTGAATCATGGCTCGTTATACCGGCCCCATGACCCGGAAGTCCCGCCGTTACGGGACAGATCTCGTCGGACACTCGAAGTCCTTCGAACGTCGTCCTTTCCCGCCAGGCGTTCACGGCCGCGGTCGGACCAAGGACTCGGAATACTCCCAGCAGCTGAAGGAGAAGCAAAAGGCTCGTTTCTCCTATGGCGTGATGGAGAAGCAGTTCCGTCATTACTACGAGGAAGCCACCCGTTCTTCACAGAAGACCGGTGACATCCTCTTGCAGATTCTCGAATCTCGTCTTGACAACGTGGTGTATCGGGCAGGCTTCGCCGCCACCCGTCGCCAGGCTCGTCAGATGGTCTCCCATGGCCACTTCCTGGTCAACGGTGGCAAGGTCAACATCCCTTCCTACCGCGTCAGCGCCATGGACATCATCGACATCGCCGAGAAGTCGCTCAACCTCCACCCGCTGGTGGTGGCCCGCGAGGTCTTCGATTCGAAGACAGTGCCGGCTTGGATGGACTCCCGTCCGAACAAGGGCCGCATCATCATCCATTCACTGCCGAAGCGTGAGCAAATCGTCATCGACCTGCAAGAGCAGTTGATCGTCGAGCTCTACTCCCGCTGATCCGACGCCCCAGTCCTGCCACGGTGGGTCTGGGGCTTTTCGGCACCTATATCCGCAACTTGACCGTCAAATAGCGGGCGGTCGAAAGGAAAAACATGTTAATCGCACAACGCCCGGTCCTGACCGAGATCCCCGATGGGACCTATCGCTCCCAATTCACCATTGATCCACTGGAGCCGGGATTCGGTTACACCCTGGGCAATTCACTGCGCCGCACCCTGCTCAGCGCCATTCCTGGCGCGGCCGTGACCAGCATCAACATCCAAGGCGTCTCTCACGAGTTTTCAACTGTGCCGGGCATGGTCGAGGATGTGACTGAGCTGATCCTCAACATCAAGAACCTGGTTGTCTCCTCCGATGAGGATGAGCCGGTCGAGATCAGCTTGAACATGACCGGCCCCGGTGAGATCACCGCCGCCGACATTGAGACCAGCTCGTCAGTGACGATCTACAACCCTGAGCTGCACATCGCCACCTTGAATGACAAGGGCGCACTGAACATGACCATGATCGTCGAGCGTGGTCGCGGTTACGTCTCAGCCAGCCAGAACTCCAACCCTGAGGCGGAGATTGGGCGCATTCCGGTCGACTCGATCTATTCGCCAGTGCTTAAGGTCAGCTACAAAGTTGAGGCCACCCGCGTCGAGATGCGCACCGACTTCGACAAGCTGGTGCTGGATGTCGAGACCAAGCCTTGCATCCTGCCGCGCGACGCTGTCGCTTCGGCCGGGCGCACCTTGGTGGAGCTGTTCTCGCTGGCCCGCGACCTCAACACCGAGGCGGAGGGCATTGAGCTGGGCACAGCCCCAGTCGAAGACCAGCTGGTGGCCGACCTGGCTTTGCCGATCGAGGACCTGTCTTTGACGGTCCGGTCCTACAACTGCCTGAAGCGCGAGGGCATCCACACCGTCTCGGAGTTGGTTTCCCGCTCGGAGCAGGATCTGATGGACATCCGCAACTTCGGTCAGAAGTCGATCGACGAGGTCACCGTCAAGCTGGCCGAGTTTGGTCTGAGTTTGAAGGATTCCGGCACGCCGGTCGATTCTTACAGCATCAACAACAACGACGCCGACGACGACTATTTCGCCTGAAGCCCTGAATTGAACCTGGAGAGAAATTATGCCAAAACCAACTAAGGGCCCCCGTATGGGTGGATCCCCGACTCATCAGCGGATCATGATGGCCAACTTGGCCACCCAGCTGTTCGAGCACGGGCGGATCACCACCACCGAGACCCGCGCCAAGCGAGTCCAACCGCTGGCTGAGAAGCTGATCAACAAGGCCAAGCGTGGCGACCTGCATAATCGTCGCATCGTCATGCAGACGATCAAGGATCCGACGGTCGTCCACGTGTTGTTCACCGAAATTGCCCCGGCGGTGGCCGAGCGCGACGGCGGCTACACCCGCATCACCAAGACCGGTAACCGCAAGGGCGACAATGCGCCGATGGCGATTATCGAGGTCGTCACCGAGGCGGTCGTCAAGAAGAGCCGCTCGAAGAAGGGCGCCGCCAAGCCGGACGTCGAGACCGTCGCCGAGTCGTCGGTCGTCGAGGCCACCGTGGCCGCCGCCGAGACAGCAGCCGATCTGACCGCTGAGGCGGAGGCGACTGGCGACGCGGCGGTTGACGCGGTCGAGTCCACCGGCAAGGCGTTGGCCGAAGAGGTCGGCGAGCCGGAAGCTGCCGATTCCGTTGAGGATAAGGACGCCAAGTAGTCCTGTAAACACGAAATGATGGTCCCCGGTTCCAGTGGAGCCGGGGACCATTGGCATGCATGGAGCACATCAGTTGACTGGCGGCAGGTGGCAGTCGGATTGTTGTGTCGGTGAGTGAAAGAAGCATAGGGCTAGTCGGTAATCGGCTGACGCAATAGTGGATATTGCGATATGTTAGTGATCATCATCAGCAACCAGCCGGGGTCGGTCCAGGAAGGGGCATCAATATGAAATGGCTAATGACAGTCTTCCTGAGTCGCTCTGAACTCGACATTCTGGATCGTGAAGTTCGTTCAGGACGGGCACACAGCCGAAGAGGCGCTCTGAAGAGTGCCGTTGCATTGCTTGATCATCAAGCAATTGGCCAAGCTGCTCAGGTAGCTGCGACGGCGCCACCTCATCACCTCGATCCGGCGGCGCTGGTGCCTGATGATCGAGGGCGATGACATCAATTGAGCTGGGTAAACTGACCGCCAGGCAATGAATAGCCGTGCTTGGGTCGGTTCAACACACGGCTCGACGGAGAGGGATAGCCATGAGAATCGTGCTCCAGCGGGCCAGTCATGCTCAGGTGACCGTCGATGGGGCGGTCGTCGGCGCGCTGCCTGCGCCGGGCCTGGTGGCATTGGTGGGGATTCATCGCGATGATACGGTCGCCATCGCCGAAAAACTGGCTGCCAAGGTCTGGGGGTTGCGTGTCTTGGAGGGGCCGGTCGATGAGACTCCCGAATCATGGAGCCGCGGCGATGTGTCCGCTTCTGACATCAATGCCCCGTTGCTGGTGGTCAGCCAATTCACCCTCTATGGCGACTGTCGCAAGGGGCGCCGTCCCAGTTGGGAGATGGCCGCCAAATCGGAGGTGGCCAGACCGATCTTCGACCATTTTGTGGCAACACTGCGCCGCTTGGGAGCCCACGTCGAGACTGGTCGCTTCGGGGCGATGATGGAGGTCTCATTGGTCAACAATGGCCCGGTGACACTTATCGTTGAGGGGTAGGGCTCGACTGGGTGACCGACATAGGCACCTTTTAATTGGACGTCTCGGGGTCGTCAATTGAAGGATTGCCGCAGTCACCCTGCGTGTAGTACGTGGTTGTGCGACACAGCAAAAGTGGTCATGAGATCGACTCAGCCAGGCGGAACGAAAACCGGCGCTTGTCGAGAGATCCCATGTTCAGCCGCTTGCTGCTAGTGCTAGCGATAATTCACGACTATCATCAAGTTCAGACTGGGCGAGAGGGATGCACATGGCTGGGGAGACGGTGCAGGCAGCCAGCCTGCTTCAGGAAGGTGCTGGGACGAGCGGCTCCGTTGCCCCTAGCCGCAAAACCCGCCCCAATTGGCGTCCCGATCTTCAGGCTCTCCGCGCCTTAGCGGTCGCCCTGGTCGTCATCTACCACCTTTGGCCGTCGGCGCTGCCGGGTGGATTCATCGGAGTCGATCTCTTCTTCGTCATCTCCGGCTACCTGATGACGACTCACTTGCTCAACCATCCGCCGGCCCATTGGCGTGACATCACCGCTTTCTGGGCCAGGCGAATCCGCCGCCTCTTGCCCGTGGCTTTCCTGGTGATCGCTGTCGGTCTGATCCTGGTGCTGGCGGTCTATCCCATCACCCAGTGGTCCTCCAACGCCTCGGCCGGCATTGCCGCCGCCATCTACACCGAAAACTGGTGGCTGGCCGGCAACATGGTTGACTATTTGGCCCGGGCCCAATCGGCCACCGCCTTCGAACACTTCTGGTCGCTGGCCGTCGAGGAGCAGTTCTACCTGATCTGGCCCCTGCTACTGGCCATCGCCTGGTTGATTGGCCGCGGGACGGCTCATTGGCGGCGGGTGGCCGGCGGCATCATCGCTTTGGTGGTTGGCGGTTCGCTGGCTTATTGCGTGCTGACCACGGCCGTCAATCCAACCGGCGCCTACTACATCACCTGGTCACGCCTGTGGGAGTTGGCGGCCGGCGGTCTGCTGGCGCTCGGCTATCCCAGGTTGGCCGCCTGGCTGGCAAAGCGTCCCCGCTTGCGGCTGATTGCCTGGACGATTGGTCTGGCTGGAGTGCTGCTAGCGGCATTCCTCATCCCGGCGCGCCTATTCCCCGGCTGGGTGGCACTCCTGCCGGTGGTGTCCGGACTGCTGCTGGTGGGCTGCGGCGCGTTCGGTCCGGGACTGCGACTTCACCGGCTGCTGGCATTCGGCCCACTGCAACGCCTAGGGGACTGGTCCTACTCGATCTATCTGTGGCACTGGGTGCTGATCGTCTCTGCCGGCTGGTTCTTTGACAGGTTGATTTGGCCGACCAAGCTGGCCGTGATCGCCGTGACCATCGGCCTGTCGTGGGCCTCAAAGCGCTTTGTTGAGGACCGCTTCCGCCGCCTGCCGGAACCAGACCCCTTCCGGAAGCGTTTGGGGATTCATCATCCCTTCCGCTTCATGGTGATCGGCATGGCGGCGCTATCGCTGTTCGGCGTCGTCATCAGCATCACTGCGGTCGACAAAAGCGGCGTCTTCAACGTTTACGACGTGCCGGAGACTGAGCAGTGCCTCGGCGCCTACATGAGATTCAATCCGCGATGTGTCGGTCGCGACCCACACGGTGAGCAGTTGTATATGACGCCATCTCAGGCGGCCGTAGCGCGCAGCAGCGCCTACACTGACGGCTGCTGGTGGATGGAGCACTCTCCGACCGTCTACCCGGTCTGCCACTACGGCGTCGGGGCCGGTGACACTCCAACCAGCCCGGTGAACCCGCCGGCGACCGACGGTTCCATCGGTCAGGCCGATGAGCACCCGACCATCGCCTTGTTCGGCAATTCGCATGCCGGCCCCTACCTGACACCGTTGCAGAGCTTGGCTGAAGTGGGGGAATGGTCGATCCGCACCTATTTGGCTTCGTCCTGCTACCCGACGGACACCGACCTGGCCTTCACCGGAGCCGCTGCCCGGCAGGGTTGCCGGGAATTCACTGACCAAGCCATCGCCGACATGCAGGTCAGCGGGGTCGATCTGGTGATCATGTCGGCCTTGACCGATCCGACCACGGATTATCGACTGGTGGCTGGTCGTTTGGACGGCGAGGCTCTCTATGCCGCTCAACAGGCCGGTTTCCAAGCCGTCATTGAACGCCTGCAGGCCGCTGACTTGCCGGTGCTGGTCATCAAGGATGTGCCAATGCCACCCGATTCGGTCGTCGATTGCCTGGCTGGCCACCTCGCCAATCTGGCGGCCTGCGACGGACCGCGCAGTGCTCGGCTCAGTCGAGGCGACCCCCTGTTCGATGCCGCCAGTGCCTTGATTGATCAGCCGGGTGATGCCTTGGTCCCCAACTATCGCAATGACCCAGGCAGTGCGTCGGGCCCGACCAGGGGCGTGACCACCCTCGATCTGACGGAGCTCCTCTGCGACGAGTCGACCTGCTGGGATGCCATCGGCTCGGTAATCGTCTATTTCAACCAGGGCCATCTCAGCAGCGCCTTCGCCTGGACCCTGCGCGAACCGTTGCTGTCGGCCATCAACCACGCTCTGCGCTGAATATGCGGGGCGATTCGTTCCCGCTTGGCCTGACAAACAGCCGCCGAATGCACGAAGTTGAACCACAGTGCATCAACCCGGGCAAGCTACCTCCCGGTCATCGCTTCCAGCATGCTTTAACCTGGACTAACTGGCGCAGCGTCGATCCAGACGGGACTTGGCCACCAGCGGACGCTCGGCCTTATCAGCCCCGCACGAAGGTGAACCCGGCGCGGCCGACATGGCCAGCTCACCGCCCGTCTTCACATCAGCTCATGCCTTAACATTGAGTTGCGGCCCACCCGACTAGCGCCGCGACCGACCGATCGAAGGAGCCCGCCCATGACCCTCGTCAACGACCTAGCCGAGGGTATCCTGGCGGGCAATCGTCGCTCCATTGCCCGGGCGATCACCCTGGTCGAGTCCTTGCGGGTTGAAGACCGCCCGGCGGCTCATCAGTTGCTCGACATCATCGCCCAAAGGCCGACCGAGGCTGTTCGGGTCGGTGTCACCGGTGTGCCCGGGGCTGGCAAGTCGACCTTCATCGATGCCCTCGGGGTCAAGCTGATTGAGCAGAATCACAAGGTAGCGGTGCTGGCCGTCGACCCATCATCGTCAAAGACCGGTGGATCGATCCTCGGTGATCGCACCCGGATGGCCGCTTTGGCGATGTCCGAAAACGCTTTCATCCGCCCCTCGCCTAGTGGCACCCACCTCGGTGGTGTGGCCCGGGCCACCCGCGAGTCAATGCTGGTCGTCGAAGCGGCCGGTTATGACGTGGTGCTGGTTGAGACTGTCGGCGTCGGCCAATCGGAGGTGGCAGTGGCCGGCATGGTCGACACCTTCTTGCTGATCACCTTGGCCCGGGCTGGCGATCAGCTCCAAGGCATCAAACGAGGCATTCTGGAGATGGCCGACATCATCGCCGTCAATAAAGCCGACGGTGACAATGAGGCGGCGTCCAGGGTGGCTGCCCGGGAGCTGTCATCGGCGATGCGCATGCTGATCTCCGATCCCAAGGCCCGCCGCCCACCGGTGTTGACCTCGTCGTCCTACACCGGGGTCGGGCTGATGGATGTCTGGGCAGCGGTGCTGGAGCATCGGGCCTTCCTGGAGGAGTCGGGCGGCTTGGAACGGCGCCGTGCCGAGCAGCAGCGCGATTGGATGTGGTCGCTGGTCAATGATCAGCTGTTGGCCAGCTTGCGTCAGAATTCGGCCGTCAAGGCCCTGTCGCCCGGCCTGGAGCAAGCAGTCATGAATGGTCAGACATCGGCGGTTGAAGCCGCCGCTGACATCCTGACTACCTTCTCGCAGCACTTACCGAGCCAGTGGGTCTGAGGCTGAGCAGTCGGGATGGTCTCACCTCGATGAGGGAGAAAGACGGGCATGGGCGCAACTCACCAATCGTCGGCCATCATGGCGGCAGTTTGCTCAAGAACGGCAGCGCGGTAGGAATCAAGGTCAGCCTGTTTGATGCGCCAGTGCGTGCCGCGTTTGGTGGCTGCTATTGTGCCGTCGGCGATGCGACGCAGGATGGTTGCCCGAGACACATGGGCTGCCAGCGCCGCCTGCTTTGGCGAATAAAGCCGATCAGCGGCTTCCACGGTGATAGTAAGACCTTGACTAGAGGCAGAGCGAGCAAATTCAAGAAGTTCGTGAGCCCAATCGGCATCCCATGCAGGGTTCTGTGCGACAGCAGATGGTGATATTTCAAGCACCGGTTGTGTGACAGCAATTGTAGAAGGCATGGTGTCAGCCTAGATTGGTGGACAGTTACTGTCAATAAACTGTCCACTTGGCGGAATTCAAAACAGTGCAGTCAGCAATTGCAGACATGCAATCTGAGTGAACACCAAGATACGAGACTTGATCAGATTCGAAATCTCGCCCGCAGAGGTAACAGCATTGACCACGGTGCAGATACTTCGGGGGATCATTGCTGCCAAGGTCGGCAACCACTCCTGGAAACAGCTCCTCCATGGCTCTGAAAAGTGTTGGATGCTCTTTCCCTATCGCCGCATGGATACTCGACGGATCGTTGGGTGGTTGCGATCGGTGATGTGCCAACGTGATAAGAAGTTCACGGTAGACCGGTGCAACTATCATTACTGTGGCGAAGGCATCGGGGTGGACCGCTGACATGTGCCAGCGCTTCAGGTCAGCGGTGCCGAAGTCACTGACATTGCGGGTGACAATGATTGGGATTTTTGCCTGATGGGCGGCAGCGATGATATGCCGATCCTTGAGTTGTGTGTCTACAAGCTCAGACATGCGGTCATCTGCCGCTGGTTTGACCAGGGTTTTGTCGCCCCAATCGCTCTTGACACGAAGATCACTGACCTTGCTTCGTGGTGGGCGGGTGTGTCGGTCGGCCTCCGCTTCTGCCATGCGGCTCCAGCGCAGTCTGAACGGGGCGCCGATCTGTGATGCAAACAGCAGCATTGAGCGTGTCAAAGAGGCGATGAGAACATCGGCATCACAGAAGGCGTCAAAGGGTTTAACGATTGCGCGAGTCATCATTGGCCAATCTGCATATCGATGCTCGGAATAGAGCGATAGTACTCAAGACTGTCAGCACGGCTGAGTTCGATCCAGCCATAATTGCGGGCACGATCAATGGCCGAGAGGACTGCGGGGCGAACTGCCTTCCAGGAAGGATCTGCCCAATTCCGGTCTTCAAAAGCCTGCACAATCTCGTCCCGGTCAAGTTCTCGATGTGCTTCGAGCACCAATACACCTACGCGATATGCAGCAGACTCGGGTTTGATGCTTCGCTGTCGGCGTGTAACTCGCTGTGGCTGTGGGAGCACTGTGTCATCGAGGTCCGGATAAGTTGGTATAGACGGGCTCATCGCGTGGGCGGATGATGGCGCGGTGACCTCTGACTCGCCAGGCTGAGCGCCACTAACGGCGATGACTGCTTCAATCGCTGCCCGCAGAGTAGTTTCACGGTGAGAGAGCTCAGCTACAGTGGCTTCAGCCGCGGATCGTTTGACAACGACTTCTTCCAGCTGTTCGCTCCACTCACGCAGTAGAACGTCTACTTGCTCCTGGCCATTACCCATGGCGTACCTTTCACTCGTGTATCGCATCTACGTGCCACACTACATTGCACTAGAGACACTGTCAAGGGCTGGACAGGCTGAGAAATAACCGTGTGTGCCTGTGGCACGTGGTGGTACTCCATGTATATGAACCACGCAGTAGATGTTGTCGGTGTCGGATGGTGAAGAACTCTTAGTGGCTATCCATGTAACGGCCCTGGGGACTCAAACGGACGGAAATACGATCAACAGGGAGGGAACCTCCTCAGTCGAGAGGTCCATGCGACGCACCATGTTTACACTGACAACACTATTTGTGTCTGGTGCAGAATCACCGGGCCGTAACATGGATAGCCACTG
>JAITVZ010000156.1 GCA_031285505.1 Propionibacteriaceae bacterium
GATCGACATCCTGGTCAACAATGCTGGCATCATCCGTCGCACCCCGATGATCGACATGTCGGCGGCCGATTTCCGGCAGGTGATCGATGTCGACCTCACCGCCCCGTTCATCGTCGCCAAGGCGGTTTTACCGGGGATGATCGAGCAAGGACACGGCAAGATCATCAACATTTGCTCGATGATGAGCGAGTTGGGACGCGAGACCGTCAGTGCCTACGCTGCCGCCAAGGGCGGTCTGAAGATGCTGACGCGCAATATCGCATCGGAATATGGCCAGTACAACATTCAGTGCAATGGCATCGGACCGGGCTACATTGAGACACCACAGACGGCGCCGCTGCGTCAGCGTCAAGCCGACGGGTCACGTCATCCCTTCGACGCCTTCATTGTCGCCAAGACACCGGCCGAACGCTGGGGCACAACGGAGGATCTGGAGGGGCCAGCCGTCTTCCTGGCGTCGCATGCCAGCGACTTCGTCAACGGGCACGTGCTCTATGTCGATGGCGGCATCCTGGCCTACATCGGCAAGCAACCGTAGAGTGTTGGCCCGTCAGATCATTGCTGCGCCAGCCGGTCAGACGATCGGCAGTGGGCAGCCAGTGCTGGCTGGCTCACTTGCGAGACGTCACCGTCTCGCCAAGTAGGTCTTCACCCAGCCAGAGCGGAGCCCCCACGCGACATGGTCGCGAGCGGATGTCTAAACCTCGTCGACGAACTCCGCGCGATGCGGGGTGAAGAAGTCAACCAGAGTGCCGGCTTCGATACACAGCGCTGCGTGCGGCACATCGCTGGCCAGCAGCATCGAGTCGCCTGCCTGTACCCGGCGGGTCTCATCGCCGATGGTGAAGTCGAACACACCGGAGGCGACGTAGGTCAATTGGATGTGGGGGTGGGTGTGCATCGCACCAACGCCGCCGGCCTCGAAGCGGTTCTCAGTGAGCATCGCCTCGTCGCACCAGGTGAGGACGGCGCGGGTGGCGCCGGGGCCGGTCGGAGTCCAATCGGCGTCGGCAGCTGACAGCCAAGCTGAGTCCTTCGATGGGTGTGTCATGATGGGTCCTTTCAGTTGTTTGAGCCTACTGCGCTGGCTGAGGGACCATCTGCCGACGCGCAGTGGATTCGTGGGATCTCGCTGGACAGCCGGTGGCCGCCTGAAGAATCCGCACCCGCACCTTGAACACCAAGCTCCGGGGTGTCTGCGCACCGATGGTGATGGGTTTGGTCGCCAGGCGTGCTCGGGCTTGTGCTCGTCGACTCTGGACCCCAGCGCCCCATGTGAGACAATGGCAAGACGCCCAATGCTGACAGACCTCGCCAGCGCCACCGACCGAAGGATTAGCCTGTGCCTTTCTCACCCGGCGCCACGCCGCCTTCGGCCATCCGCAACTTCTCGATCATCGCTCACATCGATCATGGCAAATCGACTTTGGCCGACCGCATGCTCCAATTGACCGGTGTGGTCGATGCCCGGTCGATGCGAGCCCAGTATCTCGATCGGATGGACATCGAGCGCGAGCGGGGCATCACCATCAAGTCCCAGGCCGTCCGTCTGCCCTGGAAGGTGGGTGGCGATGAGTTCATTCTCAACATGATCGACACCCCCGGGCACGTCGACTTCACCTATGAGGTGTCACGGTCTTTGGCGGCTTGTGAAGGGGCGATCCTGCTGGTCGATGCCGCTCAGGGGATCGAAGCCCAGACACTGGCCAATCTTTATCTGGCCCTGGAAGCGGATCTGACGATCATCCCGGTGCTCAACAAGATCGATTTACCCGGGGCTTACCCCGACAAATACGCCGCGGAATTGGCCCACGTCATCGGTTGTGACCCTGGCGAGGTGCTGCGAGTCTCAGCCAAGACCGGCGATGGCGTCGAGGCCCTGCTTGATCAGATTGTTCGTCAAGTGCCGGCGCCGACCGGTGACTCGAACGCACCGGCCAGGGCCTTGATCTTTGATTCCGTTTACGACTCCTATCGCGGCGTGGTCACCTATGTGCGGGTGGTCGATGGGGAGCTCAGCCATCGCGAACGCATCCTGATGATGAGCACCAAAGCCACCCACGAGGTCCTGGAGGTCGGGGTGATCGCCCCGGAGCCAGTCAAGGCTGAGGCGCTCGGTGTCGGTGAGGTCGGCTACCTGATCACCGGGGTGAAAGACGTGCGGCAATCCCGGGTCGGTGACACCATCACCACCGCCAACAAGTCGGCCCGCCAAGCCCTGGCGGGTTATCGCCACCCCAAGCCGATGGTTTATGCCGGCATCTATCCGATTGAGGGCAATGATTTCCCCGAGTTGCGCGAGGCCTTGGAGAAGCTCCAATTGAATGACGCCGCCTTGGTCTTCGAGCCGGAGACCTCAGCGGCTTTGGGTTTTGGCTTCCGCGTCGGTTTCTTGGGCTTGCTCCACATGGAGATCATCCGCGAGCGGATCGAGCGGGAGTTCAACCTTGACATCATCTCGACGGCGCCCAACGTCGTCTACCGGGTGTTGACTGAGGACAACGTCGAGCACATCGTCACCAATCCGTCGGAGTTCCCCGATGGCAAGATCGCCCAGGTCTTCGAGCCGATCGTCAAGGCGTCGATCCTGGCGCCTGCAGAATTCATCGGCACCTTGATGGAGTTGTGCCAGCAACGCCGCGGTGTGCAGACCGGCATGGATTACTTGAGTGAAGACCGAGTCGAGTTGCATTACACCTTGCCGCTGGCGGAGATCGTCTTCGACTTCTTCGACGCCTTGAAGTCACGGACCAAGGGCTATGCCTCGCTCGATTATGAAGACGCCGGCGAGCAGGAAGCTGATCTGGTCAAGGTCGACATCCTCTTGCATGGTGAGCCAGTCGACGCTTTTTCGGCGATCGTCCATAAGGACAAGGCCTATGCCTATGGCGTCGACATGGCCAGCCGACTGCGGAAATTGATCCCACGCCAGCAATTCGAGGTGCCGATCCAAGCGGCCATCGGCTCGCGGGTGATCGCCCGCGAGACCATCAGGGCGATGCGCAAAGACGTCCTGGCCAAGTGTTATGGCGGTGACATCACTCGCAAGCGCAAACTGCTGGAGAAGCAGAAGGAGGGCAAGAAGCGGATGAAGATGGTCGGGCGGGTCGAAGTTCCCCAAGAGGCCTTCGTCGCCGCCTTGTCGACCGGTGAGCCCGCCAAGAAGTGAGTCCGGCGGCTGACGGCGCGACTGGCAACGTGACAGGCGTTGGTCAGCCCGAGCTGGTCCACGGCGAGACTGCGCCCCTCTCCTTCTACATCCACATCCCCTGGTGTCGGGCCCGCTGTGGCTATTGCGACTTCAACACCTACGTCACTGACACTGGCGATGTCGCAATTGTCGACGGATACTTGTCGGCCCTCCTAGCCGAGATCGACCAAGCCGCTCAATTGCTGGGGCCACGCCGCCTGTCTACCATTTACTTCGGTGGCGGTACACCCACTCTGATGCCGACCGCTGGCTTTGGGCGGTTGATCAACGCCATCGCCCAGCGTTTCGAATTGGACCCTGACATTGAGATCAGCAGTGAAGCCAACCCGGAGACGCTGTCGCTTGGCTACCTCGCCGCGCTGCGGCAGACGGGGGTCAATCGCCTTTCTTTGGGCATGCAATCGTCTGATCCAGCGGTGTTGGCCACTCTTGATCGGGTCCACACCCCGGGGCGGGTGGCCGAGGCGGTCCGCTGGGCCAGGCAGTCCGGTTTCGACAATCTTTCGCTGGACCTGATCTATGGAACCCCGGGCGAGTCAATGAGCTCCTGGGCCGCAACCATCAAGCAGGCTCTTTCATTGAGTCCGGATCATCTCTCGGCCTATTCGTTGATCGTCGAATCGGGCACACCGATGGCCCGCCGTATCGCCAAAGGGGAGTTGCTCGAGGCCGACGAGGACGAGTTGGCCGACAAGTATCTGTTGGCCGAGGAGTGTTTCGCCGCCGCCGGTTTGAGCAACTACGAGGTCAGCAACTGGTCGCGACCGGGCATGGCCTGCCGCCACAACCTGGTCTACTGGCGCGGTGGCGACTGGTGGGGGGTCGGGGCTGGGGCGCATTCATACCTGGCA
>JAITVZ010000002.1 GCA_031285505.1 Propionibacteriaceae bacterium
ATCCCCATGATCTCCGGCAGTTCCGACGAGATGACGATGACGGCCCGCCCGCGGCTGACCATGTCGTTTATCAGGGTGTAGATCTCGTACTTGGCGCCGACGTCGATACCGCGGGTCGGCTCGTCGAGTATCAGCACGTCAGGCTCGGTGTAGAGCCACTTGCCGAGCACGACCTTCTGCTGGTTGCCACCGCTGAGTTTGGTCACCCCAACCGACACCGAGGTGCTCTTGACCCCCAGGGACCGGCGGTAGCGCTCGGCCACCTGGATCTCCTCGTTGGCGTTGACGAATCCCAGGAGGCGGCTCATCAATTGCTTCAGGCCAGCGGCAGTGGTGTTGGTCTTGATGTCTGCCAGAAGGTTGAGGCCGTAGCGTTTGCGATCTTCAGAGACGTAGGCCAGCTTGTGCTCAATGGCATCGGCCACCGACTTGATCGTCACCGGCTCGCCCTTGAGGTAGATCTGGCCCGAGACGCCAGTGCCGTAGGAGCGGCCAAACAGACTCATCGCCAGCTCGGTGCGCCCGGCGCCCATCAAACCAGCGATACCGACGACCTCACCTTGACGGACGCTGAACGAAACGTCATCTAGCATGATCCGACCGGGCTGTGTCGGGTGGTAGACGCTCCAATGCTCGACCCGCAGGGCCTCATCGCCGAAATGGTGATCGCGACTGGGATAACGCTGGGACAGGTCACGACCGACCATGCTGCGAATCAGGCGGTCCTGAGTCGCCTCGCTGCCCTGCATCGCTTCGATAGTCTGGCCGTCCCGGATGACTGTGACGGCGTCAGCCACCTCGATCAGCTCGCCCAGTTTGTGAGAGATCATGATGGAGGTGACACCCTCAGCCTTGAGGGCTCGCAGCAGGTCCAAAAGGTGCTCCGAGTCGTCGTCATTGAGGGCAGCGGTTGGCTCATCGAGAATGAGCAGGCGCACCTCCTTGGACAAGGCCTTGGCGATCTCGACCAGCTGCTGTTTGCCAACACCGAGTGAGGCGACCGGTGTCGTCGGGTTCTCGTCCAGGCCAACGCGGCGCATCAGCTCGGCCGCCTCGGCATTGGTGCGATTCCAGTCGATCAGGTGGGTCTTGTCGCGCCGCTCGTTGCCGAGGAAAATGTTCTCGGCGATCGACAGGTAGGGTGACAGTGCCAATTCCTGATGGATGATGACAATGCCGACTCGTTCAGACTCGTTGATGTTATGAAAGCGGGCCTCGCCGCCATCGTAGATGATGTCCCCGGTGTAGGAGCCGTAGGGGTGAACCCCCGACAGTACCTTCATCAGGGTTGATTTACCGGCGCCGTTCTCACCACAGATGGCGTGAATCTCACCGCGAGCCACGGTTAGATTGACATCCTCCAGGGCGACGACGCCCGGAAACTTCTTGGTGATCGAGCGCATTTCCAAAATATTGTCCGCCATGGTCTCGCTCTCGCTTGTTCGACTGTGAACTTGGGTGGGAGGCAGGGCCGTTGAACCGACCTCTGCCTCCCCAGTGGCTAGCGTCAGTCTGCCTGACCGCTGGCGACCTCGTCGGCCGTGTAGTAACCCGAATCGATCAACTCTGCCTGGATGTCATCCTTGTTGACCGTGACCACGGGCAACAGGTATGACGGCACGACCTTCACACCGTTGTCGTAGGTGGTGGTGTCGTTGGCCTCAGGCTCTTCCCCAGCCAGCATGGCGCCGGCCGCTACAACAGCTTGATCGGCCAGCAGGCGGGTGTCTTTGAAAATGGTCGAGAACTGAATGCCCTTGTCGATGAAGGTCACCGAGGCGATCTCGGCGTCCTGACCGGTGACGATCGGCAAACCGTCAGCGATGGTGTCGCCCATACCGACACTCTGGAGAGCGGTGATGACACCACGAGAGATGCCGTCGAAGGGGCTGAGCACGCCAGCCAAGCCCTCACCGTTGCCGCCGTAGTTGGCCGACAACAAGTTCTCCATGCGGGCCTGGGCCGCGGCCTGCTCCCAACGCAAGGTAGCGACTTGAGCGAACTCCGTCTGCCCCGACTTGACCACCAGAGTGCCATCGTCAATGAAGGGCTTCAACGTGTCCATGGCGCCATTGAAGAAGAAACCCGCGTTGTTGTCGTCGGCCGAACCGGCGAAGAGCTCAATGTTCAACGGGCCGCTTGGGGCGTCAGCCGCCTTGTTGCCCTCTTTGTCGGTCAAGCCGAGTCCGAAGAGCAGCGACGTGGCCTGAGCGACGCCGACCTTGTAATTGTCGAACGAGACATAGAAGTCGACGTGCTCCGAGTCGCGGATCAGACGGTCATATGAGATGACCGGAATACCGGCGGCGGCCGCTGCATCGAGCTGACTGCCCAGAGCCGTGCCGTCGATCGAGGCCAGGATCAGCAGATCGTCACCCTTTGTGATCATCTGGTCGACCTGTTGGGTCTGGGTGGGGATGTCATCACCGGCATACTGCAGATCGACCGAATAACCGAGGGCTTCGAGACCCTCCTTGACGGCATTGCCGTCCGCGATCCAACGGGTCGACGTCTGGGTCGGCATGGCCACACCGATGGTGATGTCGCTCTTGTCGCTGCCCGTGGTGGAGGTGGAGTCAGTGGTGGCTTCGTCAGTGGAGTCGCCGCCACCGGCGCCTTGGCCGCCACAACCAGCCATGCCCAGTGCCAGCAGACCGGCGATGCCGGCTGCCATGATTTGCTTCTTCATACGTTGTCCTCTCTGAGTCCGACTCGGTCGGCTCATTCATGGAATCGTCTGAGCCATCAATGGCTCAGACTGCGCCAATCCGCGAATGATGCCGGATTGAGCACTCCTGCCATGTTAACGCTGCCATGAGTAAGTCGACCAGCAAATACCAGCATTTCTTCATAACAATTCGGTAACAATTGTTGAATACGGCGTAACTCCGGCGTCAATCGACGCTGGATCAGCCGTGACTCGCTAATCTTCGCTGCTACTAGCAAGGCCGCTTCATCCCAAATGTACTCTCCGAGGCAGCATAATTGTGAACGCTCGCAAGCTGGTAAGTCGCAATTCACCTGGTTACACTAGGGCCATGTTGCAGCGCCGTCGCCCACCGACCATCGCCGACGTGGCCCGCGAGGCTGGGGTGTCCTTGCAAACTGTGTCCCGAGTCGTGAATCAGCATCCAAGTGTCGCCCAGGCCACCCGTACCCGGGTCAATCAGGTGATCGACCATTTGGGCTACCAGCGTAATCCAGCGGCCAGGGCCCTGGTCACCGGGCGCAGCCAAACCATCGGCGTGATGGTGTCATCGACCACCTTGTCCGGGCCATCCGGCGTCTTGCTGGCAATCGAACCCCACGCCCGCGCCGCTCATTACTGGTTGTCAGTAGCCGGTCTGGCCCACCATGACGCCGAGTTGGTTGGTCCGATTCTCCAACACTTCCGTCAACAGGGCGTCGACGGCATCATCGTCGTCGCTCAGACCCAGGCGGTCTTGGATGCCGTCATGGCACAAGGCCCGAATCTACCGTTGGTCTTCGTCAGCTCCGGGCAGGTCGGCGGCCAATTTTCGCGGATTGACATCGACCAGCGGGCTGGTGCGCGTATGGTAATGACCATGTTGCACGGCCTGGGCCACGACCGCATCGCCCACATCCGCGGGCCGGTCGGTGATCTCCACGCTGACGCCCGCGCACTCGGTTGGGCGGAAAGTTTGCTCGGGAAGGCCAACCAAGTGCCCCATGGCCACCCGCTATTGGCCCTCGGCGACTGGTCGGCGATGTCTGGCTATCAGGCCACCTTGGCATTGTTGTCGCGCCCCGAGCGTCCCAGCGCCATCTTCGCCGCCAACGATCGCATGGCCATCGGTGCACTGCGCGCTTTGCACGACCGAGGCTTGTCGGTGCCAGCGGATATGTCAGTCATCGGCTTCGACGACATCGAGGGCGTCGATTGCGCCATCCCGCCGCTGACCACCATCCCTCAGGATCAGTCCGCCCTCGGCGCCAAAGCGATGGATCTGCTCAACGCCGCCATGGCCGGCCTTGCCCCGGTGGACGCCTGGTTGGAGCCCAATCTGCTGGTTCGTGCCTCAGTCGGCGTAGCACACTAGGTGATTGGTTCCACAGGTGGGGTTGCGGCAAGGAGCGTCAATGTCAGTTGCACCGCCGGCAGCCCCTGCGCGTTGAAGCTCACCCGCTCAAACAACCTTCATCTGATGGGTTGAGTGATACAGCCAACAGCTACCCGCCGAATTTGCAAGCCGACCGGACACGCGCCAGTCTCAATCGCCCAAATCATCGGGCTGGACGAAATCAATCAGCTTCTCGACCTCTTGGACGAAGCGATGGTCGAGGTCGGTCCAACTGTTGACCCGAGCCAGGATGCGCCGCCAAGCCCGGGCGACATCGGTTGGCGTGGCAGCCGGCCAACCCAATCCTTGGCAGATGCCCTGTTTCCAATCGGTGCCCTTGGCCACCACCGGCCAGTGGGCCACCCCGAGGCTGGTCGGTTTGACTGCCTGCCAGATGTCGACGAAGTCGTGGCCAGTGACGAAAATGGCGGCGGCGTCAGCCCGGCGACGGACCTGTTCGATCAGGCGTGATTCCTTCGATCCGGCCACCAGATGATCAACCAGAACACCAACCCTGGCCTGTGCGGTCGGGCCGAAATGGTTGAGCCGGTCGTCGAGATGATCGATGCCGCCCAGCGGCTCCACCACCACGCCGATGTAACGCAGATCATCACCCCAGACCTTCTCGATCAACTCAGCGTCATGCAGACCCTCGACCCAGATGCGCGAAGCGGCGGCCACCTTGGCCGGGGCGACCGGAGCAACCCTCGACCCGGAAGCGGTCTGACCCGGGGCCTTGCGCTCCACCCGCGGTTGATCCAAGGAAACCGGCTGGCCTTCGAGCCAGAAGCCCGGACCGAAGGGGAAGCTGCGCCGCTTGCCGTGGCGATCCTCCAAGACCACCAAACCGTTTTCCCAGGTGACGATCGCACCGCAAAAACCCGACTGAGGGTCCTCCAACACCAGGCCGATCTCGGCTGTGACCGGCCTGGTCAGCGGCCGATCACGGCGTTGCCAGCCAGGGCTCAGCACATCGTCACTGTAGCGGGGGGTCATCGGCCGAGCACCTGATCGACGCGGGGATCGTAGTCACCGAGGATCGGTTGACGACCCGACAAGCGCTCCCAGATCAGATTGACATCGGCCAACAGCTCGCGCAACTGGTAGCGCCGCCAAGAGTCGGGATGGGCCTTGGCCATCGTGTCATCACCGACACCGATGGCATCGACACCGACCAGCCGGCAAGTCGCCACAGCCCGGGGCAAGTGATAGGACTGGGTGACCAGGATGGCCTGATCAACCCCGAAGATCTGCTTGGCCCGAACACAACTGGCATAGGTGTCCTCGCCGGCGCAATCCTGAACGATCCGCGCTGCCGGCACGCCCTGCTCGACCAACCAGTCTGTCATCGCCGTCGGCTCATCGTGATAAGGAGTCAGGTTGTCACCGCTGACCAGAATGGCCTTGGTCTTGCCAGACAAATAGAGATCGCGGGCAATGGCCAGGCGAGCCGCCAGATATTCACTGGGCCGACCATCCTTCAGACCAGCCCCGAAGACGATGGTGACATCACGAGCTGGGGCGTCAGCCAGCGACTTGATCCGACCGGCGCTGGCCAAACCAACGATGGCGAAGGGCGCTGCCGCCACCAGCACCACCACCAGCAGCAGGGCGACCAAGAGGCGACGTCTTCGCCAACGCCGACCAGGGCGGACACTGGCCCGACGCGGCGCCGGGGGTTCAGATCGAGTCACAGACCAACCCTAACAACTAGCGGTGACTAATCCACCAAGTCGCGCACGATGCCATCGGCCAGAAGACGCCCACTTGGGGTGCAGCTGACCCGACCCGACTCGATCTGCAGCAGCCCTGCCAGCAGGTATCGGTCCAGCTTGACCAGCTGAGCATCACTCAACGACGTCAGTCTCAGACCCTCCGTCAGGCGCAGCCCCAACATCAGGGCCTCAATTCGGGCGTCTTCTTTGGTCAGGAGCTCGTGGCCATCAACAGCCGTCAGGCCAGTCAACACGGCTTGCTGATAGGCCTTGGGGTGCCGACGATTCCACCAGCGCAGACCGGCTTGGTCATGATGCGAGCCTCCTGCCTCACCTCCAGTCGACGGTTCAGCTCCCAACCCCTGCTCCAACCGCGCCAGCCAAGCATCCGGCGGCGATGCCAGGTATGAA
>JAITVZ010000074.1 GCA_031285505.1 Propionibacteriaceae bacterium
AACCAACCCGACCGATAGCGATGATCTGGCGGTTGGTGGGGAATTGACCATCGGTTTGACCACCCTGCCTGACGATTGGAACCCTTGGCTGCTGGATTGGTCGGACCTGCCACAACCGATCGACGCCTTGACGGCCCGCTTCTTCACCACCGATGCCGATGGTGATTTTCTGTGGAACCCTGACTGGCTTGCAGCTGAGCCCCAAGTGACTTCGCAGGTGACTCCTCAAGGGCGCAGCAACGGCATGACGGTGCGACTCAGGCTCAATCCGGCGGCAGTCTGGGGCGACGGTGTGCCCCTGGGCATCGACGATTTCCGGGCCACCTGGCAGGCCTGCCTCGGCCGAACCGACCCGCTGTGCCATGACCGCCATTTCGATCAAGTCACCGCCATCGATCAGGCTAGCTCTGGCGAGATCGTCATCGTCTATGCTCAAGGGATCGCCGATTGGCCGGTGACCTTCGCCCGTGGGCCGATGCGGGCCCAGGCTCTGCCTGATTGGACTGACCGCTTGACCAGCTGGCCGTCGGCTGTCGGTCGGATGGACGCCTTCAGTGGCGCTTGGACGCTGGCTGGCGCCAGCCCCAGCCAAATTGATTTGCAGGTCAATCCCGCTTGGTGGGGGGTGGCGCCGGCGCTGGAGACCATCCACTTTCAACTCTATGCGGCTGATGACGTCACCTTGGCCTATGTGCGTGGTGATCTGGATGCTCTATGGATCGATGATGCCAACGTCTACTCTCAGCTGACCGCCTTGAAACGGGGCGCGCTTCGCCGCGGCGATGGCCGTCGAGCCCGGCTGATCGAGCTGAACACGGCCGCGACGACCTTGAGCCAAGGCGATGTTCGCCGCGCCCTGTGGATGGCCTTGGATCGGGCCGATCTGGCTCAGGCCGATCTGGCAGGCTTGAGCTGGTCGACCCAATTGCTCAACTCGCCGCTGTGGCTGCCCGGTCAGAGTCTCTACCGCGACTTGACCAAGGACGCCGACCAGTCGATCATCGAGCCGCTGGATCAAGGCCTCAGCCAAGCGGGCGAGTTGTTGGATGATCTGGGGTGGTCCTGGCCGACCGGCGAGCATGATCAGAACTCAACCGAACAGCTTTTCCGATCCCGTGATGGCCAGGAATTGAGCCTTCATTTGGTTTACGACCCGGCCGACCCCATGGCCGAGAACGAGGCTTTCGCCCTGCGTCGGCAATGGCTCGATCTGGGAGTCAACCTGACTATTGAAGCGGTCGACGCCACATCTTGGCAGACCAAGCCGGCGACCATCGATTGGGATCTGCGGCTGGTGCGCCTTGACCATCCCTCCGATTTGGCAGTGGCCAAGCGCTACACCACCGCCGCCGGCTCCGGTTATGTCAGTTCCGCGGTCGACATCTATTACCAGCAGGCCGTCAGTCAACTCGACGACCAGCGTCGAGCGGCCCGCCTCGACCGCTTGGCTGAGGCGGTCTGGCATGACATGCCGGTCATTCCGCTGTACGTCGAGTCGGCGACCCTGTTGGCGCCAAGTGATCTGGCCAACTATGGGCCGTCTGGGCTGGTTTCGATCCAGTGGAACCTGGTTGGCTGGGCAATTTAGCAGAAATCGGCCGAGCACCAGGCTTTGTTCAGATGAGTCTGGCGAGTGTGACACTGCCAGAGCCCGACTGCTACAGTCGGAAATGTGGCTATAACACACTCCGTCGGGGGGCTGCGTGTCTCCTGAAGTCATCGTTCCAATTGTTATCATCATCGCCTTGGTCTTCGATTTCACCAATGGTTTCCATGATTCAGCGAACGCTATGGCCACATCGGTGGCCACTGGCGCCTTCAAGCCCAAGGTGGCTGTCGCTTTGGCGGCAGTGATGAACCTGATCGGGGCTTTTCTATCGACTGAGGTGGCCAAGACCATCTCATCAGGCATCGTCGACGATTCCTTGGTCTCACCTGAAACTGTGTTCGCCGCCTTGGTGGGGGCAATCATCTGGAACCTGGTCACCTGGTTGTTCGGTTTGCCGTCCTCGTCGTCCCATGCCATTTTCGGCGCTCTGATCGGCGCAGTCTTGGTCCAAGCCGGCATCAACGGTGTGCACTTCTCGGTGATCGTCTCGAAGATCCTCTTGCCGGCCTTGGTCGCCCCACTGGTGGCCGGTCTGGCCTCATTCATTGGCACCAAGATCGCTTACCATGGCGAGCACAATGCCCCCAAGGGCGCCAAACGGCGTTATCGGATGGGCCAGCGGGTGTCTTCCTTGTTGGTCGGCCTGGCCCACGGCACCTCCGATGGCCAGAAGACGATGGGCATCATCACCTTGGTGCTGGTGGCAGCCACCTTGACACTGCAAGAAAAGGATCCAGGCGCTCAAACCTGGTGGACCCAGGCGCCGGACACCGCACCGCACTGGTGGGTGATCCTGCTGGCCGGTTTCGCCATCGCCTTGGGCACCTACTCGGGCGGCTGGCGGATCATGCGCACCATGGGCAAGGGCATGGCCGACATCGAGTCGCCGCAGGGCTTCGCGGCTGAGACCGCCTCAATGTCAGCCATTCTGGCCTCATCGCACCTCGGCTTCGGCCTGTCGACCACCCACGTCGTCTCCGGAGCGATCATGGGCACCGGCGTGGCCCGTACGCCGAAGGACGTCCATTGGTCGACCGCTGGGCGGATGCTGATCGCCTGGGTGTTGACCCTGCCGGCGGCGGCGCTGGTCGGTGGTTTGGCCTCCTGGCTGGCCCACATGGGGGTCGGTGGTTTCGTGGCCGTCTTGTTGGTGTTGGTTTTGGCCGCGGTCGCCATCAAGATCATCGCCTCGCGCAACCATGTCAGCGCCGAGAACGTCAATGACGCCTCAGAGGTCAAGGTGCTGGCCAAGGCGGCGATTTCGCCGGAAACCCATCCGATTCCCAATCCATTTGTCGCCAACCTGCCCGAGAAGCTGGTCGATCACCCGATGGCGACCACGCCGCTGGTGCTGACCCGCTTGAAACGGCCGAAACATACCCATAAGAAACGTTCCTCGCGGGTCGGGGCAGCGTCGAACAAGCGTTACAGTTCGAGGAGGTGGCGCCGGCGATGACTCAACCGACAAACTGGCTGATGCCGCTGGCCATCAGCATCGATTGGTGGGCCCTGCTCCAAGTGGCGGTGGTGACGGTGGTCGCCTCGGCAGCCATCGCCACACTGATGAGTTTGGCCAACTGGTTCTTCACGCCGCGCGGTGAAGCTGATAAGCCGAGCCGCCCCCGCGAAGTGGCCGGCTCGATCATGATCGGCTTGACGGCTTTGATCGTCCTCTATGGGCTTTATCTGCTCATTCCTTATTTCCACCACTGATTCACCGCCGATCGCATAGATTGATCGGCGGTGAATTCCGCCGCTGACCAGGCCTTGGCGCTAAGCTGGTGGTCAGGGAGACGATGACCAATCATGTGCCTTGGCCGCCGGGTCCTTAGGTTTTTGGGCGTTGGCTGGCCGATCATAGCCAGTCATGGCCAATTGTGTGATTTCTCGAAAGGTGATCCATGTCCGATGAGCCAATGGTGTTGGCCGGAGATTTTCCGACACCCACTCGCAAAGATTGGGAGCGTGAGACTCTCAAAGCCTTGAATCGTCGTCGTCCGCCGGGGACTGAGCTGACCATCGAGCAGGCGATGAAGCGCTTGACCAGCAGCACGGTTGACGGTGTGACCATCGATCCGCTCTATCTGCATGACGCTGATCGGCTGGTTGGTTTCCCCGGCCAGTCGCCCTTCACCCGGGGCGCCAGCGCTGAGCCGGCGCAGGCCCCGTGGGTGCTGACCCAATTGCATGAGGATCCCGATCCGGCCAAGACGATTGCGGCGATTGACGCTGATTTGAACGCCGGGGCCACAGGTGTGTTCCTGCGGGTCGAGTCTGACGCCATCGCCGCCAGCGACATCGCCAAGGTGCTTGATGGGGTTTTGCCTGATGCTGCCGCCGTCATCGTGTCTTCGGCTGGCGAGCAATCCGCCGCCGCCCGGGCGACGCTCGATTGGTTGGCCGCCAAGGGGGCCAAGGATCCGGTCGGTTGCTTGGGCATCGATCCGATCGGTGCCGCCGCGGTCATGGGCGGGCGCTCTGCTAAGGAGATCAACGATTGGATGTCGACTGGCCTAGCCGAATGGGTCGCGCAGGTGGCTCATTATCCACACCTGCGTGCCTTGAGCGTCGACGCCACTGTCTATGACGACGCCGGGGCTGGCGATGTCGACCAGTTGGCCTTCGCCATCGCCAGCGGCATCGAATATCTGCGGCACTTGGACGCCAGCGGTGTCAGTGCCACACAGGCTTTTGGTCAGATCCTCTTCCGCGTCTCAGCCAGTGCCGACGAGTTCCTGACCGTGGCTCGCTTGCGGGCCTTGCGGCGCTTGTGGGCCCGGGTCGGTGAGGTCAGCGGCGTCATCGAAGCGGAGCGGGGCGCCTGCCAGCAAGCAGTTACCAGCCGGCGCATCCTGACCAAAGATGATCCCTGGGTCAACCTGTTGCGCGCCACGGTCGCCACTTTCTCATCGTCGGTTGGCGGAGCGGACATCATCACGGTGGCGCCCTTCGATCAAGCCTTGGGCTTGCCGAGCAAGTTCTCGCGGCGGATCGCCCGTAACATCTCCTTGCTGACCGCCGAGGAGTCGCATGTCGGCGCGGTCAAGGATCCGGCCGGCGGGGCTTGGGTCTTCGAGTCGTTGACTGATCAATTGGCCAACAAGGCTTGGGCCAGGGTCCAGGAGATCGAGGCGGCCGGCGGCATGGCGGCAAGCCTGGCCAGCGGCCAGGTTGAGCAGTGGATCACCGCCACCGCCAGCGAGCGGGCCAAGCGCTTGGCCACCCGCAAATTGCCCTTGACCGGCGTGTCGATGTTCCCGCTGCAAGACGAGCAGCGCCTGGCCGATGTCACACTCCGCCCGGCGAAACCGGCTTGGACCGGCTTGCAACTGCATCGCGACGCCGAGGTCTTTGAGAGCTTGCGTGATCGGTCTCGAGCGGCTGGCGCCGCAGGGAAAGCGCCAACGGTCCTGCTGGCCTGCCTTGGCGACCAGCGTGATTTCGGGGGCCGTGAGCAATTCACCAGCAATCTGTTGTTGGTCGGCGGCATCAGCATTGACAAGCAAGAAGGGGCCACACCCCAGTCGGTGGTCGATCAGGCCAAGGCCGCTGGTTTGAGCACGGTCATCCTGGCCTCTTCGACCAAGGTCTATGCCGCCCAAGGCATGGCCGTGGCCAAAGCCGCCAAGCAGGCGGGCCTGACTGTCCTGCTGGCTGGTCGCAAGACCGAGCTGGCCGACACGAGCGCTGATCAGCTGATCGACGCTGAGATCTTCGACGGCATGGATGTCGTCGATTTCCTGACGAAGACACTCGACCGTTTGGGGGTTGCCAAGTGAGCATTCCACGTTTTGATTCGATTGATCTGGGCCCAGCCAACCCACCGGCTGGCCAAAGCGCTCCACCGGTCGATTCGGTCTGGGAGACGCCGGAACACATCATGGTGCCACCGGTCTTCGGCGACGCCGATCTGGCCGGTCTCGATTTCCTCGAGACCTACCCGGGCCTGCCGCCCTACCTGCGTGGCCCTTATCCGACCATGTATGTCAACCAGCCATGGACAATCCGCCAATACGCCGGATTCTCGACCGCTGAGGAGTCCAACGCCTTCTATCGCCGCAACCTGGCCGCCGGCCAGAAGGGCTTGTCGATCGCTTTCGACTTGGCGACCCATCGCGGCTATGACTCGGACAACCCCAGGGTCCAAGGTGATGTCGGCATGGCCGGTGTGGCCGTCGACTCGATCCTCGACATGCGCCAGTTGTTCGCCGGCATCCCGCTGGATCAGATGAGCGTGTCGATGACGATGAATGGCGCGGTCCTGCCGATCATGGCCTTCTACATCGTCGCCGCTGAAGAGCAGGGGGTGAAGCTGGAGCAGTTGCAGGGGACCATCCAAAATGACATCCTCAAGGAGTTCATGGTCCGCAACACCTACATCTACCCGCCGACGCCGTCAATGCGGATCATCTCGGAGATCTTCGCCTTCACCTCGGCCAACATGCCGAAGTTCAACCCGATTTCGATCTCCGGCTATCACATGCAGGAGGCTGGGGCCACGGCTGACATCGAGATGGCCTACACCCTGGCTGACGGTGTCGAGTACATCCGGGCCGGCGAGGCCGTCGGCTTGAAGGTCGATCAATTCGCGCCGCGACTGTCCTTCTTCTGGGCTGCCGGCATGAATGTTTTCATGGAGATCGCCAAGATGCGGGCGGCGCGTCTGCTCTGGGCTCGACTGGTCCGCCAGTTCAACCCGTCGAATCCGAAGTCGATGAGCCTGCGCACTCACACCCAAACCTCGGGTTGGTCATTGACCGCGCAAGACGTCTACAACAATGTCGGGCGGACCTGCTTGGAGGCGATGGCGGCGACCCAGGGGCACACCCAGTCGCTGCACACCAACTCCTTGGACGAGGCCATCGCCTTGCCGACCGATTTCTCGGCGCGGATCGCCCGCAACACCCAGCTGTTTTTGCAGCAGGAATCGGGCACCACCCGGTCGGTCGACCCCTGGGCTGGCTCGGCCTATGTCGAGAAGCTGACTTACGAGTTAGCGGTCAAGGCCTGGGATCTGATCCAAGAGGTCGAGAAGGCTGGCGGCATGGCCAAGGCCATCGAGGCTGGCATCCCGAAGATGCGCATCGAGGAGGCGGCCGCGCGCACCCAGGCGCGGATCGATTCCGGTCAGCAGACGGTCATCGGCGTCAACAAGTATCTGGTGGCCGATGATGAGCCGCCGACGGTCCTGAAGGTCGACAATGCGGCGGTGCGGGCTGAGCAGATCGCCAAGCTGGAGCAGCTGCGATCGCAGCGCGACGCTGGCGCGGTCCAGGCGGCGTTGGACAAGCTGACCTGGGCGGCCGAGAATCAGGATTCCAGCGACCCAGAGCGCAACTTGTTGAAGCTATCGATCGACGCTGCCCGGGCCATGGCCTCGATTGGTGAGATCTCCGACGCCTTGGAGAAGGTCTTCGGGCGTTTCACTGCCCAGATCCGTACAATCTCTGGTGTGTATAGCGCTGCCACTGCCGCCACCCCGGCTGTCGATCAAGCCAGGCATCTGGTGGAGGAGTTCACTGAGAAAACCGGGCGTCGCCCGCGGATCCTCATCGCCAAGATGGGCCAGGATGGCCATGACCGTGGTCAGAAGGTGGTCTCGACCGCCTATGCCGACTTGGGCATGGATGTCGATGTCGGCCCGCTCTTCCAAACTCCGGAGGAGGTCGCACGTCAGGCGGTCGACTCCGATGTCCATGTGGTCGGTGTGTCGTCGCTGGCGGCTGGTCATCTGGTGTTGGTGCCAGCGCTGCGCCAAGAGTTGGACAAGCTCGGTGGCCAGGACATCATGATCACCGTCGGTGGGGTCATCCCGCCGGCTGACTTCCCCGAGCTCTATGCCGACGGTGCGGTGTCGATCTACCCGCCGGGGACGATCATTCCGGAATCGGCGATCGATCTGATGGAGAAGCTGCTCGCCACCGTCAAGTGAGCCGCTGCGCCAAGTGCTTCTGAGCCTGAGCCCCGTTGCTGATTGTCAGCAGCGGGGCTCCGGCGTTCCGTCATCGAGGCCCAGGCGTTACTGTGGAAACTTTCGAATGGTTCGCCAAAAAAGGCAAATCTAAATGGCATTAACAAGCTGTCATAGCTCAAACTAGGTTCATGGATCAATGGTCGATCCATGAAAGGACAACTATGGGACAGCATCGTCCGATGGCACGCAGCCTGGCCATCATTGGATTATCCGCCAGCTTGGCAATGGGAAGTTTGCTTGGAGCCTTCAACCCTGCGGCCCAGGCAGCTACGCCGGGATTGATGATCGACTTGTCGGGGGCGAAAGTCAATGCCAACTCTGACGGCACCGTGGCGGCGACAACCGATGCTCTGACCTTCAATTACGGCCCCGACATGCAATACGGCGACTCATTCGTCTACTTCCCGGTCAATCTGCCTGCCGGGGCGAAACTGTCGGATTACCAGTCGATCTCCTACGACCTCCAGACCAACGCCCCCTATGGCGGCAAGAAAGAGGGTGTGCTGGCCACCGTGACTGGCGCCATGCCTGCCGCGATGGATTACGACTATGGGGCGACCCGGGCCAACAATGCCATCAATCTATGGAACGGTGGGCTGTCCTCAACAGCCGCCCTGCAGCAGGTGACGCGGACGATCAACCGCGCCAACGCCGCCTTGATTGGCGCCAGCAGTTTCGACCTGTCGATCTACATTCATATGGAGCATGCCGGCGGCACGGCGGCGTTCACCATCGCCAATGTCCGGCTCAACCCGGCCGATGCGCCTTTGGACAATGCCGCCGTCGAGGTGATCGATGGCAGCAACTCCAATCCGGCCAACAAGGGCATCTCTTTGACGATGGACGGGCAGGCCACGGTCAGTCTTAGCCGCGCCCTCCAAACTGGCGAGACCCTGACGGTGCAGGCCCTCGACGCCAGTGGCGCGGTCATCAAGACCTGGTCACTGACCGACACCGCCTCTGGCATCTTCGCCATCGACGACGTTGACGCCTTGGCCAGTCAATCGATGACCGCCCAGGTCAGCCGGACCGATGGCTCGACGTCGTCGCTTTACACCATGGACAATCACATCTACTCCGACGCCCTGCAGGCCTTGATGAGCCAAGCCAAGCTCTATTCAGTGTTGGATTACACCAATGGCGTCACCCTACCGCCGGCCATGGCCAATGGCCAGACCGCTTTGGACAACCCGCAGTCCAGCAACGCCGACTACAAGGCCGCCTTTGATGGCCTGACTGAGACCCTGGCTGCCCTTGACCCGATCCTGCCTTTCGCCGCGTTGACGCCGGCGGCTGACTTGCCGCAGCATGATCCCTTGCCGGATGTCTTGACGATGCTCGATGGCACGAAGGTGACCGACGCTGACCAATGGCCTGCCCGCGACGCCGAGATCCGCCAGATGCTGCAGTTCTATGAATACGGCATCTGGCGCGATGGATCAGATGAGCAGATGTCCTATGAGGTGACGACTGCCCAATCCTGCAACTGGTGGGGCCAATGCAGCTCGACGCCGGTGATTCATGTCACCATCACCCGGCCGGGCCGCTTGGGCACTGCCAGTTTCAACATGACCTATAAGCTGCCCGAGGGTGTGGCTCCGGCAGGCGGCTGGCCGGTGATCGTCGGTGTCGGCGGGGTTGGTCAAGAGGCCTATGCCTTGGCCAATGGTTACGCCACGATTTCGATCAACCCGGGCGATCTGGCCGCCGATGACACCAGCCGGACTGGCCAGTTCTTCAACCTCTATCCCTACCTCAACAGTTGGACCCAGCAATCGGGCAATCTGGTGGCCTGGGCTTGGGGGGCATCGAAAGTGCTCGACGCCTTAGAAGCCGGCGCTGGCGCTGAGCTGGGCATTTCGACTGGTGAATCATGGGTCAACGGCGTGTCCCGCTACGGCAAGGCTGCGGCAGTGGCTGGCGCTTTCGAGGAGCGTTTCACCGTGTCGATGCCGACCTGCTCCGGTTACGGTGGCTTGACGATCATGCGTTATGCCTCAGATGGCTTGACCTATGACATGCAGCCCTGGTTCTCGCCCGATTATCCCGGCAACAACGGCGCCGACAGCGCCGCGGATTTCGCTGGTGGCTATCCTGAATGGACCTCAATGGGCGGCAATGAGCCGATGGCCAGTCATCAAAACAATGGTTGGATGAATGAGACCTACAAGCAGTTCAAGGATTACAACTACCTGCCTTACGACGCCCATTTTCTGGCGGCCTTGAGCGCGGCGGGCGACCGCTACCTCTACATGGTGATGGGCGTGGATTCCGATCCTTGGAGTGCCCCTCCGGGCATGTGGTACGACTTCGAGTCGGTTCTGCCGGTCTTCGAGCTGCTGGGCACCGGCGATCATTTGGCCAACAACATCCACGCCGATCTCCATGGAGTCGAGCGCGAGGATCTGGAGAAGGGCTTCGCTTGGATCGCGGCAGTCGAGCACGGCCAGGCTGTCGACCAATCGGCCTTGTCACCGGAAATCCAGGGCACGCTCACGCGCACTGGCTTGTCATTGCTGGAATCACTGCACTCGTCGGTCTTTGACACAGCTGCCAACCAGGCGGCCTACGACGCCGGCAAACCGGCGGCGACCAGCCCGTCGATCCCGGATTCTTCAGTGATCACCGCCGCCGAGGCAGCCAGTAGCGTCGATGGGTCGTCGACCCGCTTCGCCAATGGCCGAGATGCCTATGCTGTGACGGTCTGGTTGCGCAATGAGTTCAACGAATCGCTGACCGGCTATGCCCAGGCCCTGCGCCTGATCGGCTGCGACACCGTGCCAGCCGTTGACCGAGTCACCTTCACCGATAATGGCGATGGCTCCTATCAAAGCAGCTTCAGCTCGGCTGTGGTCGGCAGCTGCTCGCCCCGGCTGGTGATCGATGGTTTCGGGTTCGAGTTGCTGGTCGATCAGGTGACCTTCGCCGCGCTGCCGAGTGAGCCGTCGCCGACACCGTCACCTTCGATCACGCCCGGCTCATCGCCAAGCGCTGGTGGCTCGCCTTCTGGCGTGGCATCGGCTCCGGCTGCTAGCGCTTCGCCGGCGCAGGCGGCGACCGGTGGTCTGGCTGGCCGATCTGCCGGGGCGCTGGCTGGCTTGTTGGCTCTGCTCTTGCTGGCAGGTGGATTGGGGTTGTGGCGGCGCCGTGCGAGCGGGCGCTGAGGGTTGAAGCAGCGGGGTCCGCGCTCTGGTGACGCGGGCCCCGTCGCCATCTAGGATCGAAGAGCGGTCAGCAAAGATTGCTGAAGAGATGACGGGTGGTTGGGGGCTGCGGTTAACCAGGTTCAGGTCTTGCGGGTCGCCCCTTGTCCCGACGGTCGGGCACAGCCAAGAAAGTGACTCCGAGCGAGCCGACCGGTCGCTCTTTGCCCCGACGGCTGGGGGCCTGGCGATGCTTGATAGGCTGAGAGCATGATTGATCCGAAGTTGCTGCGAACTGACCCCGACTCCTTGCGCCAGGCGCAGTTGGCCAGGGGGGAGTCGCCCGAGCTGATTGACGCGCTGATTGAGGCCGATGAGGACCGGCGGGCCGCCATTGCCAACTTCGAGTCTTTGCGGGCTGAGCAAAAGGAATTGGGGCGGGCGGTGGCCAAGGCTACAGCTGATGATCGCCCGGCCCTGTTGGCCAAAGCCAAGACGATGGCTGAGGAGGTTAAAACAGCCGAGGCTGGCACCGGCGTGGCAGAGTCGCGCTTCACCGAGCTGATGGCCACTCTGCCCAATCCGGTCGATCCGGGCGCGCCGCGTGGTGGCGAGGATGACGGGGTGATCATTGAGACCGTCGGCCAGCCGCGGGATTTCGCCGCCGAGGGCGTCACCGTGCGCGATCATTTGGAGCTGGGCGAATTGCTCGACGCCATCGATATGGATCGCGGCGCCAAGATCTCTGGCTCGCGTTTCTACGTGCTCAAGGGTGAAGGCGCCTTGCTGGAGTTTGCCCTGACCCAATATGCCGTGGCCAAGGCGCTGGAGTGGGGCTTGACGCCGATGATCGTGCCGGCGTTGGTGCGCCCGGCAGCGATGGAGGGCACTGGTTTCCTCGGGCAAGCGGCCGACGATGTCTACTACCTGCCGGCCGATGATCAATACTTGGTCGGAACTTCTGAGGTGGCGTTGGCGGCCTATCACATGAACGAGGTGATCGAGGCGGATCAGTTGCCGCTGCGCTACATGGGTTACTCACCCTGTTTCCGCCGCGAGGCTGGCTCTTATGGCCGCGACACCAAGGGCATCTTCCGAGTCCATTGGTTCGACAAGGTGGAGATGTTCGTCTATTGCCGCCCGGAGGACGCCGTGGCCGAGCACCAACGGCTGCTTGGCTACGAGAAGGAGTTCATCGCCTCCTTGGGCATCCCCTTCCATGTGCTTGATGTCGCCACCGGCGATCTGGGCCAATCAGCGGTGCGCAAGTTTGACTGTGAGGGTTGGATCCCCAGTCAGGGCCGCTACCGCGAGATCACCTCGACTTCGAATTGCACTTCGTTCCAAGCGAGGCGATTGAATATTCGCGGTCGGTTCGAAGACGGTGTCGCCCCGCTAGCCACCCTCAATGGCACGCTGTGCGCCATGACCCGGATGATCATCATGATCCTGGAGAACAACCAACAATCTGACGGATCGGTGGTGATTCCGGAGGCGCTGCGGCCCTATATGGCTGGCCGTGAGCTTCTGCGACCCAAGTCGTGATCCGGCGCGCCAAGGTCTACATGATGCTATGTCGGGCATGTATTGGTTGTATCATCAAGCCTAAACGATTCATGGGCTGGGAGGGGAGCCACCAACAATGATTGATGCCCAAGGTCTGAGCAAA
>JAITVZ010000152.1 GCA_031285505.1 Propionibacteriaceae bacterium
TTTTTTTTGTCTCGGGTTTTTTTTTTTTTTTTGCCGGGGGGGGGGGGGGGGGGGGGGCGGGGGCCCCCGGCGCGCCGGGGCGCCCGCGCGACCGGATGCAGCTTAGCGGATCGGCCCGCCTTTTGAGCGAACCAGTTTGTGGGCTGACCAGGCAGCTGAAACATTGACTGAACTGGTCAACACCAGGCCAGCGGCAATCGCCGCCTCGTTCAACTCTGCTTGGACGATGAAGCCCGGCCGGCCGATTTTCGGCGTCAGCAGCCAAACGACGCCGCGGGGACTGAGATCGACCAAAGCATCGGTCAACAGATCGACCACATCACCATCATCGGATCGCACCCACAACAACACTGCGTCGACGCCCTGAGGCCACTCCTCAACCAGATCGGCGTCGATCAGTGCCATCAACGCTTGACGAAAGTCCTCGTCGACATCGTCATCCCATCCCAGTTCTTCAACCACCATGCCCTGTGTCAAGCCCATTTGCTCGACCCCCGCCTTGGCAGGCCCCTTGAGGCTCACAACCCTTCTCCTTGCGCCGACGCCCCACTGGTGGGGCTGATCCAATCTGTCGCTAACCAATTTACGCGATTCACCGGATCGATGCGGAATCGACAATCTGCCAGATGACATCGAGGCACCCGCTGGCAGTAGAATCTTGGCGGCACCGGTTCGTGTCGGGCGGCGAACCGCTGGTCGTTCCGATCACCACCACCCCGTTCTCCCCCGCAGGAAGGTCGACAATGAACTGGTTCGAGGCAATCATCCTCGGCATCGTCGAAGGCATCACCGAGTTTCTGCCGGTGTCTTCGACCGGCCACCTGACCATCACCGAGAAGCTGCTGGGCATGGAGATCGATTCGATCGACGTCACCGCCTTCACCGCCATCATCCAGATCGGCGCCATCATCGCCGCCATCGTCTATTTCCGCCGTGACATCGCCCGATTGGCGGTTGGTTGGTTCAAGGGCCTGTTTCACGCTGACCAGCGCGGCACCGATTATCGCTTAGGTTGGGCAGTCATCCTCGGCTCGATCCCGATCGGCTTGATCGGTCTGCTCTTCCACGACGTCATCGAGACAACCCTGCGCTCCTTATGGGTGGTGGCCGCCGCCCTCATTGGCTGGAGCATCGTCTTATGGGTGGCTGATCGCTACTCAGCCAAATTGTCACGCACTGGTGGACGTCGCGACCCGGGGCATTCCGGCCTGCGCGACGAGCAATCCCTGAGTGTGGTTGACGCCATCATCATTGGGTTGGTCCAGTGCCTGGCCTTGATTCCCGGTGTCTCCCGATCTGGAGCCACCATCTCCGCCGGCCTGTTGCGCGGCATCGATCGGACCACTGCCACCCGTTGGAGCTTCTTCCTCGGCATACCGGCCCTGGCCATCTCCGGGATCTACCAGGCCGCCAGCAACGTCGACGCCATTTCGACTGGTGTCGGTTGGCTGCCGACGGCCATCGCCACGGTGGTCTCGTTCTTCGTCGCATACGCCAGCATCGCCTGGCTGCTCCGCTTCGTCGCCTCGAATCGTTTCACGGCCTTCATCATCTACCGGGTGGCTCTAGGCCTGGTGATCGTCGCCTTGTTGCTTTTCGGGGTGATCAGCGCCGTCTAGTTCCTGGCCATCCAGGCACTGCCTCAAGTCGTCAGCCGCTAGGCTGAGCTTCATGCAACTGCGCCCACTCGGCTCCACAGACCTGATGGTCTCCGGCCTCGGCTTGGGCACAATGACCTGGGGAGCGCGCACATCATACGATGACGCCGCCCAGATGCTGCGCACCTTCGTCGACGCTGGTGGCAATCTGATCGACAGCGCTGCGGCCTACGGCCGGGGCGAGGTAGAGTCATTGATCGGGCGAATGTTGGCCCGGACTGTGCGTCGTTCCAGCCTGGTCATCGCCACCAAGGCCGGCTTCGTCCAACGCGACGGCGCTCGGTTGATCGACAACTCGGTGGCGTCCTTGATCAGCGATTTGGAGGGCTCACTGCGCCGGCTGGGCACCGATTGGATCGATCTATGGCAGATCCACGCCTGGGACGAGGCCCATTTCGCCGACACCTTGGAGGCGGCGGAGATTGCCCTGACCCGTGGTTTGGTCCGCCAAGTCGGGGTGTCAAATTACGTCGGCTGGCAGGTCGCCGAGATGGCCGGCTGGCAGCAAGCCAGCGGCCACCGCCCCATCGCCTGCGCCCAAGCCGAGTATTCACTGCTGGCCCGCCGGGCTGAATTGGAACTTCTCCCCTGCTTGCGCCACCTGCAAATGGGCTTCATCGCTTGGTCAAGCCTGGGACGAGGTGTTCTGACCGGCAAGTATCAACGCGCTCGCCCCAGTGGCTCGCGGGCAGCTGACCCGGCGATGTCCTGGTTCGTCGAACCCTATCTGGACGATCCGGCCAATAGATTGGTCGCCGCCACAGCCTACGCCGCTCAGGGCCTAGGTTTGACCACGGCTCAAGTGGCTCATTTGTGGGCCCGCGACGCGCCTGGCGTGACTGCCTGCTTGGTCGGCCCCCGCGACGTCAGTCAGCTGGTGCCCCTGCTCGAAACCGATCAGATCGCCTTGCCACCCGAGATCACCGCCGCCCTGGATGACATTTCGGGTGGCCCGGATGCCGGCCGCGATTGATCCCGAGCCGGTTGCCACGACGCCGCACCCGCCGGCTCGAAGAGCACTTCGGGATCGAACCGGGCCCGACGCACCGTGCGACGCAGTACCGCCAGCACCGGGCGGCCAAGGATCAGCAACAATATCACCGTGGTGATGGCTCGACCGCTGTCCCAAACAGCCGTCGACGTCAACAAGGTGTAGAGCAAGAAATGCCAGAGGTTGACTGCCAACGATCCACCCGGCTGATAGGCCAAGGACGAGTCACTGCCAAGGCCTACCATGAACGGCCAGAACCACAGATTCATAATCGCCCCATAGAGGTAGGACACCAGCACTCCATAGACAGCCAGCATCGCCAACTCGACGCCAGGGCCGATTGGTCGCCGTCCCCAACGCTTCGGCAGTAGGCCAGCGCCAGCGCCGATCCAGGCTGACGCCAGCATCTGAAAGGGCATCCAGGGGCCGACGCCAGCAGTCAACAAGGCTGAAGCGAACAATGATGTGCAACCCAGCAGGAATCCGAAAGCAGCGCCGAAGACCCGACCTGCCAAAATCAAGAGGAAGAAAACGGTCTCAATACCAGCCGTGCCCGCCCCCAAAGGACGCAAGGCGGCATTGACAGCGCTCAGCACGGCCAGCATGGCCAGTGCCTTGACATCGATCCCCTGATCGGCGATCTGCGCCAGCAGCAAGACGATCAAGGCCGGTAGTAAAACCATGAACATCCAGGGCGCTGGCGTCCCAGCTCCATCGGCCGTCGCCGGCACCCAGAGCGGCCAGGCGAACATCGCCAGACCGGCCAGACTGATCAGGATCAGCACCAGGCGGCTGCGCCAACCCAGACCCACTGCTTGATTGAGGTCTTGATCAGCGGTTCGACCGGTCGGGCGGGGTTGCCCTGGCTGGCGGCGGCGCCCCTTGGCTGGCATGGCCAGGCTGGGATCAGTCATGATCGCCCGCCAAAGCCTGACCGACCTGAAAAGGCGTCAACCAACCAGCCGGATAGAGCACCTTGGCCACTTGTGAGGCGAACAGGGCTGATGATCCCAGCACCGCCTGGGCGCTGTCTTGGGCGATGACCTCGCCGGCCGACAAGAGGATGATCTGATCAGCTACGGCCGCGGCAAACTCAACATCGTGGGTGACCACACCGACCTGACGCCCGGCCGCCGCCAAGGCGGCCAACTGGGCAGCCAAGGCGGCTTTGGCCGGGTAGTCCAAGCCTCTGGTCGGCTCGTCCAGCCAGATAGCCGCCGGTTCCGGTGTCAGCTGGATCGCCAAGACCAAGGCCAAACGCTGGCCTTCACTGAGATCACGCGGATGGCGGCCAGCGGGAATGCCTGGCACCAGCGACTCCAAGATGGCGGCACAGCGCCCAGCTGGGCGATCGGCATCCCGATCAGCCACCGCGCACTCAGCCGCCACTGAATCGAGGTAAAGCAGATCGCCGGCCTGCTGAGGAACCAAGCGCAACGCCCGACGCCTGGCCCTGCCCGACAAGGCAGTCAAGTCCTGCTCGCCCAGGCGAATCTCCCCACGGCGTGGCGCCATCACTCCGGCTAGAGCCAACAGCAGCGTCGACTTGCCTGATCCATTGCGTCCCATCAACACCGTCACCTGACCAGCCTGGGCCTGCCAGGAGCAGTTGTCCACCACCAATTGCTCGCCGTAGCCCAAACTGACATTGGCCAAATGCAGATTGGCCGGACCGCTGGTCGTCGCGGTGGCCGATGATCCGATTGGCATCTTGGAAACGACCGGCTGGCGCGGGAAAGTGCTGGCTGGCTGACCGATGATCGCCAAGCGGTGACGTAAACCGCCTGCCATCGCCCGGGCTTGGCGCACCGACAGGGGCACCTGGGGGAAATCAGCCACCCGGCCCAATTCAACCAGCGGTGGCACCAGCGCTGATTCTGCCAGCATCTGGGCGGGATCGCCGACGCGGACCCGGCCGGACTCGACCAACATCAATTGATCGGCGTAGGCGATGACCCGCTCCAGGCGGTGCTCGGCGATGATCACCAACAAGCCAAGATCATGAACCAAGCGCATCAGGGCAGCCAGGACATCCTCGCTGGAGACTGGGTCAAGGGCCGACGTCGGCTCATCCAACACCAAAGCGCGCACGCCGGTGGCCAGAACCGCGCCGATAGCCACCCGTTGCTGCTGACCGCCCGACAGACTGGTCAAGGCTCGATCGCGCAGGTCAGCCAGCCCCAGGATATCCATGGTCTCCTCCACCCGGGTGCGCATCACCGCCGGAGCCAACCCAAGTTGCTCCAAGCCAAAGGCCAGCTCAGCCTCGACCGTGTCAGCGACGAAGGCGCGGGCCGGGTCCTGGGCGACCACGCCGATGACATCAGCCAGCTCGTTGGGATGGTAATCAGCAGTGTCGCGGCCATCGACCAACACCCGACCATTGATGATGCCACCGGTGAAGCGCGGCACGTGGCCATTGAGCGCGCCCAGCAGCGTCGATTTGCCCGACCCGGTCCGGCCGGTCACCAGCAGCAATTGCCCCTCATTGATGACGGCGTTGACATCGGCCAACACCGGCGCATCAGTCTGCTTGTAGCGCACCGTCAAGTGCTGGATGTCGATCATCAGGCCCCCCGCAGTAGTGAACGGAAATCAACGCCTGCCCAATCCGACCCGGTGATCCGAGCCAAGTCGGGCTGGAGAGTCGCAGGCAAGGTGCTCGCCGGGTCAGCCGTTACCTCGGTGGCGTTCACACTGCTGCAACGGCCATTGGCCCCAACGGCGGCGGGCCGGTTCTCAGGGGCCAGCGGCACCGGACGCCTGGGCGCCGGGGCGATCAGCAGCACCGACAGCAGAATCAGCACTGCCCCACAGGCCCACCAGTCGAGCAAGGGCAGGCTTGCCAGATTAGCCGGCGGATAGGCCGCCAGTGGGTCAAACTGACTCATCGCCACGGCCAAACCGATGGCAATCAGCCCGACTGCCAACAGGGCCCAGGCGCGAATAGTGAAGCGATCGGGTCGATAGCGGCTGCGTTGAACCTTGGTTCCCGCCAGCTTCAGGCCGACCACCGCCAACACCAAGCCACCCAAGAGCATCGGCAGGCCCAGCCGGGCCGACAAAGCACCAGTGTTGAGCAAGGCGTAGGCGCCAACACAGGCCGCCAGGATGGCGACAATCAGGCAGGCGGTAGTCAATCGCTTGGTGGTCAGGGACGCGCCGGCTTGGCGACCATAGCCACGCGAATCCATCGATCCAGCCAGCGCCAATGATCGGTCGAGACAATCGGCCAACACTGGCATGGCCACTTCTTTGATGACATGCCAGCGCCGCGACTCGTCACTGCGTAGACGACGGGCTCGGTTGATCCGACCAACCGATTCGACCAATTGGGGAAAGACCGACAAAGCGATGACCATGACCGTGCCCCACTGATACAGCGCCGCCGGCACCGCCGCCAACAAACGTTTCGGATTGGCCAGAGTGTTGGCCGCGCCGACTGCCAGGATCATCACCGCCAGCTGCCCACCGTTGGCCAGCCCCGTCACCACGCCCTGAGCACTGATCGGACCAAAGAGGGCGACATCAGCCCAGGGCCCAGGCAGATGCCAGGTCGGCAGGTCGATCCAGATGGTCGAACCAGCCCCACCATTGAAGACGACAGCGAAGAACAAGCGGATCAGGATCACCCAGGCGGCGATGGCGACATAGAGATGAAAGCCCAAGGCCCAAGGGGCGCTGCTCCGCTTGATCATCACAGTCAGGCTCAAGACCATCGCCAGCAAGACCAGCAACAGCAGGTTGGTGGTGCGCGTGGCGACCACGGCCACGGCCAGCGCCCAGCCCCACCAGGCGGCCGGATGGAAGGGCCGGTTGGCGCCAGCTTCGATCATCACTCAGCGACCTCGGCGCCGCAATCGCCAGGCATAGGCGCCACCCCCAGCCGCTGCCACCACCAGCACACCCAGGGCGATCAGCGTGCCCAAGGCCGTGCCGCTGGCACCGCTTTCCGACTCCGATCCGCCTGGCGTCGTCTCAGGAGTCGATTGGGTCGCATGACTGGCTTTGGCGCCGGCTGTTGGCGAAGCGCTGGAGCTGGCAGTCGAAGTTGCCGGATCGGCTGGGGCTTCGGTCGGCACTTGGCCGTCACTGTTGACCGTCGCGTCGGTGGCGACGGCACCGGCCGACGCGCCCGTTCCGGAGCCGGTCGCCTGGCTTTGACCCGCCGTGCTGGACTTGTTGCCGCTGCCAGTCGCATCGGCACCTACGCCTGGTCCCCCCGCCTGGCCATCAGTCGACGATCCCTGCCCGGCCGGGGCAGGATCAGGCACTGGGACTGGGTCCACCGGGACGGGATCAGGGGCTGGAATCGGGTCAGGGGCCGGTGGCGGTGTCGCCGGCGCCCAGGCAGGGGTGCCCACCCCTGGGGCTTGCATCGAACCGAAGGACCAACCGACATAGCTGCCAACCGTGACGGCGCCAGTCACCCCACGCGCGGCATAGCCCCAGGAGCCACCCGGTGTGGCTGACCAATAGGACCAGTAGGCGGACATCGGTGGAGTCGTGACACACGACTCCTGGTCGGCGCTGGGCAGGCCATTCAAACGACAGACGAATGAGGCGCCGTCCTTGGCCGTGCCTTCGTGGCTGACACCAGCGGCGTCCAACAGGTTCAAGCCGTTGCCCGAGAAATTCGACACGCAAACAGTTGACAGCCCACCACCGGCCCGACTGGCGTCGATCACCAAAGTGACTGCCGCCGGGTCGTCGCCGGTGCAAACACCGCTGCGCGCCACCCCGGCAGCCTGCGCTGCCGGGGTGGCCATCGACCAAAGGACGGAGCTGAACAGCGCCAAGCCGATCAGCCCCGTCATGCCTCGTTTCAAGGTCAATCCTTGATCTGGGCCGGGCGTCGCCAAGCCCAGGTGACCAAGCCACACCCCGCCAGCAGCGATAGTGCGGCGACAGTCAATGGCAGTGAGGCTTGCGCCACCTGACCACCGGTGTGAGCGGTCGCGCCCGGCCCTGAGCCCACCGGGGTGGTCGCCGTGGTGGCCGGATTGCTCGGGGCCGGCGCGGCAGGCGGATCGACCGCCGTCGACGGATCGTCGCTGGGGCTGGCAGCCGGCGTGCAGGAGGCCGTTGGCGTGGCGGCGCTGATGCCCTGAACACTGAGATCGTCCATTCGCACCCCAGCCATGCCCAAGACAGCCTGGGTCGTCGTCCGGAAGGTGTCGGCGCCGGAATCACCCGGGCCCTCAGTGCCAGTGACATCAGCCAAACGGTCGGCATTTAGGGCCACCGCCCCCAGATCGTCAGTCTTGAGCGTCGCCGGGTTGGCCGCCACAGTGGCGCAATTGATCTGTAGACCACCGAGGAAGTCGACGGCCTGGCTCTTCTGGTCCACGGCCCGGATCAGCTTGGCCGGACCGCTGGCTGCCTGGGCGTAGAGGCCGGTGGTGGTGGAGTTGAGGCCAGTGCCCCAACTGTTCGCCACGCCACCAGAGGCGTCCTGCTGGGTCTCCAACCACTGAATGGCCAGGTTCGAGATGGGATTGGCCCAGGTGGTCCCGGCCGCGAAGAGGGCCTGGGCCGCCAGAGCGGTCGTGTCGGTGTCTGGCACCTGGCAGGAGTCCCCCCAGCCGAAGGCGCCGTGGTTGGTCCCGCTGCTGCACTGCTGATTCTGCAGCCAGATGTTGACCGCATCGGGTGAACCGGCCTGCGTGCGAGCGAGTGCCAGCACGCCCAGCGAGTGGGAGAAGGCATTGTCGCTGGCGGCATTGACAAAGGACCCATAGTCGGGGTTGAGGCTGCCGTCGTCGTTGCGCAGGCTGTCTTCGGTGTTGATGGTCGACCGCAGATCAGCCAGCAGGTTGCGCGGCCCCTCGCTGGTCGGGAAGGCGGTCGGATCGAGCCCGATGACAGCCAGGGCCCAGGCAGTCTTGGCGATGGCCGACCACTTAGTGCTGATGTCGGCCACCGCACCGATGTAGGCCTGATCGGAGGCATAGAGCTTGGCGGCAGAGGCTGCGACCTGGTCACCGGCCACCCCGGCAGCCACCAGACCGATCATGGCGTCGATGGTCAGACCCCAGTCGGTGACGCCGCTGGCCGAGGCGACATCACCATTGGCTGCCAGCTGCCGAGCCAACCAGCCAGCCGCCGCCTCAGCGTTGGCGGAAGCCGGCACCACGGTTGCAGGCTGTTCGACCAGGGTCGTGCCTGGCGTGGCGATCAAGCTCGGCAAAGCTGGCGAGACGACACAACCTTGGGGGTCATCTTCGGCATATTGGGCCGCATTCGGATCGTTGGGATCCTTGGCGAACATGCAAGACCATGTGGTCTCGTTGCGCCAGATGTAGGCCTGATCGACCTGTACCGGCTTGTCGCCGGCCCCGACCGTGGCAAAGACCCAGTTGTCGCTCGGATCGCCGGCCGCCGTGCCATCGGTGGTTGAGGTGTACAAAGCCCAGTAACCACCCATGCCCCAGGGGTCGTTCTCGTCGCTGGCATGAGCCGGCACACCATCAATGCTGGTGACGTAAGCCGCAGAGTCGAGCTTGAAACCGGCGGCGGTGAAGGCCTCGAAAACCGAGCCACCGGCCGGGCCACAGGCGATTTTGACATTCGACCCGTCACCGGCATAGTCGACCGCCAAAGTGACGCCTTGACCGGAATCACATGCTTGGCCGCTGGCAGTCTCACTAGTGGGCGTCAACGACACCGTCGGCTCTTCGGCCAAGCTCGGGGCAGCGCCCAGCCAGGCCAGACAAAGACTGAGGGGAATAAGGGTGGCTGCCAGACGTTTGGCAACAGGACGCATCTTCATGCCTTTCAATGAGCGATCCGAAGGACCGGCTCACGTCCAGGACGTGGCGCAATCCTCCGCAGACCTCGACGGATGGAACGCCCCGCGCAAGGACAGCATTTGGACTCATCGGCTGGGCCGATCCACCATTGCGGGTCAGTGTCGGGATTGGACCGACTTCCTGCCATCACGCGGTGTAGCCAATGGCTTGGCTACGTCGAGAACCATATCACATGGTCTACTTGACATCATTTATTGCCCTTTGTCAACTATCTTCACCTTGTCGTCGTCGGCTTTGGTCTGATTGGTGCCGACCAGTGCCGCCAATCCATGGCTGGCTGTTGAGCCAAGGTTGACTGACTTCCCCGACCAGTCAGTCGATGGGGTCCGATCCTGGCGATCAATCGGTCAGCCGGCGACTTCAAACCACTAGTCGGGCGCAGGCCTGATCGATCCGCTCATCACTGGCAGTCAGGGCGATCCGCACATGATCGCGGCCCCTGGGCCCGTAGAAATCACCCGGAGCGACGATCAGACCCCGACTGGCCAACCAATGCGCGGCCTGTCGCCCGGAATCACCGCGGGTGGTCCACAGATAGAGCCCGGCCTGCGATTGATCGATCCGGAAACCAGCGGCCAGCAAAGCCGCGCTCAGTCGGGAGCGACGATCCAGATAAAGCTGACGCTGACGCTCCACATGGCCTTGATCGCCGAGCAGGGCGACCATCGCCGCCTGAACTGGAGTCGGCACCATCATGCCGAGATGCTTGCGCACGCCCAGCATCGCCTGGACTATCCCTGGATCACCGGCCAGAAAACCGGCCCGGTAGCCAGCCAAGTTTGACCGTTTTGACAAGGAGAAACAAGCGATCAGTCCTTCGAGGCTACCCCCATTGACACGAGGATCGAGCACCGACACCGGATCAGCCTGCCAGCCGAACTCGCCGTAACACTCGTCCACCGCCAGCACCGCCGGGACGCTGCGGGCGAATTCGACCCAACCAGCCAAGTCTGCAGCGGACATCACCGCGCCGGTCGGGTTGGACGGGCTGTTCAACCAGATCAGATCGGGAGTGACGCCAGCCAGGGCGTCAGGGTGATCAGCCCGGACCACCCGGGCGCCGACCATCACCGCTCCGACTTCATAGGTCGGGTAAGCCACTTCGGGAATCACCACTGTGGCACCCAGCCCGACCCCGAGCAACCAGGGCGCCTGGGCGACGAACTCCTTGCTGCCGATGGTCGCCATGATCGCTTGCGGACTCAGCGACACAGATCGCCAACGATTTTGCAGGTAATCGATGATCGCCTGCTGCATCGCCGGTGTCCCGGCCACAGTCGGATAGCCGGGCGAGTCGGCGGCGCCGGTCAAAGCGCGCTGACCGATATCCGGCGTGGGATCGACCGGCGTGCCGACACTGAGATCGCAGGCGCCGTCGGGATGACGATGTGCCAAGGCGATGTCGTCAGCGATGGTGTCCCATGGGAAATCGGGCAGATTCGGGCGGCGATGGGCCATCACAAGATTCAGGTTCAGGCTTGGGGCGGCAGGGCGGCGATGAAGGGATGATCATGATCGATCTTGCCGACCCGGGCAGCCCCACCCAACTCACCCATGCCAGCGAAAAATTCGCGGGCGATGCTGGCGTAGTTGGCCCATTCGCTCGGCAAATCATCCTCGTAGAAGATCGCCTGGGTCGGACAGACGGCCTCGCAAGCGCCACAATCGACACATTCATCCGGGTTGATGTACAAGGTGCGCTCGCCCTCGTAGATGCAATCCACCGGACACTCCTCGACGCAGGCTTGGTCTTTGACATCAACACAAGGCTGAGCGATGACGTAGGCCACGGCGGCCTCCTTTCAGACGGCGATAGCGGCAGTCTACCCTGCGGCAGCGAAAATGAACCGCTGCCAGCTGGTGTCCTGCGCCGTTAATTCGGTGGATAAGGAATTGGGGTCAGGTGTGGTGGATCGCAAGGCGGAGGAGGGAGCGATTTGGACATATCGCGACCGACGACAACGCTGCGAGGCACCGCAGATAACCCCAATTCTGCAACGAATTAACGGCGCAGGACACTAGCCAGACCCCTGATTAATCGCGACGGCTATAAGCCCGATCAACCGCCGACGCGACGGCCTTGAGCGAGGCGGTGACGATTGACGCGTCGACCCCAACCCCCCACCAGAGGCTGGCCTCACCGCCGACCGTGACCTCGGCTTCAACATAGGCGGCCGCCTGGGCGTCACCGCCGGCTGACAGGGCATGCTCGGCGTAATCGAGCACCCGCACTGCGTAACCGCGGCTGCTCAGGGCGTCAACGAAGGCTGACACGGGGCCGTTGCCCTCACCACTGATCGACTCAGATTGACCATGATCGACGATGTCAGCTGCCACTTGATAGACGCCATCGCGGACATTGACTGACGCGCCAATCAGGGACAAGGGGCTGGTTCCGCTCAGATACTCATCGCTGAACAGTTGGAGAATCTCGGCGCTGGTCACCTCTTTGCCGGTGGCGTCGGAGTAACGCTGGACGGCCCCAGAGAAGTCCAGTTGGAGCCGGCGTGGTAAATCGAAGTGGTGGTCGGTCTTCATCAGGTAAGCCATGCCACCCTTGCCAGACTGGGAGTTGACCCGGATGACCGCCTCATAGGACCGACCGACATCGAACGGGTCGATCGGCAGATAGGGAGCCTGCCAGGGAATCTGATGGAGGCTGGCGCCGCCGGCCTCGGCTTGAGCTGCCAGATCGTCGAGGCCCTTCTTGATGGCATCCTGGTGCGACCCGGAGAAAGCGGTGTAAACCAAGTCACCAGCATAAGGATGGCGCGGATTGACCGGCAAGCCGGTGCAGTATTCGACGGTGCGGCGAATACCGTCCATGTCGCTCAGATCCAGCTGGGGATCGATCCCTTGGGAATAGAGATTCATCGCCAAAGTGATCAGATCGACATTGCCTGTGCGCTCGCCATGGCTGAACAAGCAACCTTCAACCCGATCGGCGCCAGCCATTTGACCAAGCTCCGCCGCCGCCACCGCCGTGCCTCGATCATTGTGGGGGTGCAGCGAGACCGAGGCCAGATCACGATGGGAGATGTGGCGGCCGAAATACTCGATCTGATCGGCGTAGGTGTTTGGCGTCGACATCTCGACGGTCGCCGGCAGATTGAGGATGATCTCCCGGTCAACATCCGGCTGCCAGACCTCGATGACGTTCTCGCAGACCTCCAGGGCGAAAACGGTGTCGGTCTGGGTGAAGATCTCCGGTGAATACTCATAGCCAAAATCGGTGTTGGGCAGGTATTTGGCAGCGGCGTCGATCACCAGCTGGGTGCCCCGGCGGGCAAGATCGATGGTCTCAGCCCTGGTGTTGCGGAACACCACCCGCAAAAATAGGTCTGACAATGCGTTATACATGTGGATCGTCGCGTTGTTGGCGCCGATCAGGCTCTGGGCGGTCCGCTCGATCAACTCTGGACGGGCCTGCGTCAAGACTGAGATATGAACATCGTCGGGGATCTTGTCCTGCTCGATCAGCGCCCGGACGAAGTCGAACTCGGTGGCTGAAGCCGACGGGAAACCGACCTCAATCTCCTTGAAACCGAGCTTGACCAGCAAGTCGAACATCCGCATTTTCCGGGTGGGCGTCATCGGGTCGATCAGCGATTGATTGCCGTCACGCAGATCGGTCGACAACCATCGCGGCGCCTGGGTCAGGTGCTGATCGGGCCAGCTGCGATCCGGCAGACTCAAAGGCTGAAACGGCCGGTAACGGTGGAACGGCATGGGCGAGGGCTGCTGACAGGGACGCAACATGGGGCCCAGTCTAACCCGCTGACCCGATCAGCCCGGGAAATGACCACCGTCGGTTGGGGTGAGTCGGCGTCAACTTGACTGGCTGTGGGGCAGTTGTGGCTATGAACCGACCAATAGGCGACGCTCGGCCAGTGATCAGAAGCAGAGGAATCAGCTCTCCAGCCCGCTTCAGGGTCATTCGCTGCTGAAGCTGATCTTGACCGGTGGACCATCGACCGCTGTGCCCCCGGCGGATCGCCAACTGACCTGCAGCGCGAAGTCTCCCGCCGCACTGGCGGCCACCCGCGCTTGATAGACACCAGGCTGCGTTTCGGTGAAGCCGCCAATCACCAAACCGGTCGCCGCTGGATCAACATTCAGAGTTGGCGTGCTCAACGACCGGCCAGCGACCGACAGACTGGCTTGTTGACCGACCAGGGCCATGGCCTGACCTTCTTGAGACCGACCGGTCAGACGAACGGTGATGACTCCGGCGTCTTGGCCATTGGCCAGATGGGCGCCACCGTGGCCCAGCACTGGACCATAGGCCAGGTCGGCTGCGACGGTGGCCACCAGAGTCGGGATGAAGCGGATCTGGACTGCGCCGCCGGAGATGGAGCGCTGCGTGCCGTCGGCGGCCGTCATCGACACCACAATCGAAAATCGACCGGCTTGACGCGAGCTGATGTAAGCGACGTAACGGCCGTCGCCTTGATCGGTCAGCCCACTGATCTGCAAGGCCGGGTCGCCGACCAGTTGGATTGAATCAACCAAACCGGCAATCGGTCGGCCATTGACATCGGCCACCATCACCGTCAATTGGGCTTGGTCGCGCCCATCAGCTTGGGGCAGACGCCCCGACAGGCTGGCGGTGATTGCCTGAGGAGCAGCCGTGATGGCACAACCAGCGACGACGGCCACCGGCGTGGCTGGACCCGCCAAGACCTTCAAGGTCTGATCGGGGCCCTCCAACCAGGCTTGTACCGTGCCGCTGGCGCCGACCGGGCCGGACAGATCGACCTGGACCAGGCCAGCCGCATCGGATCGGCCCGTCAGGCTGCTCAACTGCAAGGTCGGATCGGCGGCGAAACGCACCGGCACATCCAAGAGTGGATGTCCATCGGCATCGGCCACGCTCAGGGTCAAACGACGCACGCCTTGGCCACTGCAATCGGCTTCGACCAAGGTCTCACCAACATCCAGGTGTGACTGGCTTGGGCTGGGTTGATCGGCCTGGAAGACGACGCTGACCAAACTGGCGGCCGGGTCAAAATCCATCGGGCCGAGCGCCACCAGCGGCGGATCCGCCGGGGCGACCGGTGACTCAACCGTCAAATTGACAGTCTCGGCAACCTGATCGGTGAGCTTCAACCGCGCTTGGCCGCGACTGTCGAGTTGAATGCTGTCATAGTCTAGCTGGGCTGATCCGGTCACCCTGACTGTCAAACTGACACCGGCCATCGGTCGACCACAGCCATCAATCCAATCGACGCTCACCGCCTGGGTCTCGTGACCATCGGCTGGGGTAGCTGCCTCGCGCCCCAGGGTCAGGGTCGGGCGGCTGGCCGGGATCGCCGGCTGATTGACGATCACCTCGGGGCTCACTGGTGAGCCCGCCAGCTCGATCTCATCATCACCGACCTGGACGAAGGCGTGAATCAAGGCTGGGGCGCCATCGATCAGACCAGCGCTATCTGGGATGATGCTCAAGCTGGCCAGACCGTCATCATCGGCCACGGCGTAGTCCTGACCAGCGACCAACCCGCCCTCCATCACGAAATGGACCGTCGCGCCGGGCAGGGGCGCCCCGTCATTGTCACGGACCAACACCGAAGCGGTCAGGTGATCGGGGTTGATCTCGACGGGCTCACCACAGGGCGGCACATCGACGGTGATGCTGGATTGGTCCAAGCTGATGGCTGATTGATCGGGAGACGGTCCAATGGCCGACGCGGCCACGGTGTAGAGCAGCGGTGCCGAATGATGCCCCACACCATCGATCGCTTCAGCTTTTAAGACCGCACCCACGGCCACCACTCCCGCCGGCAGGTCAAGCGACCAGACCCCGCTAGCAGCCACCGGCGCATCAGCGCTGCCAGACTCACCCCAGGTCAATCGAACCACCGTTTGCTCATCGACCCCGTTATCAACGGTGCCAGCAACGGCTGTGGCTGAGACCCAACTGATTTGGGGCGTCGGGGGCGCGGTGACATCCAAGCGGGCAGTCAAAGATGATCGATTGCCGACCAGGTCGGTGGCGCTGATTTGGAGGTCAGTGTCGCTGGTGATGGTCTGCGGCAGCGGACAGGACCAATCCTGAGGTTGATCAGTCGAGCCGGGCAGGGTCAAGCGGCAGAGCTGCTGCCCGGCGGCAGTGGCCACGCGCAGGACAGTCCCAGCGTCGATTGGCGCCGCCAACCACCCGGACAGGCGATCGGCGGTCAATTCGACCAAGCTGGGCTGGGCCGGAGCGGTGGCATCGAGGGTGACCACAGTCGGTGATGAGCTTTGATCAGCCAAGGTGGCGACAATCGTCAACTGGCCGGAGCCAACGCCTGTGGGGGTGTCCGCTTGCCAGTAGCCCGCAGCATCGACGGGCACAGTCACATGCTCACCGTTCGGCCAATTCAAGGTGACGGTGGTCGCAAGCGGCGCCACTGAGGCCACATTGCCCCGGACCACCGACGCATTGGCGCTGCTGACCTGAAGCCGCGATGGGGCAGTCAAAGCGCCCTGCTCGATGCTGATCGTGCCAATCTCCGCCAAACCGCTGTCGGGGTTGATCACCTCCAGCCGAATCACATCGCTGATCGCCTCGGAGGTGCGATTCACCGGCAGATTGATCGATAGGGTCGAACCGGCCGTGTCGTCGGCCGACACCGCCCAGGTCAAGCGTTCTGGACTGGACTGGACACGCCAGATCGCCGCGGCATCAATCGGCAAAACAAAGTCGTGCTGGTCAGTTGCGAAATCGGTCGACCACTGCCCGAGTTGGCTGGTCTGGGGCGACCAGCAGTAACTGGCCTGCCAGAGGTCGTCTGACTGCGCCGATGATGAATCTTGGCCTGAATCGGTCGGCGTTGTGTCGGGCACGGTCTGGCTGGAATCTGGCGACGGTGACGGCAAGGAAGACTGTTCGGCAGGGGTCGCAGTCGCCGTCGGCTGCGGCGGATGGTAAGCGGTCAACACCGGGCATGACTTGAGCGGAGCCTGATTGTCGAACAAAGCACTGGGATCGACCAGCTGGTAGAGGGCGACAGTCGGCCAGACCGCCGTCAGATCAAGGCTGACGGCGGCAGTCAACCCAGGCGGCGACTGATCGGGACTGGTCTTGGCATCCGCCTGATTGGCAAGCCCCATCGCCAAGGTCACGCTCGACTCAGTGAAGCTGAACGGCTGCTTGGGGTCCTGCTCAATCAGCTTGACCCACTGATTCAAAGTGGCCTCGTCGAGACCGCGTGGGAAAGAAGCAGGCGCTTGCTCGGCCAGCATCGCCGCCAAATCTGTGCCGGGCACGAACAGATCGGGCAGCTCCAAGATCGAGGCGTCATCCAGACGAACGTTGATTCCTGGCAGCACCGCTTCAGCCAGATCGGCGGGCTGCCGGGCGGTCAAGCCAATCGACAACAGGCCGGCGAAATTGGCTTGCGGTGTGACCAACAAATCAACATAACCCGTCTGCTGGCTGGGCTGGTCACCGCCCACGCCGCCACAGGAGTCAATCGACAGCAGACGCTTGGTCTGCCAAAGAGATTTCAGATAGGCCGTCTGGGTGTCATCAACCAGGGATTCGACGCGATCGGCCACAGTCGTATCAGCCAACCCGGTCAAGGTGATGGCCTGGCCATGGGCACATACCGCCTCATCATCCAGGCCTTCACCCGTCCAAGGAGCATCGGCACTGGTCCAATATCGGTCGGTGAACTCAATGTCCAAGTCGTTGACCAGATAGGTTTGGCCGCCTTCCGGCTGGGAGTTCTCGCCGACATCGGCTGGACTGGCTTGGGCAGGCCAAAAAGGGGTCATGACCAAAGCGATCGTGACCACAATCATCAGCAGCAGTCCGAGCGACGGGCGACTGCGCACACCCATAATGCCTCCAACGAGTGCCGCTGACCCCCCCTGCACGGGCCCCTGTTTTTCCCAGTCAGACGACATTCACTTGCTATAAGTATGACTCATCAAGCTAGTTGAGCGGTAATCCGGTGCGATAACCCAGCACAATCAGCTAATGACCATTCATCCTTGCCAGATGGAAACAATGGTTGATCAGGTAGAACAAACGATTGTTGTTAGAATCCCAGGCGATTCAGCGCTTTCGGGTCACGCTGCCACTCTTTGACCACCTTGACCTGCAAATCAAGATGGACGGGCATCCCAACCAGCCGCGCGATGCGTTGGCGAGCCTGCGTCCCGATCAGCCGCAGGCGGCTGGCCTGACGACCGAGGATGATTGGCTTTTGTGAATCTCGCTCGACGATCAGGTTGGCATAGATGTCCAACAGCGGCTTGTTCTCGGGGCGACCGGCGCGGCGACCCATTTCTTCGATCGTCACCGCAATCGAATGCGGCAGTTCCTGGTGGACCTCGGCCAGCGCCACCTCGCGGATCAATTCGGTGATCAAAGTGGCCTCCGGCTCGTCGGTGACCTCACCATCGGGATAATAGGCCGGCCCTTCGGGCAAGAGGTCAATCAGCAGATCGCGCAGCAGGTCGATGTTCTCCCCGTCGACCGCTGACACTGGCACGATGTCACGCCAAGTGAGGCCCAACTCCTGTTCAAGGGCCTGTATGTCGAGCAGATGCTGGCGCAAGCGGGTCGGCGAGACCAGATCCGTCTTGGTGGCCAGAGCCAACAGCAGCGGTCGCTGGTGCAGAGCGGCCACCTGACTGACCAAGTAGCGATCCCCCGGGCCGATGTGTTGATTGGCCGGCAGGCAGCAAGCGACGATATCAACCTCACTCCAGGTGTCATAAACCAGCTGGTTGAGACGCTCGCCCAACAGGGTGCGGGGCCGGTGGACGCCCGGTGTGTCGAGGATGACCAGCTGGCCATCTGGGCGAGTGATGATGCCTTTGACGACATGGCGAGTGGTTTGCGGCTTGTCGGAGGCGATCGCCACCTTCTGGCCGACCAGGGCATTGGTCAGAGTCGACTTGCCGGCGTTGGGCCGCCCGACGAAACAGGCGAAACCTGAACGATGATCTGACATCAATCCTCCTGGGGCTGCTGGAAGGGGCTGACTGAATCGCTGGTGTTGCTCGACATCGGCCCAGCCGACACCGATCCAGTGGCGCTGCTGTCATCTGGAACCGCCACTGACCCGGAAGTGTCGCCTGACGAGTTGGGCGATACATTGGATTGGTCCAATTGATCGGCATCGGCAGCCAGGCGAACCACCAGACTGGCGATCTGGTGGCGACGACCGGCGTAGGGATCAGCCGTCAGATCGAGCCCCTGCCACTCGACGTGGGATCCGGGAATCGGCACCATGTTCAACACCTTGGCCATGATGCCGCCCACCGAATCGACGTCATCATCGGTCAAATCGAGCCCGAACAACTCCCCGAGATCGGCCAGCGACAAGCGCGACGACACCCGCCAAACCCCCGGCTCGATTTCGGTGGCCGGGGCGATCTCCCGGTCATACTCGTCTTGGATCTCACCGACGATCTCTTCAAGCAGATCCTCGATGGTGACGATGCCGGCAGTGCCGCCAAACTCATCGACCACCACCGCCATGTGCGAATGATCGGACTGCATCTCGCGCAACAAATCATCGGCCGGCTTGGAATCCGGGCACCAGGTGGCCGGACGCAACCAAGCGCCGACTGTTTCAGTTGATTGGGCGTCGGGAGCATCGAACACCCGCTTGACGATGTCCTTGAGGTAGACAATGCCGGTGACGTCGTCCAATCCCTTGCTCGATGTCACTGGGATACGCGAGAAGCCGGACCGCAGCGCCAATGACATGGCCTGCCGCAATGTCTTGTCGGCGTCGATGTGAACGACGTCCGGGCGGGGCACCATCACCTCGCGCACCAACGTGTCTCCCAAATCGAAGACCGAGTAAATCATCCGCTTCTCCTCGGCCTCGATCTGATTGGAGGCCTCGGCTCGATCGACGAACTCGCGCAACTCATCCTCCGAGGCGAAGGGGCCATCGGGGAAACCGCGCCCTGGAGTGATCGCGTTACCGATGACGATCATCAACTTCGGAATGAAGAACAGCAGGCTGACCAGCAGTTTCATCAATCGAGCCGTGGAGCGCACCACCGCGGTCGAACGCTGTTGGCCGATGGTGCGACCAGCCACACTGACAATGATGAAGATGGCGACGACGCCGATGACGCCAGCTGTGACCAAGGCGCCGACCCCGGTGAACCACCAGCCCTGCACCAGATCGACGGCGACGATCACCACCGTCACCTCAGCCAGCAAGCGCAGAAATTGGGCCGTCGAGACGGTGGGCGCCGGATCAGCGGCGATGTCGGCGATGGTCGCCGAACCTTTGACCTCATCCTCGACCAGCTTGTGGGCCCGCCCCTTGGTCAAAGCCGAGAATGCCTCTTGAATTGCGGCGAAAAAGGCCGCCATCAGCAGAGCCAGCAGGGCGACGGCGACATCGATCACCAGGTGGGTCATCGGCTGTTGGCCTCTTGCTTGCCCCAATCGGCGATGATCTGATCATTCAAGGCGAACATCACCGCCTTCTCGGCCGGCTCAGCGTGATCGAACCCCAGGAGATGGAGCAGGCCATGGATCAACAGATAATCGGCCTCTTGCTT